>NZ_CP067113.1:2326179-2658490 GCF_016615955.1 Luteimonas sp. MC1750
CGATGAAGCGGCCCAGCGGCTCGGCCGCCAGCAGCATCACGCCCACCGCGATCAGGATCGCCGCCACCATCACCGGCACGTAGTCGCCGGCCATGCCGACCGCCGCGATGACCGAGTCGAGCGAGAACACGATGTCGATCACCGCGATCTGCGCGATCACCATGCCGAACGAGGTCGCGACCTTGCCGGTGCCGTCGACGTCCTCGTGCTCGCCGATCACGATCGAGCGGATCTCCATCGCGCCCTTCACGATCAGGAACAGGCCGCCGAGGATCAGCACCAGGTCGCGGACCGAGATCCCCTGCCCGAACAGCGTGAACATGTCGCTGGTCAGCCCGGCCAGCCAGGCCAGCGTCAGCAGCAGGCCCAGGCGCGTGATGCAGGCCACCGCGATGCCGAACTTGCGCGCGAACTCGCGGCGCTCGGCCGGCAGCCGGCTCACGGCGATCGAGATGAACACCAGGTTGTCGATGCCGAGCACGATCTCGATCGTGGCCAGCGTGACCAGCAGGATCCATACCTGCGGGTCGGTGATGAGTTCGATCATGGCTTGCTTGTCCTGAGGGAAACGGGTGCCGCGGCGGGCGCGGCGGTCATGGCAGTCGCGGCAGGAGGATGGCGCCCCATACCAGCAGCACGTTGAGCATCAGCACGAACACGGCGGCCGAGCCCATGTCCTTGGCGCGTCCCGCGAGTTCGTGGTGTTCGTCGCCATAGCGGGCGATGACGGCCTCGACCGCGGAGTTCAGCAACTCGGTCGCCAGCACCAGCAGCAGGCAACCGACCAGCAGGGCACGCTCGACCCCGCCCTGCCCGAGCCACGCGCCCAGCGGCGCGAGCACTGCGAACAGGCAGACCTCGAGCCGGAAGGAGGACTCGTGCAGCCAGGCCGCGCGCAGGCCCTGCAGCGACCAGCCTGCCGCCTTCAGGATGCGCGCCGGGCCGCGCGGCAGGTGTCCGGTTTCGTCCGCCATCGTGTTCCACCCGCTCAGCGCGCGGCACTGCGGGGCGGCGGCGCGACCGGCAGGGCGCCGGCAGGACCGGCGGCGGGGATGCGGATGCCCATGGGGCACCGCGGGGTTGGGAACTGCATGCGAATCAGCCGCCGCGTCCGACCAGTAAGCGGCCAATTTTGCCACAAGGCGGCGCGCGGGGCCGGGTCGCGGCGCCAGGGCACTTCACCCGGGGACAAACGCGCGGCTGCGATGATGCCGCTGTCACAGTGCCGGGACAGGAGACCAGCCATGCGCCGAGCCGCTGCTATCCTCGGGACGATCACCGTCCTCGCCATGGGAGCCAGCATGAATCCTTCGTTCGCACAGGCCCAGCCACAGCCGATGGGCGCCGGCGAGGCCGGCTACGACGCCGCGCTCCAGGCCGCGACGGCCCCGCTGCGCGACGAATTCGGCTCCTCGGTGGAGCTCGCGGTCGAACGCATGGACCGCCTCGGCAACTGGGTCTTCGTGCTCGGCAACATGCGCTCGCCGGGCGGCGGCCGCCCGGATGTCTCGGGCACGCGCTTCGCCGAAGCCGCCGGCCAGGGCGCAATGTCGGATGTCTACGCCGCGCTGCTGCGACGCGAGGCCATCTCCGCGGACGACGCCGCCGCCGCTGGCGGCGACGGCGTGGCGGCCACCGGAGCCAGTCCCGCGGCGCCGGCCGAAGCCGCCGCGCGCGACCAGGCCGCCCTGCCGCAGGCGGCCGAGGCCACGACCGGCGCGCCGGCGGGCGCTGCGGACGGAGCCTGGGACATGGTCGACTTCGCGATCGGGCCCGGCGACGTGGCCTGGCTGGGATGGCCGCAGGAACACGCGGCACCGCGCGCGCTCTTCGGCTTCTAGGCGGCCCCTTGGGCCGTCAACGTGAAAGAGCCGGCATCCGCCGGCTCCCTGCCCCACGTGCCGCGACCGGGGTCAGCGCGGCGGCGTGATGATCTCGTAGTTCCCCGATGCACCGCCCCAGCTGATGCGCTGCGAACCGTCGGCATTGACGTTGTTCGAGCCGATGAACTTCGGCTGGCCGTTCTCGAAGCCGGCGAACAGCACCACGTGTGACTGGCCGTTGCGCTGCATCAGCACCACGTCGCCCGGGCTGGCGTTGGCCAGCGACACCGTCTGCCAGCCGTCGCCCTTGAGGTTGTTCGCCAGCTGGTCCACCGACGCGCTCGCCTGGCCCGCATCGATCAGGCCGGCCTTCTGCAGGCAGGCCGAGACGAAGTTGGCGCAGTTGACGTTGTTCGGCACCCAGCTCTGCATCGGAAGCTCGTCGCTGAACTTGAGTTCGCCCGCGTTGCGGCCGATGAACTGCTCGGCGATGGCCGCGGCGTTGTTGCCGCTGACCGGGCCACCGCCCTTGACCCCGTCGACGCCGCTTGCACCCGGTCCCGACGCGTTGCCGGCGCTGCCGGTCGTTCCCGGGATGCTGAGCGCGTCGCCGGCGTAGATCAGGTCGGCGTCCTTGATCTGCGCGTTGGCGTCCATCAGCGCGTTGACCGAGGTGCCGTAGCGCTGGGCGATCTGGGAGAGGGTATCGCCCCAGGCGATGTTGTGGATGGCGGTCATCGGGTGTCTCCGTCCGCGTGCGCGGCGGCTGGCGTTGCGGGCAGTCTCCCGCCCGCGCGCCGACCCGCCAACCCGGGGCCACCCCGGATGGGGTTGACCCGAGGTGGGCTACTGCGAGCGCAGCGCCTCGATCGGATCGAGCATCGAGGCCTTGCGCGCCGGGTAGTAGCCGAAGAACAGGCCGGTCGCCACCGAGAAGCCCGCGGCCATCGCCACCACCTGGCCGTTGAGTACCACCGGGAGGTCGCCGAAGCGGCCCACCAGCAGCGCGCCGGCCACCCCGATCACGATGCCCAGCGCGCCGCCGACCAGCGACAGCAGCATGGCCTCGGCAAGGAACTGCCGGCGCACGTCGGACGGTCCCGCGCCCACCGCCATGCGCAGGCCGATCTCGCGGATGCGCTCGGTGACCGACACCAGCATGATGTTCATGATCCCGATGCCGCCCACGATCAGCGAGATCGTCGCCACCGCGCCCAGCAGCAGCGACATCAGCCGCGTGGTGGCGGTGCGCGTGGCCACGATCTCGGAGATGTTGCGCACGCTGAAGTCGTCCTCGCCGCCCGGCGCGATCCGGTGCCGCTGGCGCAGCAGCGATTCCACTTCGCCCTGCACGTAGCCCAGGTCGTCGGCATCGGCCACGGTCAGCGCGATCTGCATCACCGCGCCGGGCGGCAGGCCCATCGAGCCGAGCAGCCGGCGCCGCGCGGTCTGCATCGGCACCATCACCACGTCGTCCTGGTCCTGGCCCCAGCCACCCTGGCCCTTGGGCGCGAGCACCCCGACGACCACGAAGGGCACGCGGCCCAGGCGCACGGTCTGCCCGATCGCCGGCTCGTCGCCGAAGAGCTCGCGGCGCACGGTCTCGCCCACGATCACCTCTTTCGCCGCGCCACCGTAGTCCTGGGCATCGAAGGCCTCGCCCTCGACCAGGGTCCAGGCGTTGATGTCGAAGTAGTCGGGCTGCACGCCCTGCCAGCGGCTGGACCAGTTGTTCTCGGCATAGACCACCTGGGTGCTGCCGTTGAGCGAGCCGGACACGTACTGCACTTCGGGGATGTCGCTGCGGATCGCCTCGACGTCGCCCTCGGTCAGCGTGTAGTAGCTCACCCCGCTCTGACGGACGCCGCCGGGACCGCGACGCGAACCGGGCGAGACGTCGAGGCGCTGCGAGCCCAGGCCCGAGACCATCTTGTCGATCTCGGCCTGGGTGCCCTGCCCCACCGAGACCATGACGATCACCGCCGCGATGCCGATGATCACGCCGAGCGAGGTGAGCACGCTGCGCATCCAGTTGCCGCGCAGGGCGTGGACGGCGGTGCGGATGACGTCGCCGAAGGTCATGCCGCGGCCTCCGCGTGCTCCGGATGCAGCTCGCCGTCGCGGATCACGTAGGTGCGGTCGGCATGCGCGGCGACTTCGGCATCGTGGGTGATGAGGACCACGGTATGGCCCTCGTCGCGCAGGCGCTTGAACAGCGCCAGGATCTCCTCGCCGGTCTTCGAGTCCAGCGCGCCGGTCGGCTCGTCGGCCAGCAGCAGCGGCGGCCGGTTGACCAGCGCGCGCGCGATCGCCACGCGCTGCTGCTGGCCGCCCGAGAGCTCGTTCGGGCGATGGCCCGTGCGGCCGCCGAGGCCCACGGCCTCCAGCACCTCGGCCGCCATGCGATGCCGCTCGGCCACCGGCACGCGGGCGTACGACAGCGGCATGGCGACGTTTTCCAGCGCCGTCATCCGCGGCAGCAGGTGGAAGCCCTGGAAGACGAAGCCGATGCGCTCGCGGCGCAGCGCGGCCAGCGCCTCGGCGTCGAGCGTCGACACGTCCACGCCGTCGCAGTGGTAGCTCCCGGTGCTGGGCGTGTCCAGGCAGCCGATCAGGTTCATCAGCGTCGACTTGCCCGAACCCGACGGTCCCATGATGGCGACGAAGGACCCGTGCTCGATGCGCAGGTCGACGTCCTTCAGGGCCACGACTTCCGCCTCGGTGCCGGCGGAGTAGACCTTGCCCAGCGCCCGGGTCTCGATGATCGGGACATCGGCGCTCATCGCGCGGCACGCTCGCCGGTCACCAGCACGTCGCCGGCCTGGACGCCGCCGGAGATCTCGGTGGTGGTGCCGTCGGTGGCGCCCACGCGCACCATCACCGCCTCGGGCTGGCCCCCGGCCAGGCGGTAGACCGTGGCGCGGGTGGCGCCGACGAGGTTGGCCATGGCGGCGTCCCAGCGGCGCGCCTGGTCGTCGTCGAGGCTGGCGCGGAAGGCGGAGAAGTCCTCGCGGTAGCGCTGCAGCATGCGCTGGCGCAGCTGCGAGGCCATCCCGGCCGACGGCGCGCCGCCGCCCGACGGCCCGAAGCCCGGCCCGCCTCCGGGGCCGCCGGTGCGCGGCGCCGCGGCACGTGCCTGCTGGCGGGCCTGGACCGCCGCGATCGCCTCGTCGAACGCCGACTGCTGCGCGGCCGACAGCGAAAGCGCCGCGGCCTCCCGGCGCAGGTCGTCGGCCATGCCGGCGCCCGCGCCGCGCTGCGGCGTCGCCGATGCCGCGCCCTCGGAGCTGGTGGGCTTGTAGCGCAGCGCGGCGTTGGAGACCTTGAGCACGCCGTCGCGGCGGCTCACTTCGATCTCGGCATTGACCGTCAGCCCGGGCAGCAGGGTGCCGTCGCTGTTGTCGACGGTCACCACCACCGGATAGGTGACGACGTTGCTGGTATTGGTCGCGCTCAGCCGCACCTGGTCGACCACGCCGGAAAACTGGCGGTCGGCGAAGGCGTCGGCGGTGAAGCTGACGCGCTGCCCGGCCTGGACCTGGCCGATGTCGGCCTCGTCGACCGCGAGTTCGATCTTCATCTTCGAGAGGTCCTCGGCGATGGTGAACAGCTCCGGCGCCTGCAGGCTGGCCGCAACGGTCTGGCCCGGCTCGATGGTGCGCGTGAGCACGATGCCGTCCACCGGCGAGCGGATCACCGTGCGCCCGAGGTTGATGCGCGTGGTCTGGGTAGCCGCGGTCTGCTGCCCGATCTGGGCCTGCGCCGACGCCACCTGCGCGCGGGCCTGGTCGAGCGCCGCGCGCGCCAGGTCGATGTCGCTGCGCGACACCAGCTGGCGGGCGCCGAGTTCCGCCTTGCGCCGGTGGTCGAGCTCGGCGTTCCGGAGGCTGGCCTGGGCCTGGGCCAGGCTGGCGCGGGCGCTGGCGATCTGCGCCGAGCCCTGCTCGATCTGCGCCTGGTAGCTGCTGGGATCGATCTTCGCCAGCACCTGGCCCTGCTCGACCTTGTCGTTGAAGTCCACCAGCACTTCGGTGACCTGGCCGGAGATCTGGCTGCCCACGACGACGGTGGAGATCGCGCTCAGCGTGCCGGTGGCCGAGATGGCGACGCGGATGTCGCCCTGCTCCACCTCGACGGTGCGCCAGGTGCCCGCCTGGGCATCGGCGTTGCGCTGGGTGACATACCAGCCGCCGGCGCCGAGGGCGATGACAATGGCGACGATGGCGGCGAGCGGCTTGCGGGAACGCCTGGCGGCGGGGTTCGGGCGGGAGCTCATTCGAGTCGGGGATCCGGCTTGGGGTCGGGGAGGCTAACGCACCGGCGCCGTCCCGGTTGACGCTCAGTCCGCGCGGGCGAACCTCAGGGTCACCAGCGTGCCCCGGCCCGGGGCGCTGTCGATGGCCACCGTCCAGTTGAAGCGCGCGGCCAGGCGGCGCACCACCGCCAGCCCCAGGCCGCGGCCGCCGACGTACTGGTCGGCGCGGTAGAACGGTTCGAAGACGCGCTCCAGCACGTCGCGGTCCATGCCCACGCCGGTGTCACGGACTTCGACGCGGTCGGCACCCACCAGCACCTCGATGCTGCCGGCCGCGGTGAACGTGCAGGCATTGCGCACCAGCTGCTCGAGGATGACCGTCATCGCGCGCCGGGAGCCGTGGAGCACGGGCGCGGCCTGTTCGACCAGCCGGACGTCGACCGCCTCCGCATTGCCCAGCTCCTCGAGCATGGCCTCGCCCACCCGCGCGGCTTCGACCGCCACGTCCAGCAGGTCGAACTCCTCGGTCTGCACCGGCTCGTCCTCGCGCGCGAGGATCAGCAGCGCGTCGATGACCGATTCCATGTCACGGGCCGCCACGTGCACGCGGTCGAGCGACCGGTGCATGCGCGTCGGCAGCTCGGGGTCGCGGCGCAGCATGTCGGTGGCGACGCGCACCACGGTCAGCGGGGTGCGCAGCTCATGGCTGGCCTCGCGGGTGAAATCGCGCTCGCGGCGGATGAACGACTGCGTGCGCTCCGCCAGGCCGCGGATCGCGCCGCCGAGCAGCCGCACTTCGGTCCCCACCTCGCCGGGAAGACCCGCCGGCGCGATCGCGTCGAGGTCGGGCGTCCGGGGATCCCAGCGCGCCACCTCCCCGGCCATCACCGTCAACGGCAGCACCAGCCGGCGGGCAATGCGGTAGCTGAGCCAGCTCACCGTGGCGATCGCCAGCAGTGACAGCAGCGCCGCGATTCCGAGCGACCAGACCCCCACGCGATCCATCAGCATGAAGGTGACACGCAGGTAGAGCCGCCCGCCCTGGGCGTCCTCGACCAGCAGGCGCTGCGACGGCCCCGATCCCCTGAGCCGGTGCAGGCCCGGCCCGGCTTCGACGAAGGCCCGCGGCACGCCCAGCGCCAGGGCATCCACGCCGTCGGCGACGAAGTAGCTGTTCACCGACTGGGTCCACGGCGGCGCATACGTGGGATCGCGGGCGCGCTCGTGCCAGAAGCGCTGCGCTTCGGTGCGCATCCAGTCGGACGCGATCTGCCCGCGCGCGAACACGGTCGCCACGTACATGCACGTGACGACCGCGACGATCGCCAGCACGGCCTGCAGCACGAACAAGCGCCGCAGCTTGCGCGGGAGTCCCTGGGGCATTGCCAATGACCTGGCCGCCGTCAGGCGGGCGGCTGTTCGATGTCGGCGATCCGGTAGCCTGCGCTCTGCACGGTGTGCAGCAGCGGCTTGTCGAACGGCTTGTCGATGGTCTTGCGCAGGTTGTACAGATGGCTGCGCAGGGTGTCGGAGTCGGGCAGGCTGTTGCCCCAGATCTCGCGCTCGATCTCCTGGCGGTTGACCACCCGGGGCGACTCGCGCATCAGGATCGTCAGCAGCTTCAGGCCGATCGGCGACAGCTGCAGCTCGGTGCCGGAGCGCGTCGCCCGCAGGCTGGCCGGGTCGAGCACCAGGTCGGCGACCTTGAGCACTTCCGAGCCCACCTGGCGGCGCTCGCGGCGGATCAGCGCGCGCAGGCGGGCCTCGAGCTCCTGCACGGCGAAGGGCTTGACCAGGTAATCGTCGGCGCCGGCGCCCAGGCCGGTCAGCTTCTCGTCGAGCGTGTCGCGCGCGGTCAGCATCAGCACCGGCGTCGACTTGCGGGCTTCCTCGCGCAGGCGCTTGCACACCTCGATGCCGTCCAGGCGCGGCAGCATCAGGTCGAGCACGATCACATCGTAGTTGTTCTCGCTCGCCAGCCGGTAGCCGTCCAGGCCATCGGCGGCGTAGTCGACCTCGAAGCCGCGGCCCTCGAGGTATTCGCCCACCATCTCCGAAATGTTCCGGTTGTCCTCGACGATCAGGACAAGGCCACCGGGTTCCTGCGATCCGCGCATGAGTCCTCCAAAGGGACAGTCTTCAGCTTTGTGAAAGGCTGCCGGGAGACGCGTCCAGATCGCGTGAAGATCAGAGCCGGATGCGACCGGCGAGGATGTCGCGGAACATCACCCAGTCACCGGCAAACGAGTACAGCGGGTGGCTGAAGGTCGCCGGCCGGTTCTTCTCGAAAAAGAAGTGGCCGATCCAGGCGAAACCGTAGCCGGAGCCAAGCGCCGCCAGCAGCCACCAGGCGTTGCCGGAGGCGATCGCCACGCAAACGAAGGCGAGCGCCGCGCAGCTGCCGGCGAAGTGCAGGCGGCGCGAGGTCGCGTTGCGGTGTTCGGACAGGTAGTACGGGTAGAACTCGCGGAAACTCGAGTAGCGGGCCATGTCGCCTCCCGGTGTGGCCGACGGCTGGATGATGCCTCAGCCGTCGCCGTCGCGCTCGGCGTCCTTGACCCTGGTCCAGAGCGCGTCCTGCGCTTCGAGCGGACGCGCGGACAGCGGCGCGCCGTCGCGCTCGGACAGTACTTCCATGGCGCGGAAGCGGCGTTCGAACTTCCGGTTCGCGTGCCGCAGCGCCGTGCCGACATCGACCTTGGCGTGGCGCGCGAGGTTGGCGGCGACGAACAGCAGGTCGCCGAGCTCGGCCTCGAGCCGCGCCTGCGCAGCGGCGTCGCCAGGCGCGGCGGCAACCGCTTCGAACTCCGCGCGGACTTCTTCCAGCTCCTCGGCCAGCTTGTCCAGCACCGGCGCCGGCCCGGGCCAGTCGAAGCCGACCCTGGCCGCGCGATCCTGCAGCTTCACCGCGCGCTGCCACTCGGGAAGGCCACGCGAGAGGCCGGCCAGCGCCGAGCGGTCGTCGACGCCGGCCGCGCTGCGCTCGGCGCGCTTGATCTCCTCCCAGCTCGCGCGCACCGCATCGGCATCGTCGTGCCGCCCATCGTCGCCGAACACGTGCGGATGGCGCCGCTCCATCTTGTCCGCGATCGCCTGCGCCACCTCATCGAAGCCGAAGTGCCCGGCCTCGCGCGCCATCTGCGCATGGAACACCACCTGCAGCAGCAGGTCGCCGAGCTCGTCGCGCAGATCGTCCATGTCGCCGCGATCGATCGCATCGGCCACTTCGTAGGCCTCCTCGATCGTATAGGGCGCGATCGTCGAGAAATCCTGCGCGAGGTCCCATGGACACCCGCCCTCGGGGTCGCGGAGCTTCGCCATGATCTCGAGCAGGCGGTGCAGCTGGGTGGACATGCGGGTTCCTTTTTTTTGCCACGGATCTACGCGGATCTTTCGCGGATTTCCACGGATCAAGCGGTTGGAGGGAAAGGATTTGCCACGGATGACGCGGATTTGCGCGGATCTGGCCGAGGAAATCCTGCGGTGTTTCAGTCAGTGGGAAATGGCGTCCCCGTCGGCATGCACGGAAGCCACCTCAAGGATTCGGCTTGATCCGCGCAAATCCGCGCAATCCGCGTCATCCATGGCGAAAAAAGCGCTTCGACCTTCCTGCTCGATCCGTGGAAATCCGCGAAAGATCCGCGTAGATCCGTGGCAAAAAGCTCTACATCCAGCTCCGCCACGGCAACGCGGGATCCCCCAGGGCGATGAAATGGCCGTTGAGCAGGGTGTCGCGCTGGTTGTAGCGGAAGGGTCGGCCCTGGAGGTCGAGCACGCAGCCGCCCGCGGCTTCGAGGATGGCCTGGCCGGCGGCGGTGTCCCATTCGCTGGTCGGGCCCATGCGCGGATAGGCGTCCATGCCGCCCTCGGCCAGCAGGCAGAACTTGAGCGAAGAGCCCAGGCCGATCGTTTCGTGCGCGCCGAGGCGCTGCAGCAGGGCCGCGGTGCGCGGGTCGAGATGGGAGCGGCTGGCGGCGACGCGCAGCGGGGCGGTTGCGGGTCGGCGGGTGGCGATCGGGCGTTCGGCGTCGCCGTCGCGTCGGAAGGCACCCTCGCCCGGCGCGCCGTGCCAGACCGCACCGCCGACCGGCGCCTGGATCACGCCGAACACCGGCACGCCGTGGTCGACCAGCGCGATGTTGACGGTGAACTCGCCATTGCGCTTGAGGAATTCGCGGGTGCCGTCGAGCGGATCGACCAGCCAGAAGCGCGACCACGCGCGGCGCCGCCCGGTCGGCACCGCATGCGCGGATTCCTCGGACAGCACGGGGATGTCGGGCGTCAGCCGCGTCAGGCCATGGACGATGCAGTGGTGCGCGGCGAGGTCGGCCGCGGTGACCGGGCTGGCGTCGGCCTTGGCGCGCACGCCGAAGTCGTCGCCGTCGTGCACCGCCATGATCGCCGCGCCCGCGTCACGGGCGATCGCGACCACGCCCTCGCGCAGGGCCTCATCGCGCATGGTGTTCCAGCCAGTCGCGGGCGATGAACAGCGCGGCGATCGAGCGGCCTTCGGAGAAGTCCTCGCGCAGGATCAGCTCGTGCAGGCGGGCCAGCTTCCACGGCACCACTTCGAGCTCTTCCGGCTCGTCGCCCGGCAGGCGCTGCGGATACAGGTCGCGCGCCACCACGAGGTGGGTCGAGTGGCTCATGTAGGTGGGCGCCAGGGTCAGCGCGCGCAGCACCTCGAGCCGGCGGGCGCCGTAACCGGCCTCCTCCTTCAGCTCGCGGTCGGCCGCCTGCAGCGGCGTCTCGCCGGCATCGATGCGGCCCTTGACCAGGCCCAGTTCGTAGCGGTGCACGCCGGCCGCGTACTCGCGCACCAGCAGCACGGTGTCGTCGTCGATCATCGGCACCACCACCACCGCGCCGTGGCCGCGGCCATGCAGGCGCTCATAGCGCCGGCGCTCGCCGTTGGAAAACTCCAGGTCCAGACGCTCGAGGCGGTAGGGTCCGGCGTCCGACTCGGTGACCGAGTGGATGACCGGCAGCCGACGGCTCACGGCCGCCCCCAGGCGCCATCCGGGGCGATAATGCGGCGATGTCCGACAAGTCTTCCCACGATCCCGCCATTCTAGCCGAGGGCGACCGCTGGCGATCCCGCGACCTGGCCGTGCTCTGGCACCCCTGCACGCAGATGCGCGAGCACCCCGACACCCTGCCGCTGCTGACCGTCTCGCACGGCGACGGCGCCTGGCTGGTCGGCCACGACGGCCGCCGCACGCTGGATGCGGTGAGCAGCTGGTGGACCAACATCCACGGCCATGCGGAGCCGCGCATCGCCGAGGCCATCGCGCGCCAGGCGCGGCGGCTGGAACACGTGATCCTCGCCGGCGCCACGCACGAGGGCGCGATCGAGCTCGCCGAACGCCTGCTCGCGATCGCACCGCGCCAGCCGGGGCGGCCGCCGCTGTCGAAGGTGTTCTACGCCGACAACGGCTCGGCCGGCGTCGAAGTGGCCCTGAAGATGGCCTTCCACTGGTACCGCAACCGCGGCGACGAACCGCGGCGCACGAAGTTCGTCGCCCTGCGCAACGGCTACCACGGCGAGACCATCGGCGCGCTGTCGGTGGGCGACATCCCGCTGTACCGGCGCATCTACGCACCCTTGCTGATGGAGGCGATGTTCGCGCCCTCGCCGGACGCCTGGAACGCGCGGCCGGGCCAGTCGGACGAGGACTGCGCCGAAGAGGCGGCCGACGCGCTGGCGCGCCTGTTCGACGAACATCCCGGCGAGATCTGCGCGCTGATCCTGGAGCCGCGCCTGCAGTGCGCGGGCGGCATGCGCATGCACCACCCGGTGTACCTGAAGCGTGCGCGCGAGCTCTGCGACGTGCACGGCGTCTTCCTGGTCGCCGACGAGATCGCGACCGGCTTCGGCCGCACCGGGACCCTGTTCGCCTTCGAGCAGGCCGGCGTGATGCCCGACCTGATGTGCGTGTCCAAGGGCCTCACCGGCGGCTTCCTGCCGCTGGCCGCGGTGCTGGCCACGCAGTCGATCTACGACGGCTTCCTCGACGAGTCGCGCGAACGTGCCTTCCTGCACTCGCACAGCTACACCGGCAATCCCCTGGCCTGCGCCGCGGCGCTGGCTTCGCTCGACATCTTCGAGTCCGACGACGTCCTCGCCCGCAATCGCGCGACGGCCGCGAAGATGGCCGACGCCGCCGCCACGCTCGCCGACCTGCCGCACGTGGCCGAAGTGCGCCAGGCCGGCATGGTCGTGGCCTTCGAACTCACCCGCGACGGCGACCGGTCGACGCCGTTCGACCCCGCGGACCGCGTCGGCCTGCACGCCTATCGCGCGGCCCTGGACCACGGCGTCCTGCTGCGCCCGCTGGGCGACATCCTTTACTGGATGCCGCCGTACTGCATCGATGACAGCCAGCTGGCGCTGCTGACGGATGCGACGCGGGTGGCGATCCTGCAGGCCGGGCGGGACAGCTCCGCGTAGAGCCGAGGCAAGAAGAGGAAGCCCCATGCGCGTCATCCGTTCCCACGTCGAAGAACCGCTCGCGGTCGGCACGCGCCTGGCCCTGCCGGAGGCCGCGGTCGGGCATCTGTTGCGGACCCTGCGCCTGGGCGCGGGTGACCCCTGCGTTCTGTTCAACGGCGACGGGTTCGATTACGCCTGCCGGATCGTCTCCGCCGGCAAGCGCGGGGGCGAGGTCGAGGTGCTGGCCGCGCACGAGGTCCGCAACGAGTCGGCGCTCAGGATCGTGCTGCTGCAGGGCGTGGCCCGCGGCGAGAAGATGGACTGGATCCTGCAGAAGGCGACCGAGCTGGGCGTCGCGGGCTTCGTGCCCGTGGCCAGCGATCGCAGCGAAGTGCGGCTGGACGCGGCACGCGCCGAGAAGCGGCTGGCGCACTGGCAGGGCGTGGTGGCCTCGGCCTGTGCGCAGGCCGGACGCGCGGTGATCCCAGACGTCGCGGCCCCCCGTCCACTTGCCGAAGCGGCGGCAGGCCTGCCGGCGGATGCGCTTCGGCTGACCCTCGACCCGGCGGCCTCGGCCGCGGTTCGCGCACTGGCGGATCCCTCGGGTCGTCCCGTGGTGGTTGCGATCGGACCGGAGGGTGGCTGGTCGCCGCGCGACCGGACGGTGCTGGCGGAAGCGGGCTTTGAAGGACTGCGGCTGGGTCCGCGCATCCTGCGCACCGAGACGGCCGGCATCGCCGCGATCAGCGCGCTGCAGGCGGCCTTCGGCGACCTCGCCTGAGCGGACCCGCCGGGTCGCTCAGGCTGCCAGCGCCTCGCGGATGGCGCCTTCGATGGCGTCGACGTCGGGCAGCAGCGCCGGTTCGCCGTTGAGCAGCACGCGCATCAGCACGCCCAGCGGCAGTGCCCCGGCCTGTGCGGAATCCCCCTCGCCGGCATCGGCCACCAGCGCGTCGCGCGACACCGTCACCAGTCGCGGGAAGCCCTTGGTCAGCACCGCCACGTAGGGCACGTGGGCGTCGCCACCCAGGGCCTTGAGCACCACCACCTTGCTGCCCAGCCCGCCGGCTTCGTCGGCGATCCCGGCCAGGCGCGCGAACGAGGCCAGCGGAAGCTGCCAGCCGCGCCAGCGGATGCGGCCCAGCAGCCACTCCGGCGCGTCGGCCACGGGCTCGGGATCGGCATAGGACAGCACCTCGGCGATCGTGGCGTTGGGCAGCAGCAGCCGCGCGCCCTCGACCTGGATCAGCACGCCGCGGATGTCCTGGATGGCAGTGGTCGTCATGTCGTGTCTCGTCAGGGCCAGCGGTCGATCAGGGCCTGGGCCAGGTCGCCGGGTTCGGCCGACACCGCGCCCTGTGCGACCAGCGCCGTCACCGCCGCGCCGTCGTAGCAGCTCCCGGGGGCCTGCGCGAGCACCAGGGCGCCGGCATCGGCCATCGCCGCGGCGCGCTCCACGCGCTCGACGCTGGCGCCGCTCAGGAACACCAGTGCGCTGTCCGTCGCCGGCAGTGCGTCATAGCCGGTCGCCTGGTCGCCGCCGGCATCGGCGAAACGCAGCCGCGCGCGATCGTCGACGATGGTGACGCCCGGCGCCAGGAAGTACACCGTGCCCGCCTCGGCGAGGTGGCCGGTCTCGGCCAGCGCGACCGGCAGTGCGCTGGCCCGCTGCATCTGCTGCACCAGCCGCTCGTAGCGGCCGCCATCCAGCTGCAGCCGCACCAGCACGGTGCGGGCGAACTCCTCACCCAGGCCGCCGAGCAGCTGGCGCACCGCATCGGGTCCGCCGAGGCCGGCCTCGACCACCACGGCGCCGCGAAGCTGCCCGTGGCCGTAGCTGTCCGGATCGGCCAGCGAGATGCCGTCGAGCCGCGAACCCAGGGCGTCGAGATCGATCGCGTTCGCACCCGCATCACGCGTGGCGATCGGCCCTGACTCGTCGTCGGCCAGGGACAGCCCTTCCAGGCGCGACTCGAGGGCGTCCAGGTCGATCGTGCCGGCCGGCTCGCGCGTGGCCAGCGGCGCGTCATCGTCTGCCAGCGACAGGCCGTCGCCCAGCGACAGCGGATCGCGGGCAGGCGCGGACGCGTGCGCATCAACTGGCGGCTCGTTGCCGGCCGGGACAGCGGGTTCTTCCGCGAAGGAAAGCCCTGCGGTGTCGAAGGTGGATCCGCCGTCGCGGCCGGCCAAGCTGTCTTCCGCGCGGTCGGCGTCGCCCTCGATGCCTTCGCGCGATGCGGCGGCGCTGGCGATCAGCTCCGCCAGCGCCGGATCGTCGGCGAGCGAGAGTTCGTCGCCACCCGCCGACGACCAGTCCATGTCCTCCGCGGCCACCAGGCCGGAGAAACCCGCAGGCGCGTCCGCGGGCGAGGCGTCGAAGTCGTCCGCGCGCGGCACTTCGGCGGCCAGGTCCTGTGCCGCATCGGCCATGGCGCCGATGTCGATGCTCTGCGGATCGAACGCACGCTCCGGCAGCCCGCCCGGGACCGGATGCACCGTGTCCTCGGATTCGCCACCGGGCGGCAGCACGTCCTCGTGGCCGTGGAGCTTGGCCGCGAGGTGGCGCACCCAGCGCGCCGCGTCCCAGCCGTCGCGGCGCGCGGCCACGTCGGCCTCGTCGAACATCACCAGCACCGCCGGATCCGACAGCAGGGCGTCGTAGCGCTCCAGCGCATCCTCGATCGCGGGCTCGAGCGCCACCAGCACCACCGCCGGGCGCAGCGCGCGCGCCTCATCGGGATCGCCCGTGGCCGGATCGACCGCGCCCAGCAGCTCCGCGCCGGCATCGGCCAGCGCCGCCTCGAGCCGCAGCCTCGCCTCGCCTTCGCGGGCCAGCAGCAGCACGCGCACGGCCTGGTGGACCGGCTCAGCCATTGCGGACGCTCTTCAGCAGGTCGTTGACGTTGCGCAGCAGCTCGTTCTCCTGGTACGGCTTGCCGAGGTAGCGCTCGACGCCGATCTCGAACGCACGCTGGCGATGCTTCTCGCCGGTACGCGAGGTGATCATGATGATCGGCACGTTGCGCAGGCGCGGGTCGGCCTTCATCGCCGTGGCCAGCTCGTAGCCGTCCATCCGCGGCATCTCGATGTCGAGCAGCATCAGGTCGGGCACGCGCTCGACCATCCGCTCCAGCGCATCCAGGCCGTCCTTCGCGGTCGAAACCTCGTAGTTGTGGCGTTCGAGCACGCGACCGGTGACCTTGCGCATGGTGATCGAGTCGTCGACCACCATGACCAGCGGCACGCGGCGCTGTTCCGGCGTCTCCACCGGGGTCACGTCGCGCGGCAGGGCGACCTGCTGGCGGCGCACCAGCGGGGCGACGTCGAGGATCACCACGACGCTGCCGTCGCCCATGATCGTGGCGCCGAAGATGCCCGGCACCGAGGCGACCTGCGGGCCGACCGGCTTGACCACGATCTCGCGGTTGCCGGTGATCTGGTCCACCGCCACCGCCACGCGCAGCTCGCCGGAGCGGATCAGCAGCAGCGGCATCTGCAGGTGGCCTTCGGCGCGCGCCGCGGCATGCCCGACCAGGCCGCCGAGGTCGTGCACCGCGTAGTCCTCGCCGCCGTAGGCATAGGTCGCGCCTTCGCGCTCGAAGTCCTCGCGGGCGATGCGGCCGACGCCGCGGACCGATGCGATCGGCACCGCGAAGCTGGTCTCGCCGATCCTGACGAACACCGCCTGGGTCACCGCCAGCGTCTGCGGCAGGCGCATGGTGAAGGTGGTGCCCTTGCCGCGCTGGCTGGCGATGTCGAGCGCGCCGCCCAGCTGGCGGACTTCGCTGGCCACCACGTCCATGCCGACGCCGCGGCCCGACAGCCGGCTGACCTCGTCGGCGGTGGAGAAGCCCGGCTGGAAGATCAGGCTGTCGAGGTCGCTGTCGGCCAGGATCGCGTCTTCGCGCAGCAGTCCGCGCTCGATGCCCCGGCGACGGATCGCCTCGCGGTCCAGGCCGCTGCCGTCGTCCGCGACCTCGAGCACGACTTCCGAGCCTTCGCGGCGCACCGAGATGCGCACCGTGCCCTCGTCGGCCTTGCCGGCGTCGCGGCGCGATCCCGGCTTCTCCAGGCCGTGCGCAACCGCGTTGCGGAGCATGTGCTCCAGCGGCGCGGTCATGCGCTCCAGCACGTTGCGGTCGAGCTCGCCCTGCGCGCCGTCCAGCCTGAGCTGGGCGTGCTTGCCGGTTTCGGACGCCGCCTGGCGGACCACGCGGCGCAGGCGCGGCACCAGCGAGTCGAACGGCACCATGCGCGTGCGCATGAGGCCTTCCTGCAGGTCCGAGCTGACCCGCGACTGCTGCAGCAGCAGGGTCTCGTACTGGCGGGTCAGGTCGTCGAGCGTGCCCTGCAGGCTCGACAGGTCGGCCGCGGACTCGGCCAGCGCGCGCGAAAGCTGCTGCAGGGTCGAGAAACGGTCGAGTTCGAGCGGGTCGAAGGTCGCGTCCGCGCTGTCCTGCTCGCGCTGGTAGCGCGCGATGATCTGCGCTTCGGTCTCGATGTCGAGGCGGCGGAGCTGGTCGCGCAGACGCATGTTGGTCTGCTCCATCTCGCCCATCGCGCCGCGGAACGCACCGAGCTGCTGCTCGAGTCGCGCGCGGTAGATGGCCACCTCGCCGGCGTAGTTCACCAGGCGGTCGAGCAGGTCGGCGCGGATGCGCACCTGTTCCTGCGGCGCGCGGATGGTGATGTCGTCCTCGTCCGACTGCAGCGGATCGCTGATCGGCGCGGTCAGCGGCTTCAGCGCGACCGCCGGCGCCGGGACGCGCGGCGCGGGCGAGGCCAGCGCCTCGGCGGACAGCTCCTCGCCACGGGCACGGGCGTCGAACGCGTCGATCAGGCCCTGCGAAGGATTGATCGCGCGGCCTTCGCCGACGCGGGTGACCATGGCGTGCAGCCGGTCGAAGCCGCGCTCGAGCAGGGGCACGTCGCTGCGCGACAGGTCGAAGCGCTGTTCGGACACCGCCTCGAGCAGCGACTCCATGGAGTGCCCGAGCTCGCCGATGGCGAACACGCCGGCCATGCGCGCGCCACCCTTGAGGGTATGGAGGTCGCGCTGCAGGCCGACCAGGGACTCCCGGTCGTCCGCGGACTCGCGCAGCCTGGCGAGCAGGCCGTCGGAATGGTCCAGCAGGTCGCGGCCTTCCTCGACGAAAATGTCGACCAGCTCGGTATCCAGGCCGGTGAAATCGAAGCTGGCGTCGGGATCCTCGTCGGTCGGAATGGCGGCCAGCATCGCGGCGCTGGCCGCGGCGATCTCGCGATCGGCGTCCATGCGCTGGGCGGCCTGGCGCTCGGCTTCGGCGCGTTCCAGTTCCAGGCGTTCGGCCTCGATGCGCGCAGCCTCCGCGCGCTCGGCTTCGAGGCGTTCGGCCTCCAGGCGATCGGCTTCGGCCTGCTCGGCGGCGAGGCGTTCGGCCTCCAGGCGCTCGGCCTCGGCGCGTTCGGCGTCCAGGCGCTCCTGTTCGCGGCGCTCGGCGTCCAGGCGTTCGGCTTCGAGCCGCTCGGCTTCGACGCGTTCCGCCTCGAGTCGTTCGGCGTCGAGCCGCTCGAGCTCGAGGATCTGGGCTTCGAGCTCGGCCAGCTCGAGGCGTTCGGCTTCGAGGCGTTCGGCTTCGGCGCGCTCGGCGTCGAGACGCTCGGACTCGATGCGCTCGGCTTCAACCCGTTCCGCCTCGATGCGCGCCGCTTCGAGCTCGGCTTCGCGCGCTTCTTCGACCAGACGCGCGGCCGCGAGCTGCTGCGCCTCGAGCTCTGCTGCCTCGTCCATCGCCTCGGCCAGGCGTGCCGCCTCGGCGCGTTCGGCTTCGAGCGCCTCGGCTTCGCGGCGCACGCTTTCGAGACGCTCGGTTTCGAGACGCTCGGCTTCGATGCGTTCGGCTTCGAGAAGCTCCGCTTCAAGCCGTTCCGCTTCAAGCTGTTCTGCTTCGAGGCGTTCTGCTTCAATCCGCTCGGCTTCAAGCCGCTCTGCTTCAACGCGCTCGTTTTCGATGCGCTCAGCGTCGAGCCGCTCCGCTTCAATGCGTTCCGCTTCAACGCGTTCCGCTTCAAGTCGCTCCGCTTCAAGGCGCTCGGTCTCGACGCGCTCCCCCTCCAGGCGTTCCGCTTCAACGAGCGTCGCAGCCCCGTCGCCCATCGCCGGCGCGGAGCCGAAGCCTGCGTACTCGCTCAGGTCGATGTCGACCAGCTCCGGGGTGGCGCCTTCGATGATCGCGTCGTCCGGATCCCGCGCAGCCGCGGCAAGGGCCTCGAAATCCAGCGGCGCGGGTTCGGGCAGGTCGTCGCGCAGCGACAGCAGGCGCGCGGCCAGCGCGGCGGCGACCGGCACCTGCGGGCTCGTCGCCTGCAGGCCGACGATGGCGGCACGCGTGACCGCGGCCAGCTGGCCGATCGCGGCCACGCCCTCGCCCGACGCCGGCGTACCGGCGGCCAGGAGTCGACGGACGTAGCCTTCGGCCGGCGTCAGTGCCTGCGCGACCGTCGGCAGCTCGGTCATCGCGAACGCGCCGTTCATGGTGTGCAGCGCGCGCAGCAGTTCTTCCGACGCCCGCGCGTCGCCCGCACCGGCCCGATCGACCCACGCGTCAACGGTCACCAGGTGGCCGGTGACCTCGGCATCGAGGATCTCGAGCAGCAGGGCGTCCACCGAGGCGGGCACCATGTCCAGCGATTCCGCCGCGTCGGCCGCAGGCTCGGCCTCAGTGGCCTCCACCGGCACGGACGCGACGGGCTCGTCATGAGCGTCCACGGGCGGCACCGCGACCGGCGGCTCGACGACCGCAGGTTCCGCCGCGGCAACCGGCGCGACCGGCGCCGACGGCGTCGTCGCCTGGCCGGCACTGGCCTCTTCGGGCATGCCTTCGTCACCCGCCGCGATGCGGTCGGCCGAGCCCTGCATGCGCTCGAGGTCGGCCTGGACGGTGCCATCGCCGCGCAGGGCGGCCTGCAGCTGCGGCAGGGTGTAGAAGGCCTGGTCGACCATCGCGACCACCGCCGGGCTCGCCACGCGCGTGCCGTCCAGCACGCGGTTGAGCATGTTCTCGATCTTCCAGCTGAACTCGCCGAGCGTGCGTGCGCCGACCAGCCGGCCACTGCCCTTCAGCGTGTGAAAGACGCGGCGGATCGGGCGCAGGCGCTCCAGGTCCGCGGGCTGCGCGCGCCAGAGCGGCAGCAGCTGGTCGAGGTTGTCGATCTCTTCGGCGAACTCCTCGAGGAAGACCTCGCGGATGTCGTCGTCGATCTCGTCTCCGGTCGCCTCGAAGCCACCCTGGCCTGCGGCGGCTCCGGATGCCGGCGCCGGCGCGGGGGCCGGTCGGGCGTCGGCTGCAGCGTCGGCCGACGCCGCGCCGGACGCGGTCGCCTCGGCGGCACCGGCAGGGCCGCGATCGATGAGCGCCTCGATCGTGCGCTCGATGTCGGCGCTGCTCACGACCGCCGGAGCCTCGCCGGCGTCCGGCGACACCGCGTCGTGCGCCCGGCTTGCCGGCAGCGGCCAGTAGCCCAGGCTTTCCAGGCTGTGCCGGCTGACGTCCAGGATCTCGTCGCGGTTGAAGCGCCGCTCGCGCAGCGCCTCGAGGTAGTACTCCAGACTCGCCAGCGCGTCGGCGAAGGTGTCCAGCTGGCGGCCGTTGGGCACGCGCCGGCTGGCGATGAGTTCGTCCTCGATGTAGCGCCGGACGCCGGTCAGGTAGGCGGCCGGCTGCGGCAGCTCGAGCATCTGCAGCGCACCGGACACCTCGCCGAGCAGGCGCGGCACCTCGGCGAGCTCGGCATGGTCCCAGCCGGTCTCGATGAAGGCGACGAAGGCCTGTCGGGCATCGGCGAAATTCGCGATCGCCTCGCGCGCAAGCACGTCGAGCACCTTGTCGGCCTCGCCCGCGGCCAGGTCGCCCTGCTCGGGCGCGCCCTGGTCGCCGGCGCCGAGGCGCGCGACCTGGTCGTCCAGCGTGGCGTCGACGTACAGCAGCGCGCCGGCGACGTCGAGCAGCGCACCCTCGTCGGCCGCCCGCTGGCCGCCGACGATCTGCGCCATGGCGGTACGCTGCTGTTCCACCACGCCGCGCGCGACGCCGAGGCCGAGCATGCCCAGCGTATCGGCCACGCGCCCCAGCGCCTCGACCTGCGGCGCCAGGCGTGACAGGTCGGTTTCGGCGGTGCGCAGGTAGAGGTCGAGCGCGTCCTTGACCCGCAGCAGGTCTTCCTTGACGGCCGCGGCCACGGTGTCGAGCAGCGCGCGGTTGCGCCCGCTCATGCTGCCCTGGGCGTGGCTGATTTCGGAGTCGGTCGGGAGCTGCTGCTGCAGCTCGAAGGTCTCGTGCAGCGCACGCAGCGCGGCATGGTCGGTGGTCGCGTGGGCCGCGTGGTAGAGCAGCTGGCGGGTCGGCTCGAGCGCGGACTCCGCGCGCGGCACGCCGAAGCCATCGTCCTCGAACAGCCGGCGCGATTCGCGCTCGACGCTGGCAAAGGCCTGGCGCAGCGCGGGCGTCGACGGCAGCGCGCCATCGGCCACGGCCTTGGCCACCGAAGCGGCGACCCACAGCATGCGCCGTGCCGGCTCCGCCTGGACATGTCCCAGCAGGTGTTCGAGTGCGGACGACAGCGCGTTCGGATCCGCGACCGTTCCCGACTCGGGCCAATCGGCCATCGAAGCACGCAGGTCGGCCAGCAGCGGCTGGGCGCGTGCGTTGCGCACCGGCACCGGATCGTTGGCGACCACGGCCTGCGCCAGGTCGCCCGGCAGCGGACGCTGCAGGTCGGGCGCGAACAGCACGCTTTCCGACAGTCCCGGCTCGCCGCGCGCGGCGCGCAGGTCGTTGAGCAGGGGCAACAGGACGATCGGGATGTCCTTGTGGCCGCTCTGCAGGCGCTCCAGGTAGTCGGGCAGCAGCACCACGCCGCGCATCAGCATCGCGCAGGCGCTGTCGCGGTCGGCCACGGCGCCGTCCTGCAGCGCCTGGGCCAGGCGCTCCATTTCCTCGGCCACCATCGCCGGCGCGTACAGCTCGACCATGCGCAGCGTGCCCTGCACCTGGTGCAGGTAGCCCGCGCAAAAGCGCATGCGGCTGGTGTCGGTCGGGTCGGCGGCGAAGTCCTCGATCTCGATCCGCGCCTGGCGCAGGGTCTCGTCGAGCTCCGGCTTGACCCAGCCGAGCGTGGTGTAGTCGATCGCGTCGCGCAGGGCGGTCATCGGACTGGAATCAGGCCGGCAGCTTGAAGTCGGCAACCGAGCGGCGGAGGTCCGCCGCCAGCTGCGCGAGGTTTCCGATCGAGGCCGCCGTCTGGTTGGCACCCTGCGAGGTCTGCGCGGTGATCGACTGGATCGTGTTCATCGTCTCGGTGATGTTCGAGGCCGCGGCGGACTGCTGCTGCGAAGCGCTCGAGATGCCTTCGATGAGCGCCGCCAGGCTGGTCGAGACGTTTTCGATCTCGCCCAGCGCGGTACCGGCGTCCTCGGCCAGGCGCGCACCGGCGACCACCTCGGAAGTCGTCTGCTCCATCGAGCTGACGGCCTCGTTGGTGTCGGCCTGGATGGTCTCGACCAGGGTCTCGATGCGCTTGGTGGCGTTCGAGGCGCGTTCCGCGAGTCGCTGCACTTCGTCGGCCACCACCGCGAAGCCGCGGCCCGCCTCACCGGCCGACGCCGCCTGGATCGCCGCGTTCAGCGCCAGGATGTTGGTCTGCTCCGAGATGTCGTTGATCAGTTCGACGATCGAGCCGATTTCCTGCGAGCTTTCACCCAGCCGCTTGATGCGCTTGGAGGTCTCCTGGATCTGGCCGCGGATGGTGTCCATGCCGGCGATCGTCTCGCGCACCACGCCCGCGCCCTTGGTCGCGATCTGCACCGAGCGCTGCGCCACGTCCGCGGACTCGGCGGAGTTGCGCGACACCTGGTTGATGGACTGCGCCATCTCGTTGATGCGGTCCGACGCGGAGCTGATCTCCTGCGCCTGGTGCTCGGCGGCCTCGGCCAGGTGCATGGCGGTGGCCTGCGTTTCCTGCGCGCTGGACGCCACCTGCACCGAGGTGTCGTTGATCGTCTGCACCAGGCTGCGCAGCTGCTCGACGGCGAAGTTGATCGAGTCGGCGATGGCGCCGGTCATGTCCTCGGTCACCGTGGCCTTCACCGTGAGGTCGCCTTCCGCGAGCGAGCCCATTTCGTCCAGCAGGCGCATGATCGCCTCCTGGTTGCGGTTGTTGAGCTCCATCGTGGTCTCGTAGCGGACCCGCTGGTCGCGGCTCAGTTCGCGCAGCAGTCCGACGATGGCCAAGAGCGCCAGCGCGCCGAACACGATCGAGATCCAGATGTTGCCGAGGATCGACGTGTCGTTGAGCGAGCCGAAGGTGGTCAGCGACTGGAACAGCGACTCGCTGTCCGACAGCAGCTTGTTGGAACCGGTGGCCAGCGAGGCGGCCGCGGTCTGCGCGCCGAAGAGGTTCTGCGAGCTGGCCAGGATCGCGTCCAGGTCCTTCTTCATCTCCTCCCACTGCGTGGTCGCCTGGGCCAGCGCGGCCAGCGCGCCGGCGTTCGCCAGCGGCTGCACGTTCATGGCCTCGTCGCCCGAACGCAGGCCGGTCAGCACCTGCTCGAAGACGCCCGCGTCGCGCGCCAGCGCGTCACCGGCCACCGATGCCGCGGCACCGCCCGCCTGGATCTCGGTCACGCGACGGGCCATGGTCGAGGCCAGCACCACCTCGCGCAGCGCGATGTAGATCTGCGACGACGGCGAACCGCTGGCCGACATCGCGCGCACCACTTCGTCGAGCTGCGCCTGCAGCTGCGGAACCGCCTGGGTGAAGCGCTGGGCGTTGCCGGCGAAGGCCACGACCGCGCCTTCGGACGCGATCACCTGCTCGGCGCTTGCCGACAGCGGCTCCCAGGTCGCGGCCACGGTGCGGATCTCGCCGGCGACGTCGGGCGTGCCGCCGAAGTTGGCGACCAGCTGCTGGATGTCGCTGTCGACCGCCGCCTTGGTGGCCTTGAACGCCGCGTAGGATTCGGCGCTGCCGTCCACCGCTTCCCGGCCCTGGTTGGCCAGGCGCTGCGAGTTCACCTGCAGGCTCGAGGCCGCGGTGCTGGCACCGCCCAGGCGCGAGGCCTTGGTCATCGCGTAGATCGTGTTGCCGGCGAAGATCGCGAGCGAGGCGATCAGCAGCCAGATCCAGACCCTGGCGCCGATGGTCCGACCCTTGCCGGTCTCGTTGTCGATGACGTTGCTCATGGATTACCTCTGGCCTGTCGGATGCGGCGTCAGGCCGCTGCTTGTCTGAATTCGGGAGTGCGCGACAGCCGGTCCAGGCTGAAGACGCCCCATGCGTGGCCGCCCACCTTGTAGGCGCGATCGATGAAGCCGGAATAGCGCCCCTCGGCGAGGGCCTCGTGCGACGACTGCTGTTCTTCCAGGAAGCTGCGCTGGCCGAACAGTTCGTCGATGGTCACCGCCACGTTGCCGCCGGGCTGGCGCACCACAAGCACGCGCTGGCCTTCGTGGATCACCGTGCGCTCGCCCTCGAGGAACAGGCGCAGGTCGACCACCGGCAGCAGGCTGCCGCGGATGTTGGCCACGCCGAGCATCCACGACTGCGCGCCGGGCACCGGCGTCAGCGGCGGCAGCGGCAGGATTTCCACCACCTCGTCGAAGCCGGAGGCCAGCAGGCGCGGGCCGACGCGGTAGCCGACGCCACGCCACAGGCCGGGCGCGTCGAGCTGCTCGGGCAGCCCGACGACGTGCGCCAGGC
The DNA here is from genome assembly GCF_016615955.1 of Luteimonas sp. MC1750. Classification (NCBI taxonomy): domain Bacteria; kingdom Pseudomonadati; phylum Pseudomonadota; class Gammaproteobacteria; order Lysobacterales; family Lysobacteraceae; genus Luteimonas; species Luteimonas sp. MC1750. The sequence continues at coordinate 2,350,427 of NZ_CP067113.1, forward strand.
TGCGCCGCTCGAAGCCCGCGAGGACCTCGAAGGGGTCGCCCGCGCGGCGGCCGGTGTCGCGGCGGCCCACTTCAGCCGCCCAGCAGCGCGTTGATGCGCTCGATGAGGTCGGCTTCGACCGGAGGCTTGACCACGTAGCCGCGCGCGCCTTGGCGCATGCCCCAGGCCTTGTCGGTCTCCATGCCCTTGGTGCTGACGATCAGCACCGGGATGGCGGTGGTGGCGGAGTCGCGCGACAACGCGCGGGTCGCCTGGAAGCCGTTCATGCCGGGCAGCACGACGTCCATCAGGACCAGGTCGGGCAGCTCGGCACGCGCCGCCTCGATGCCGTCCTCGGCGTTGGTGCGCGCGATCACCTGGTGCCCGTTGCGCTCGAGGAGCTGGGTCAACACCGCGGTGTCGGTCGGCGAATCCTCGATCAGCAGGATCTTTGCCATGGTGTCCCTGTCCCCCCGGTCAGGTGTTGACGTGCGTTCGGATCGCGTCGAGGAGTTCCTCGCGCGTGAAAGGTTTGGTGACGTACTGCTCGGAGCCGACGATGCGGCCGCGCGCCTTGTCGAACAGGCCGTCCTTGGAGGACAGCATGATCACCGGCGTGTGCTTGAACAGCTGGTTGTTCTTGATCAGCGCGCAGGTCTGGTAGCCATCCAGGCGCGGCATCATGATGTCGACGAAAATGATCTGCGGCCGCTGGTCGGCGATCTTGGCAAGCGCCTCGAACCCGTCCGTCGCGGTCACAACCTCGGCGCCCTCGCGACGCAGCAGCGTCTCCGCCGTCCGGCGGATCGTCTTCGAGTCGTCGATCACCATCACGCGCAGGCCTTCCAGGCTGCCAGCGCGGCTTTGGTCCTGCGTCATCGTGTCTCCCCGTGCATGGCGCCTGCACTGCGGCCCCATTGCGAGCGTCTATCTTGCAGTCCGCCGCACCGGTGTCAAGCGCGCCGTGCGGCATTTCGCGCATGCAAACGCGCGTCCGGCGCATGGCTCCCCGCGACAGCTGATAACATTTGTCACTAACTGCCGTGGAAGGCCCGTATGCCGCTTGATGTCGTCGTCGTGATGGATCCGATCGGGTCGATCAAGGTCGCGAAGGACTCCACCTTCGCCATGCTCCTCGAGGCGCAGCGCCGCGGCCATCGCCTGCACTACGTCGTGCCCGGAGGCCTGTCGATGGACCAGGGCCGCGCCCGCGCGCTCGCGGCCCCGCTCTCGGTCCGCGACGACGCCCGCGACTGGTTCGAACTGGGAGCTGCGTCACATCGCGAGTTCCAGGCCGGCGACGTCGTGCTGATGCGCACCGACCCACCGGTCGATGCCGACTACGTGCACGACACCCAGATCCTGGACATCGCGCGGATGGCCGGTGCCAACGTGGTCAACGACCCGCGCGGCCTGCGCGACCTCAACGAGAAGCTGGCCGCGCTGCTGTTCCCGCAGTGCTGCCCGCCGACCCTGGTCAGCCGCGAGGCCGCGGCGCTCAAGGCCTTCGTGGCCGAACACGGACAGGCGGTGCTGAAGCCGCTCGACGGCATGGGTGGTCGCTCGATCTTCCGCGCCACCACCGGCGAATCCAACCTCAACGTGATCCTCGAGACGCTCACCGACGGCGGCCGCCACCTGGCCATGGCGCAGCGCTACCTGCCCGAGATCAGCGAAGGCGACAAGCGCATCCTGCTGATCGACGGCGTGCCGGTGGACTACTGCCTGGCGCGGATCCCGCAGGGCGACGAGTTCCGCGGCAACCTCGCCGCCGGTGGCCGCGGCGAAGGCCGCCCGCTGAGCGAACGCGACCGCTGGATCGCGGCGCAGGTCGGACCGGAGATGGTCAGGCGCGGCATGCGCTTCGTCGGCCTGGACGTGATCGGCGACTGGCTCACCGAGGTCAACGTCACCAGTCCGACCTGCATCCGCGAACTCGACGCGGAGTTCGGGCTCAACATCGCCGGGCTGCTGTTCGATGCGATCGAGCGCGGGGCGCCGGGCGTCCAGGCATGACCGCGGCGCGGGATCCCGGGCGGACGTGAGCACGATGGTCGCCCCCGGGGGCGTCGGCGAGCGGCAGCGCCTGGGCGCGACCATGGTGCTGTCGCTGCTGGTGCACGCGATGGTGGTGCTCGGCGTCGGCTTCGCGCTCGAGGAGGCGGCGCCGGTGCTGCCCACGCTCGACGTGATCCTGACGCGCACCAGCAGTCCGCTGACCCAGGCCCAGGCCGACTTCCTCGCGCAGGCCAGCAACCAGGGCGGCGGCGAGGACGAGGCCAGCCGGCGGCCGCGCGACGCCCAGGCCGGGCAGCTGCCGCAGGACGAGGACGGCGTCGCGCAGCGCGCGGTGCGTGCGCAGTCGCCCGACCTCGCGCCGCCACCGGAAGCGCGCGTCGTCGCCAGCCGCCGCGGCGAGGCCGCCGTGGCGGCGCCCGAAGCCACCCCGCAGGTCGAGGAGCAGGTGCTGCCACGCGGGCCGGAGAAGATCGAGCGCGACCTGGCCATGGCGCGGCTGGCGGCCGAGATCCACCTGCAGTCCGAACGCTACGCCAAGCGCCCCAAGCGCAAGTTCGTCTCGGCCTCGACCCAGGAGTGGGCCTATGCCACCTACCTGCGCGCGTGGGTGGACCGGGTCGAGCGCGTGGGCAACCTCAACTATCCCGACGAAGCCCGCCGCCGGCAGCTGTCGGGCACCCTGGTGATCAGCGTGGCCATCCGCCGCGACGGCTCGGTCGAGCGCGCCGAGGTGATCCAGTCCAGCGGCGTGCGCCTGCTCGACGCCGCCGCGCTGCGCATCGCGCGCCTGGCCGAGCCCTATCCGCCGCTGCCCCGCACCGAGGAGGAGATCGACGTCCTCCACGTCACCCGCACCTGGAACTTCCTGCCCGGCGGCGAGCTGGTCGACGACTGAGCCTCAGCCGCGGGCGGCGCGCGCGGCGGCCTGCTCGGCCAGCGTCAGGGCCACCTGGTTGCGCAGATAGGCCGGCTCCACCAGCTCGGGCGCCACCGCCCCGCCCGCCGCCATCGACAGCGCGGCCAGGCGCACGAGCTGGCCCGCACGCGGCAGCGCCGCGGCGTCGACCGGGCCCAGCCGGTCACCGAGATGGCGCATCAGGGCCGCGTCCGCGGCGGCGAAGCCGGTCCCCACGCCGGTCCACGGCCCCCCATCCGGTGGCTCGACGGCGTCGGGAGCCGACACCCGCTCCGCCCCGAGCGCGCGCAGGCCGGCGCCGTCGCGCGCGAAGGCACCCGCATAGACCTCGCCCATGCGCGCATCGATCGCGGCGAGCACGCGGTCACCGCCGTCGCGCAGCCCGTCCATGGCCAGCACGGCCAGGGTCGAGACCGGCAGCAGCGGGCGCCCGAGCGCGAGCGCGATGCCCTGGGCGATCGAAATCCCCAGCCGCACGCCGGTGAACGCGCCCGGGCCGCGACCCACGGCGACCGCATCGAGTGCGCTGCGATGCGTGCCGGCCTCGGCGAGCAGTGCCTCGGCCCACGGCAGCACCAGTTCGGCGTGGCGGCGCGGGGCGATCGCGAAGCGCTCGCACACCTCGCCATCGACCATCACGGCGACGGAGCAGGCTTCGGTGGAGGTCTCGATGGCGAGCAGGCGCATGCGCGACAAAACCGGAATCGGGGTGCGACAGGTTAGCGCGTGCGCGCCGGGATCAGGCTTCGCCGAAGAACGCCACCGCATCGGCGGCGTCGCGGGTGCGCGGGAACGGCGGCAGCGAATCGAGGAAGCGCTTGCCATAGCCCTTGCCGAGCAGGCGTGGATCGCAGAGCACCAGCACGCCGCGGTCGGTCTCGGTGCGGATCAGCCGGCCCACGCCCTGCTTGAGCGCGATCACCGCCTGCGGCACCTGCTCGTCGCGGAAGGGGTTGCCGCCCGCCCGTCGGATGGCTTCCAGCCGCGCCTCGAACACCGGATCGTCGGGCGAGGCGAAGGGCAGCTTGTCGATCACCACCACGCTGAGCGCGCCGCCGGCGACGTCGACGCCCTCGCGGAAGCTGGCCGCCCCCAGCAGCACGCCGTTGCCGGATTCACGGAAACGCTGCAGCAGCACGTGGCGCGGCGCCTCGCCCTGCACGAACAGCGGCCACGGGCCGTCGCGCAGCGCCTCGGCGGCCTCGCGCAGCGCGCGGTGCGAGGCGAACAGCAGGAAGGCGCGACCGCCGGAGGCTTCCAGCACCGGGCGCACCGCGTCGGTGATCGCGGCGGTGTAGTCGCGCGCCGACGGCTCCGGAAGACCGGGCGGCAGGTAGCACAGCGCCTGGGTGGACCAGTCGAAGGGGCTCGGCACCAGCAGGGTGCGCGGCTGGTACAGGCCCAGCCGGCGCGCGAGATGGTCGAAGCGGCCCTCGACCGCCAGGGTCGCCGAGGTGAACACCCAGGCCGCGCGCGAGCGCTCGCGGTGGGCGCGCAGCGGACCGGACACGTCGAGGGGCGTGCGCTGCAGGCGGAAGCCGCGCGGCGAGAGCTCGTACCAGCGGACATCGTCGTCACGGGTGGGCGCAGCCGGAGCGCCAGCGCCCGCGGCGGCTTGCGACTCACCCGTGCCGGCGTCGGCCGCCTGCGCTTCGCCGGCGTCGCGGCCACCATCGTCGAGGTCGCGCCAGCGCCCCAGCCGACCGTGCTGGTCGCGGGCGCGCAGCAGGCAGGCTTCGAGCCCGGGGGCCGCGTCGGCCAGCGGCGCGAGCGCAACGGCCAGCGCCAGCAGCGCGGCGTCCAGCGCATCGAGCTCCTCGACGACCTCGGGCACCGCCAGCAGCTGCGGGCGGGTGCCACGCAGCGGCAGGACGTCCATGGCCGCGCGCAGCTGGCGCGTCGCCTGTTCCAGCGCACGCGCGGGCTCCTGCAGCATGGCCAGGGCGCCGGCCACCTCGCGGCATTCGGAGATGGCGTCGCGCGCGAGCTCGACCAGCGGGCGCGCCGAAAGGCCTTCGCCGAAGAACTGCGCCGCCAGTTCGGGCAGCTGGTGGGCCTCGTCGATCACGAAGGCCTCGGCGCCGGGCAGGATCTCGCCGAAGCCCTCCTGCTTCAGCGCCAGGTCGGCCAGCAGCAGGTGGTGGTTGACCACCACCACGTCGGCCTCCTGGGCGCGCTGGCGGGCCTGGACCACGAAGCACTCGCCCCAGAACGGGCATTCGCTGCCCAGGCAGTTCTCGGCGGTCGAGGTCACCATCGGCAGCAGCGGTGAATCCTCGGGCAGCGATTCGAGCTCCGCCAGATCGCCCATGCGCGTGCGCCCGCTCCAGGCCACGATGCGCTGGAAATGCACGGCCTGCGCCGGAGTCTGGAAGCGGTTCTCGCCGCGCGCGCGCTCCAGCCGGTGCCGGCAGAGGTAATTGGCGCGGCCCTTCAGCAGCGCCGTGCGCAGCCCGCGGCCGAGCGCGTCGCGCACCCGCGGCAGGTCGCGATGGTAGAGCTGGTCCTGCAGCGCGCGGGTGCCGGTGGAGACGATCGTCTTGCGCCCGGACAGCAGGGCCGGAACCAGGTAGGCGAAGGTCTTGCCGGTGCCCGTCCCGGCCTCGGCCAGCAGCGGCTCGCGGTCCTCGAATGCGGTCGCGACCGCCGCGGACAGGTCCTGCTGGGCACTGCGCGGCCGGAAGCCGGGCAGCACCGAGGCCAGCAGGCCGTCGTCGGACAGCGCGGCGCGGCTGCTGCGCGCCAGCGCGCTTTCGTGCGCGGGCGGGGCCGCGGGCGCAGGCCCGGAGCCCGCTGTGGCCGGGTCGTGGGCGGGGTGATCGGGAACGGCGGGCACGGCCGCGGTGGATCCGGAAGGGCTCATCAGGCCGCCATGATCGCTGCAAACCGCGACCGGCGGGGTCGCCGGTTGACGCGCGCGGCTGTCGGCCTTGGCGCCGCGCGAGCCCCGCGCCTCACCAGCGCGGCGGCGGCGCGACCCGGCAGGCCTCGATCGCGGCCTTGGCAACGGCCGCCGCCTCGGCATCGCCGCGGGCAAGCGCCGCCTGCTCCAGCGTCGCCTGGTGGCGACGGCACAGCGGTCCGACACCGGAGCCCAGCGCCTGCGCGCGAGCCGCCAGCTCGCCTGCCCGGGCGGTGTCGCCCAGCAGGATCGCCACCTCGGCGCGCTCCTGCAGCAGCGCCGGATCGTCGTCGACCAGGGCAATGGCCTGGTCCAGCGCCGCCGCGGCGTCGGCATGGTGGCCCTGCTCCTGGAGGCGATCGGCGCGCTGACGCAGGTCTTCGACCTGGCTGTCGCGCAGCGGCTGCACGTCGAGCTCGCCTTCGCCGTCGCCGGCCGTGGCGCGGATGTACGCGACCATCTGCGCCGGCGTGGCCGTGGTCAGCGGCGGCGTGGCCGGAGACAGGGGCGCGCTGGCGCAGGCCGCGAGCGCAAGCGCGAGGGCGGCGGGCGCGGCGCGCAGGATGCGCGCACGGCGGCTGGCTTCAAGGCGTGTCATGGCTCGATGTCCTGGGGCGGCGGTGGCGGCTGGTTCGCCGGATCACCGGTGACGGGCTGCGGCGGCGGCTCGGTGGCCGGATCGCGGCCGCTGCCGAAGCCGAACCACTCGCGCCATCCGCCACCGGAGGCGTCTTCCGCCGGCGGAGGCGCGATCACGCAGGGCTGCCACGGCGGCGCGAAACCCTCGGCGAATGCGAAGCGCCGCGCGCCGGCGCACCCGGCGTCGGTGCTGTGGCCGGCCACCACCCAGGTCCACTCCAGCCCCTTGGCATCCACGCGCAGCGGCGCGCTGGGCAGGCGCGCGAAGGTCGCCGACCACACGCGCATCGCACCGGTGGCGCCATACAGCCCGGTCTGCTCGTTGCGGTCGTTGCCCACCCAGACCACGGCCAGGTGGTCGCCGGTCCAGCCGGCGTACCAGCTGTCGCGGCCGTCGTTGCTGGTGCCGGTCTTGCCGGCCGAGTCCAGCCGGCCGAGGCCATCGTTCACCAGCTGCCGTCCGGTGCCCGAGCTGACCGCGTGCTGCAGCGCCACGGTCACCAGCCGCGCCGCGGTGCGGTCGCCGTCCTCGGGCTGCCGGGGCGCCTTGTCGTAGCGGTTGAGCACGCGGCCTTCCGGGTCGAGCACGCCGCGCACGGTGTACAGCGGCTGGATCTCGCCGTCCGAGGCCAGGAACTGGTACAGCTGGGCCATCGCATACGGCGTCTGGTCGACCGAACCCAGGATCAGCGCCGGGTTGGCCACCGCCTCGATCCCGGCCAGCTGCTGGATCAGCTGTGCCAGCCGCTCGGGACGCATCGCCATGCCCACGCGCACCGTCGCCTGGTTGTAGGAGCGCGCCAGCGCGTCGATCAGGCGCACGCTGCCGTGGCTCTTGCCGTCGGAATTGCCGGGGGTCCAGCGCTTGCCGTTCTGCAGGGTCACGGTCACCGGCGAATCGTCGACCCAGCTCGCCAGCGAGTAGCGGTCGGGCAGCGCGAGCGCGAGCAGATAGACGAAGGGCTTGAGCAGCGAGCCGACCGGCCGGTGGGCCTCGATCGCGCGGTTGAAGCCGGGCATGGCGAAGTCGCGGCTGCCGACCACCGCGACCACCTGGCCGCTGTGCACGTCGGTCAGCACCATGCCGGCCTCGAGCGCGGGCCGCTTGCTGCTGTCGAGCGCGCCCAGCGTCCTGGTGACTGCGCTTTCCGCATAGGCCTGCGCCGACGGCGCCATCGCGGTCATCACCACCAGCCCCGCGCCCTGCAGCTCGTCGGAGGAGTAGTCGCTCGCGAGGTGGCGGCGGACCACGTCGATATAGGCCGGGAAGCGGTTGGCGGCGATGCTGCCCGGTGCGCTGGTCACGCCCAGCGGCGCGGCCACGGCGCGGTCGTGGGTGGCCTGGTCGATGAGGCCGGTTTCGAGCATCTCGCCGAGCACGAAGTCGCGGCGCGTCTTGGCCCGCTCCGGATGGCGGCGCGGATCGTAGTGCGACGGGCCGCGGATGATGCCCACCATCAGCGCCACCTGCTCGGTGGAGAGGTCGTCGAGCTGGCGCCCGAACCAGTACTCGGCGCCCGCGGCCACCCCGCGGATGGCCTGGTTGCCGCGCTGCCCGAGGTAGACCTGGTTGAGGTAGGCCTCGAGGATCACGCCCTTGCCGTAGCGCGCCTCGATGATCAGCGCGTACAGCACTTCGTTGACCTTGCGGGTCCAGGTCTGCTCGCGGCCGATGCCGAGCAGGCCGCTGCGCGCGAGCTGCTGGGTCAGCGTGCTGGCGCCCTGGCGGGCCTCGCCGGCCTTCAGGTTGACCCAGGCCGCACGCGCGATGCCGCGCACGTCGATGCCGTGGTGATGAGCGAAGTCGCGGTCCTCGACCGCCTGCAATGCGTCGGTGAGCTGCTGCGGGACCTCCTGCACGCGCACCAGGCGGCGCTCTTCCTGCTGGCGACCGTAGAGCGTGGCGATGCGCGCGGGATCCAGGCGCACGCGCGCCGCGTCGCGGCCGCCGGCCAGGTCGCGCATCCTGGCCACCGTGCCCTTGGCCAGCTGCACCTCGACGCGGCTGGCCGGCACTTCGCCGCCGACGTCGGTGAAGCCGCGGCTGGCGATGGTCCAGCGGCCGTCGTCGCTGGCCCAGGTACCGGGTCGCTGTCCGTCGCCCTCGCGATAGCCGGCGGCTTCCAGCTCGAGCCGCAGCGCGCGCGCATCCATCGCCACGCCGGGCACGAGTTCCAGCGGCCGTGCGTACACGCGCGTGGGCACCTGCCACTGCAGCTGGCCGAAGCGTTCGCCGACCTGGTGGTTCAGGTACAGCATGTAGGGAACGAGGAAACCGAGGCCGAGTCCGGCGGCAGCCAGCACCCAGGTCAGCAGCGTGCGACGCCAGTCGCGGCGTGGGCTGCCGGCGGCGTCGTCGTGGTCGTCTTCGTCGTAATCGATGCGTGCCATGTGGGCTCGGCGGCCGTGGATGCGGGAGCGCCGGAGCCTCCGGCGGGGTGCCGGGATGCGAGAATGCCCGGAATCGTGCGGAGTCTAGCCCAGCGCCCGTCGCCGCCCGGAGCCCGCACGCCCTGATCTTCAGCCGGAGTTGTCGCTGGATGCCCTACACGCTCGCCGACGCGCGCTTCCTCCTCGCACGCGCCGCAGGCCTGGCCCATCGCACGCTGCTCAGCCTGCGCACCCGCGGCATGCGCGCGAGCTGGGAGCGTGCGCGTGCCCAGCTGGTGCCGCCTTCGCAGGCGCTGCGCGACGGCCTGTACCTGCCGCCCGCGACGCCATTCGCGCCCTTCGCGCTGCCGACCAGCGACCAGCCGGTGGCCAGCGTGGTGATCCCGGTCTACGGCCAGTTCGACCACACCCTCGCTTGCCTGCGCGCGCTGGCCGCGCATCCGCCGGAGGTCGCCTTCGAGGTCATCGTGGTCGACGACGGCTCGAGCGACGCGACGCCGGAGTCGCTGCCGCAGGTGGACGGCCTGCGCTACCACCGCCGCGCCAGCAACGGCGGATTCATCGCCGCCTGCAATGACGGTGCCGCGCTGGCGCGGGGCGAGTTCCTGTTGCTGCTCAACAACGACACCGTGCCGCAGCCCGGATGGCTGGATGCGCTGGTCGCCACCTTCCGCGAACACCCGGATGCGGGCCTGGTCGGTGCCCAGCTCCTGTATCCCGACGGCCGCCTGCAGGAGGCCGGCGGCGTGGTGTTCTGCGACGGCAACGCCTGGAACTATGGCCGCTTCGGCGATCCCGCCGATCCGCGCTACGCCTACCTGCGCGACGTCGACTACGCCAGCGGCGCGGCCATCGCCCTGCCGCGCGCGCTCTTCCTCGGGCTCGGCGGCTTCGACACGCGCTACGCGCCGGCCTACTACGAAGACACCGACATGGCCTTCGCCGTGCGCGCGGCGGGCCGCCGCGTGCTCTACCAGCCGGCGGCGCGGGTCGTGCACGACGAAGGCACCAGTTCCGGCACCGACACCTCCAGCGGCGTCAAGGCCAACCAGCTGCGCAACCGCGAGGTCTTCCTGGCGCACCGCCGCGAGGCGCTCGCGCGCCTGCGCCCGCCGCACGAGCCGTCGCCGGCGACCCTGCACGCGGGGCAGCGCCAGGTCCTGGTGATCGACGCGCTGACCCCGCAGCCCGATCGCGATTCGGGCTCGGTGCGGCTGTGCAACCTGATGCGGCTGCTGCGCCGCGAAGGCGCGCACGTGGTCTTCCTGCCGGCCAACCGCCACTACGACGGCCGCTATACCGACGCCCTGCGCCAGCTCGGGGTGGAAGTCTGGTGCGCGCCGCACGGTGCGCGCGCACCCGCATGGCTGGCGGAACACGGGCCGCGCTTCGACGTCGCCATGGTCTGCCGCCACTACGTCGCCAGCGAATTCCTGCCGCTGCTGCGCCGGCACGCGCCCCAGGCCAGGCTGGTGTTCGACAGCATCGACCTGCACTACCTGCGCGAGACGCGCACCGCCGAAGTCACCGCCGATGCCACCATGGCCCGCGCCGCCGAGCGTACCCGGCGGCGCGAGCTCGGCGTGATCGCCGCGGCCGATACCACCCTGGTGGTCAGCAGCGTCGAGCGCGACGTCCTCGGGGCCGACGCGCCCGGCGCACGCGTGGACGTGCTGTCGAACGTGCACGAGGTGGCGGGGCCCGGGCTGGCCTTCGACGCGCGCAACGACCTGGTCTTCGTCGGCGGATTCCGCCATCCGCCCAACGTCGACGCGATGCGCTGGTTCGTCGGCGACGTGCTGCCGCGGATCCGCGAGCGGCTTCCCGGCGTGCGCCTGCACTGCATCGGGGCCGACGTGCCGCCGGAGGTCGCGGCGCTGGCCGACGCGCCCGGCGTGCTGGTGCACGGCTACGTGCCAGACATCACGCCCTACATGGATGGCTGCCGGCTCGCGGTGGCGCCGCTGCGCTATGGCGCCGGGGTCAAGGGCAAGGTCAACCTCAGCATGGCGCACGGGCAGCCGGTGGTCGCCACGTCCTGCGCCGCCGAAGGCATGCACCTGGTCGATGGCCATGACGTCCTGGTGGCCGACGATGCGCAGGGCTTCGCCGAGGCCGTCGTCCGCGCCTACGGCGACCGGGGACTGTGGGAGCAGCTGGCCGCCAACGGCCTGGAGAACGTCGCGCGGCACTTCTCGGCCAACGCCGCGCGCGAGGTCGTGCGCCGCGTGTTCTTCGACTGAGGTCCTCTTCGACCGGCCTTCGTCGACCGGTTCCGGTCACTCCATCCGGTGCGCCGCCGCCGCCGCGCGCACGCGCAGCTCGAAGTCGGACAGGCCGGGCACCAGCGGATCGGCCACCCGCGCGGCCGCCAGCGCGCTGCGTGCGTTGGCGATCTCGCCCGCGCCCAGCCGCTCGTCGCCGACCGCCAGCCAGCGTTCGGCCAGCTGGCGACGGGCCATGGACAGCTCGCCCGTGTCGTCGCCGAGCGCCTCGCGCGCCTCCAGGCACATGCCGGCGCGGCGCAGGCTGTTGCTGCGCAGCTCGAGCAGATGGCACTCGCGGACCAGCGGCAGCAGGCGCAGGGCCGCCGCGGCCACGTCCGCCGAAGCGGGATCGAGCACCCGCGCCGCGGCGACCCTGTCCGCCGCGCCGCTGCCGGTGGCATCGACGAGGTTTCCCGCGGACAGCGCGGCGTCCGCCTGGGCCAGCAGCGCGCGCACGCGCCGCGCGCGCTCGCCGGCGTCGATTCCCGCGCCGCCGCCCGCCGCCGCGGCCACGCCGCGGGGATCGGCGCGCACCGCCTGGCCTTCGCCGGCCAGCAGGCGCGCGAGGCCCTCGTCATCGAGCCTGGCCTCCTCCATCAGGCGCGCCAGCGTGTCGGGCAGGTCGACGTGACCGGGGTCGTAGGTGCGCACCGTCGCGACCAGGCGCGCGGCGTCGACCACATCGCCGGCACGCAGCGCCTCGCGCGCCTGCGCCAGCAGCTCGGCCAGCGCGTCCTCGCGCCCGCGCAGCGCGCCGGCATGCGCCGGTTCGAGCGCGAGCACATGCGCGTACAGCGGCAGGGCGCTGCCGACGCCGCCGTCCAGGCGGCCCTGCGCATGCGCGTCCTCGGCATGCGCGAACAGGCCGTCGACGCCGGCGTGCCCGGCCTCGCGCTGGCGCAGCGCATCGGCCAGGGCATCGGCTTCCGCGCGCGGCACCGACAGCGCGCGGGCGAGCGCGAGGTTCCGCCGGGCATCGTCGAAGCGGTCCCCGGCCAGGGCGATGCGCGCCTGCTCCAGCGCGGCCAGCGCCACCTGCGCCAGCCCCTGGCGGGCTTCGGCCCGGTCGGGATCCATGGCCAGCGCTGCTTCGAACAGCTCGCGCGCACCGCTGCCGTCGGCGGCCGTGAGGCGGCCCTCGGCCAGCGCCTGCCCGGCGTCGGCGCGCAGGGCCTGGGCCCGCGTCTGCGGCCACAGCAGCGCCCCGATCGGCGCGCGCAGCACCGCCAGCAGCACGATCGCGAGCATCGAGCCGATCAGCCACCAGCGCCAGTGGCGGACCATGCCCAGGCGCACCGGCAGCGCCGCGAGCCAGCGCAGGATGGCGCCGGCGCTGGGTGGCTCGGGGAAAGGATCGAGGTGCCGGGGTGAGTTCACGCGCGGCAGCATAAGGCGGCCACGGTGAACGCGTGGCTCAGGCGCGTTGCGCGCGCTCCACCCCGGGCAGCGCCTCCAGCCGCCCCAGCAGGCGCGAGAGCTGGCCGAAGTCGGCCACGCGCAGCGCCAGCCGCAGCTGCACCCGGCCCTGGCTGCGCCCCGCGCCACCGCCGTCGATCGACAGCACGTGGGCGTCCTCCTGGGCGATCAGGTTGGTCACGTCCTTGAGCAGGTGCTTGCGGTCGACCGCGTCCAGCACCACCGAAGCCTCGTGACCGCCACCCGATGCGCCCCACTCGACCGGCAGCACGCGCTGCGGCTCGCGCGCCGCCAGGCGTGCGAACGCCGCGCAGTCGGCGCGATGCACGGTGATGCCGCGCGCCCGGGTCAGGTAGCCGGCGATCGCCTCGCCGGGCAGCGGCTGGCAGCAGCGCGCGATCTGCACCAGCAGGTTGTCGACGCCGACGACGGTGAAGTCCTGGCTGCCGACCCGGCGCAGGCGCCTGGGCGCACGCAGGGCAATCACCTCGTCCCCGGCCGGACCTGCAGCGGCGTCGCGCTGTGCGCGCTCGTGTTCGGCCAGCGCGCGCGCCACCTGGTGCGGGCCGACGTCGCCCAGCGCGACCAGCACGTGCAGGTCGTCGGCGGCCTCGACGTTGAAGCGCTTCAGCACTGGCGCCAGCTCGGCCTGGCCCAGGCCCACGCGCTTGAGCTCGCGGTCGAGCAGTTCGCGGCCGTCCTGCAGGTTGCGCGCGCGGTCGAGCTTGTGGAACCAGGCGCGCACCTTCTCGCGCGAGCGCGGGCTGGCGAGGTAGCCGCTGGTCGCCATCAGCCAGTCGCGGCGCGGCTCCGAAACCTTGCCGGTGAGGATCTCGACGCGGTCGCCCGAGCGCAGCACGTGGTCCAGCGGCACGATGCGGCCGTCGACCTTGGCGCCGCGGCAGCGGTGGCCGACCTCGGTGTGCACGCGGTAGGCGAAATCCAGCGGCGTCGAACCGCGCGGCAGGTCGATCACCTCGCCCCTGGGCGTCAGCGCATAGATCCGGTCTTCCAGCAGCTCGGTGTCGAAGGCGCCGGCCAGCGCGCCATCGCCGCTGTCGGCGCCCTCGGCGGTGGCCTCGAGCAGGTTGCGCATCCATTCGATCTTGCGGTTGACCGCGGCCTCGCCGGCGGCGGAGCGCTGCGAACCACCCGACTCCTTGTAGCGCCAGTGCGCGGCCACGCCGCGCTCGGCCTGCTCGTGCATCTCGCGGGTGCGGATCTGCACCTCCAGCGTCTTGCCCTCCGGGCCGACCACGGCGGTGTGCAGCGAGCGGTAGTCGTTGTTCTTCGGCCGCGCGATGTAGTCGTCGAACTCGCCGGGCACCGGGGTCCACAGCGCATGCACCACGCCCAGCGCCGCATAGCAGGCCTGGACGTCGTCGACCAGCACGCGCACCGCGCGCAGGTCGTAGAGCTCGCCGATCGGCACGTCCTTCTTCTGCATCTTCTTCCAGATGCTGTGGATGTGCTTGGGACGGCCGGCGATGTCGCCCCCGATGCCCGCGGCACGCAGCGCATCGCCCAGCAGGCCGGTGACGCCGGCGATGTAGCGCTCGCGCCCTGCGCGCTTGTCGTCGAGCAGCTTGGCGATGCGCCGGTAGGTGTCGGGCTCGAGGTGGCGGAAGGCGAGGTCTTCCAGCTCCCACTTGAGCTGCCAGATGCCGAGCCGGTTGGCCAGCGGGGCATGGATGTCGCGGGTGAGCCGCGCCAGCGCCTTGCGCTGGTCGTCGGGCAGCGCGGTGGCCGCGCGCATCCGCGCCAGCTGCCGCGCCAGCAGCACCAGCACCACCCGCAGGTCGCGCACCAGGGCCAGCAGCAGCCTGCGCAGGCCTTCGTGGCCGCGGGCGGCGGCCTGCTCCGCGTGCAGCGCCCAGACCTGGTTGGCGGCCTCCTGGCCCTCGAGCAGGGCCGGGATCGCCGCTCCGGGACCCTGCGCGGGCGCGCCATGGCGTGCGCCCCACGCGGGCACCGCGTGCAGGATGGCGGCGGCCATCACTTCGCCGTCGGCATCCAGCAGGGCCAGCGCATCCAGCGTGTCCTCGAGCACGCCCGCGGGGTCGATGCACGGCGCCGGACCGTCGGCGGCGGCCACGCGCAGCAGGGCTGCGACCGGCGGCGGCAGGGTGCGCAGCGCGGGACGCGCCAGCAGGTCCTCGATGTCCACGTTGTCGACCACGTGCAGCCACTGCCAGAACGGGGGATGGGACGGTCTACACTAGCCCGACCTCGCAATCGGGAACAGCCGCCATGCCGGTACGCCGCCTCCTCCTTGCCGCCCTGCTCGTGGCCGCCGCGCCGGCGCTTGCCCAGCAGCAGCCGATCGAATCCAGGATGACGCCGGAGGAGTTCAAGGCCACCGGGCTTGACCAGCTCGACGCGGCGCAACTCGCGCGCCTCAACGCCTGGCTGGGCCGCACCATCGAGGGCGAGACGGAGAAGGCCGCCGCCACCGCCAAGCGCAAGGTCGAGGACGAGAACCGCGGCTTCCTGAGCTTCGGCTCCAGCGAGCCGGTGACCGGACGCATCGCCGGCACCTTCAGCGGCTTTGCCCGCGGCCGCGAGTACACGCTCGACAACGGCCAGGTCTGGCGCCAGATCGATGGCGCCAGCCTGGCCGGCGTCCGCCGCGAGGCTCCCACGGTGCGGATCACCCCGAGCCTGGTCGGCAACGCCTGGTACATGGCGGTCGAGGGCTCCAACACCCGCGCCAAGGTCGAACGCGTCAAGTAAGCGCGGACAGCCGCGCCGCCAGCTTCTTCGGCGACACGCCGCCCTTCGCCCCCAGCTCCTGGGCGAAGAGCTGCACGCGCAGCTCCTCCAGCTCCCAGCGCAGCGCCTGCCAGCCGGGCTCCTCGGCGCGGCCGTCTGCCCGCGCGCGGGCCAGCGCATCGGCGAACGGCTTCAGCTCGAGCATGCGCTGCTGGTCGCGCGAGGGATCGTTGAGCGCGCGCCCGGCGCGCACCGCCATCGCCTTCAGGTAGCGCGGGTAGGAGGCCAGGACGTCGGCCGGCACGTCGCGCAGGAATCCGGCCGGGACCAGCGCCGCCAGCTGGGCCTGCAGGTCGTCGAGGTTGCCGCGCGCCCAGCCCATCAGCCTGCCTTCGAGCGCGGCGCGCACCTCGGCCACCTGGGCCAGGATTCCCTCGGCCTGCTGCAGGCGGCGCATGGCTTCGGGGAACAGGGCCTTGCCAACGGCGTCGACGAGGGCCGCGAAGGCCGCGGGATCACGCACGTCGGCGAGGCCATCGGCCGTGAGCGCGGCAAACGCCCCGTCCACCAGGTCTTCGCGCAGGGTGTCGGCCGGGCGGCTTCCGCCGGCCTCGCGGGGCGCGGTGGACTCGATGGCGGCATACAACAGCGCGGTCTTGGGCTGCACCGGCAGCTGCCGGCGCGCGTGGCGGATGCGGTCGGACAGCGCGATGGCGAGCAGCCGGCGCACGCCGCCCGGATGCAGGCGCTCGGCCTCGGCGCGGTCGGCATGCACGTCGAGCGACACGCTGCCGCCGTCGTCCTGCAGCGCGGGGAACGCGGGCACGCCGCCGGCCCCGGGAACCGAGACCGGGATGGCGGTGCCCGGGAAGGCGGTCAGCGCCTCGCGCGCGAGCCCGGCCGCGGCGTGCGCGGCGAAGGCCTCGGACGCCCGCGCGCCGAATCGCGCGCGCAGCGCGTCGAGCGCACGCGACTCCGCGAGCACGCTGCGGCCATCGGCGTCGAGCAGGCGCAGGTTGGCCAGCAGGTGCGGCTCCAGCGTCGATTCGTCGAAGTCGGTGGCGGCCAGCTCGACGCCGGTCATGCGCTTGAGGAAGCGTGCCAGCGCGCCGGTGATGCTGTCGGTCGCAGCCTCGGCCGTGCCGTGCGCCTCGGCGAACGCGCGCGCGAAGTCCGGCGCCGGCACGAAGTTGCGGCGCAGCGCCTTGGGCAGGCCGCGCAGCAGTGCCGTGGCCTTTTCCTGCACGAAGCCCGGGGCGAGCCAGCCCAGCCGCGGTCCATCCATGGCGTTGAGCAGGTGCAGCGGCACCACCACCGTCATGCCGTCGTCGGGCGCGCCCGGCTCGAAGCGGTAGTGCAGCGCCAGCCGCGCGTCGCCCAGGGGGAAGTACGCCGGGAACCGTTCGGCATCGCTGCCGTCGGCGACCAGCAGGTCGTCGCGCGTCCACTGCAGCGCGCGGCGCTGCTCTTTCGGCAGCCCCGCGTACCAGGCGTCGAGGGCCTGTGCGCTGGTGATCTCCGCCGGGATGCGGTCGCGGTACCAGCGCAGCATCCAGTCCTCATCGACGACCAGCCCGGTGCGGCGCTGCTTGGCCTCTTCCTCTTCGGCCGACTCCAGCGTGCGGCGGTTGCGGGCGACGACGTCGGCGCGCAGGTTGATCTCGCCGGCCACCAGGCCGTCGCGCAGGAACAGTTCGCGCGCCTCCTCCGGATAATGCGCGCCGTAGTGGAACGGCCGCGCGGCCGCCAGCACCAGGCCGAACAGGCCGACCTGCTCGCTGCCGACCACGCGCCCCTGCTTCCGCGACCAGCGCGGATCGAAGTGGCGCCGCGAAAGGAGGTGCGGCAGCTCGGCTTCGACCCACTCCGGCTCGATCGCGGCATTGGTCAGCGCCCAGACCTTCTCGGTGTCGAGGAGCGTCGCCGTGAGCAGCCATGGCGGCGGCCGCGAGCCCAGGGTCGAGCCGGGGAACAGCTGGAAACGGCGCCCGCGCGGACCTTCGTAGCTGGCCTGGCGGCGCTTGTCGCGCTCGGGCAGCACGTGGCCGACCTGGGTCGGCAGCCCGGCCAGCAGCGCGCGGTGGACGCTCTGGTAGAGATCGCGTGCCTGGGCGGCCGCGTCCTTGTCCGGGCTGGCCGGCACGCCGTCGCGGTGGCCTTGGACTTGGCCTTGGCCTTGGCCGCGGCCCCCGCGCCGGCGCCGTCGGGGAGCCGGCGCATCCTGCACGGACGGCGCTCCGACAGCCGCCTGCGCCGGCGCATCGTCACCGGACGCGGCGAACAGCACGTCCCCGGCCCGATCTTCTTCGCTCCAGCCCAAGCCCTCGCACTGCAGCTTCAGCTGGCGATGCAGCTCACGCCACTCGCGCATGCGCAGGAAGCCCAGGAAGTTGCGCTCGCACCACTTGCGCAGCTGCGACTGGGTCAGGTCCTGGTGCGCGACGCGATAGGCCTCCCACAGGCGCAGGATGGCCACGAACTCCGACTTCGGGTCCCGGAACGCGGCATGTGCGGCGTCGGCCGCGCCGCGCTGGTC
The DNA here is from genome assembly GCF_016615955.1 of Luteimonas sp. MC1750. Taxonomy (NCBI): domain Bacteria; kingdom Pseudomonadati; phylum Pseudomonadota; class Gammaproteobacteria; order Lysobacterales; family Lysobacteraceae; genus Luteimonas; species Luteimonas sp. MC1750. The sequence continues at coordinate 2,368,204 of NZ_CP067113.1, forward strand.
GGCGGGGCGCTCGCGCGGATCCTGGATGCCGAGGAAGCTCGCGATCACCAGCATCTCGCGCAGGCAGCGGTGCGCGTTCGCGGCCACCAGCATGCGCGCGAGCTTCACGTCCACCGGCAGCTTCGCCATCGCCTGGCCGTGCGCGGTGAGCTTGCGCGCCGTGTCCACCGCGCCCAGTTCGGCCAGCTGCTGCCAGCCGTCGGCAATGGCGCGCGCGTCGGGCGGCTCGAGGAACGGGAAATCTTCAATGGCCCCCAGACCCAGCGACAGCATGCGCAGGATCACGCCGGCCAGCGCGGCGCGGCGGATCTCGGGATCGGTGAACTCCGGACGCGCGGCGAAATCGGGCTCGTCGTACAACCGGTAGCAGACGCCCGGCGCAATGCGGCCGCAGCGCCCGGCGCGCTGGTTGGCGCTGGCCTGGCTGATTGGCTCGAGGTGCAGGCGATCGAGCTTCTGCCGCGGGCTGTAGCGCTTGACCCGCGCCAGCCCCGGATCGACCACGTAATGGATGCGCGGCACTGTCAGCGAGGTTTCGGCCACGTTGGTCGCGAGCACGATGCGCCGCGGCGACCCCGGGTTGAACACCCGGTCCTGGTCGCGCACCGACAGGCGCGCGTACAGCGGCAACACCTCGGTATGGCGGTACTTGCGACCCTCGAGCGCGCGGTGCGCGTCGCGGATCTCGCGCTCGCCGGGCAGGAACACCAGCACGTCGCCGCCCATGCCGCTTCCGCCGCGCAGGCTGCCTCCACCCAGGCTGCCTCTACCCAGGATGATCTCGTCGCAGGCGGCGACGATGCCGTCGGTGGTCGACAGCGCGCCATCGTCGCCGTCGCCATCACCGCCGGCGCTGCCGTCGAGCGGACGGTAGCGCGTCTCGACCGGATAGCCGCGGCCTTCCACGTTGACCACCGGTGCATCGTTGAAATGCGCGGAGAAACGCGCGGTGTCGATCGTCGCCGACGTCACCACCAGCTTCAGGTCGGTGCGCCGCGCCAGCAGCTGCTTCAGGTAGCCGAGCAGGAAGTCGATATTGAGGCTGCGCTCGTGCGCCTCGTCGATGATCAGGGTGTCGTAGCGCGACAGCCAGCGGTCGGACTGGATCTCCGCCAGCAGGATGCCGTCGGTCATGAACTTGATCGCGGTCTGCTCGCCGACGTTCTCGCTGAAGCGCACCTGGTAGCCCACGGCCCCGCCCAGCGGCACCTGCAGCTCCTCGGCCACGCGGCGCGCAACCGCGCGCGCGGCGATGCGGCGCGGCTGGGTGCAGCCGATCATGCCCGCGGCACCGCGGCCCGCGGCCAGGCACAGCTTGGGCAGCTGGGTGGTCTTGCCGGAGCCGGTTTCGCCGGCAACGACGACCACCTGGTGCGCGAGCAGCAGCTCGACGATGCGCCCGGCTTCCGTGGCGATCGGCAGCGTCGGGTCGACCTCGGCCCGCGGCAGCCGCTGCGCACGCGCCTCGCGCTGCGCCAGCGAGCGCGCCAGCGCGTCCTCGAACGCGGTCTGACGCAGCGCATCGCCTGCCGCCTGGTCCCAGCGCCGCCACAGTCCGAGCAGCCGCCCTCGGTCGCGAGCCAGCGCATCGTCGATCGCGCGCCGGCCCGCGCGCCTTGACGCAGGGCTTGCATTCAGGGGACTAGACTCCAGTTCATTCATGCACGTGCGCCGTAGCCGGCCCTTGAGACTCCCTCACCCATCGCGCCCATTGTCGCGCGTCAAACAGAAAGGACACAGTGATGGCCAAGACCAAGAGCAATCCGAAAACCGCGGCGAAGCCGAAGAAGGGCAGCGCCAGCAACCCCAAGGAAGCGATGCCCGCGGCCTCTCCCGCCCGCACCTCGATGGCCCCGGGCGTCGATATCGGGATCAGCGACCGCGATCGCAAGGCGATCTCGCAGGACCTGGGGCAATTCCTGTCCGACAGCTTCACGCTGTACCTGAAGACGCACAACTTCCACTGGAACGTGACCGGGCCGATGTTCAACTCGCTGCATGCCATGTTCATGGAGCAGTACACCGAGCAGTGGAACGCGCTGGACGAAACCGCCGAGCGCATCCGCGCGCTGGGCTACAACGCCCCGGGTTCGTATGCCGAGTTCATCCGCCTGTCGTCGATCACCGAGGAGCCCGGCCTGACCGAGGCACCGGACTGGCGCGACATGGTCCGCCAGCTGGTCGAGGGCAACGAGGCGGTTTGCCGCACCGCGCGCCGCGCGCTGTCGAACGCCGACGATGCCGGCGACGACCCGACGGTCGACCTGCTGACCCAGCGCCTGCACGTGCACGAGAAGAACGCCTGGATGCTGCGCTCGCTGCTGCAGTAAGGCCCAAGGGCCGGGTTTTCCCGGCAGCCCCGCCGCGCAACGCCCGACCACGCGTCGGGCGTTCGCATTCCGGGGGCTGAGACGCGCGCCCGGTATCCTTGCAGGATGAGCGACGCCGCACACCGCATCCTGCAGCAGGTCTTCGGCCACGAGACCTTCCGTGGCGACCAGGCCGCGATCATCCGGCACGTGGCCGACGGCGGCGACGCCCTGGTGCTGATGCCCACCGGTGGCGGCAAGTCGCTGTGCTACCAGGTGCCGGCCCTGCTGCGCGAGGGCACCGCGGTGGTCGTGTCGCCGCTGATCGCGCTGATGCAGGACCAGGTCGAAGCCCTGCGCCAGCTCGGCGTGCGCGCGGCCTTCCTCAACTCCACGCTGGAAGGCGCCGAAGCCGCGGCGGTCGAGCGCGAGCTGCGCGAAGGCACCCTCGACCTGCTCTACGTGGCGCCCGAGAGGCTGCTGACCGCGCGCTTCATGTCGCTGCTGGATGCCAGCCGGATCGCGCTGTTCGCGATCGACGAGGCGCACTGCGTCTCGCAGTGGGGCCACGATTTCCGCCGCGAGTACCGCGAGCTCACCGTGCTGCACGAACGCTGGCCGCAGGTGCCGCGGATCGCGCTCACCGCCACCGCCGATCCGCCGACCCAGCGCGAGATCGCCGAGCGCCTGCAGCTCGAAGGCGCGCAGCGCTTCACCAGCTCGTTCGACCGCCCCAACATCCGCTACACCGTGGTCAACAAGGACAGCGGCAACCGCCAGCTGCTGGACTTCATCGCCGGCCACCGTGGTGAGGCCGGCATCGTCTACTGCCTGTCGCGCAACAAGGTGGAAAAGACCGCGGCCCTGCTGGTCGAGGCCGGCGTCGACGCCCTGCCCTACCACGCCGGGCTGGACGCCTCGGTGCGCGCCGCCAACCAGCGCCGCTTCCTGCTCGAGGACGGCGTGGTGATGGCGGCGACGATCGCCTTCGGCATGGGCATCGACAAGCCGGACGTGCGCTTCGTGGCGCACATGGACCTGCCGAAGTCGATCGAGGGCTACTACCAGGAGACCGGCCGCGCCGGCCGCGACGGGGATCCGGCCGAGGCCTGGATGTGCCACGGCCTGGGCGACGTGGTGCTGCTGCGTCAGATGATCGACCAGTCCGAGGCGGGCGAGGATCGCAAGCGCCTGGAGCACCGCAAGCTCGATGCCCTGGTGGGCTACTGCGAAACCACGCGCTGCCGGCGCCAGGTGCTGCTGGCCAACTTCGGCGAGGACTATGCCGGCCGGGGCGCCGGCGAGCCCTGCGGCAACTGCGACAACTGCCTGCATCCGCCGGAGACCTGGGACGCCACGGTGGCGGCGCAAAAGGCGCTGTCCTGCGTCTACCGCACCGGCCAGCGCTTCGGCGCCGCCCACCTGATCGACGTGCTGCGCGGCTCGGAGTCCGAGCGGATCCGCCAGTTCGGCCACGACGGCATCAGCACCTATGGCATCGGCACCGACCTCGACGCACGCGCCTGGCGCGGGGTATTCCGGCAGCTGGTCGCGGCGGGCCTCCTGGAAGTGGATACCGAAGGCTACGGCGGCCTGCGCCTCACCGCCGACAGCCGCGAGGTGCTGCAGGGCCGTCGGGAGGTCCTGCTGCGCAAGGAAGCGCCGCGCACGGCGCGCGGCCGCGGGCGCGACGGCGAAACGCGGGCGCGGACGGTCGTGGAGGTGCCCCGCGCAGACCAGCCGCTGTTCGAATCGCTGCGCGCGCTGCGCACGCGCCTGGCCCGCGAACAGGGCGTGCCGCCCTATGTGATCTTCCACGACGCCACGCTGCGCGAGATCGCCCGGCTGCGCCCGCGCACGCCGGGCGACCTGGCGCTGATCGGCGGCATCGGCGCCGGCAAGATCGAGCGTTACGGCGACGAGGTCCTGGACGTGGTGTCGGAGGCCGAGGCGGCCTGAGCCGCCCCGCGCATCACCCGGCGGCCTGGCACACCCGCCTGCAACGCTTCAGCGCGCCGTTCCCCCGCCATGCGTCACGCGGAAGATCGTGCCATTGGCGTCGTCACTCACCAGCAGGGCGCCCTCCGAGTCGACCGCAACGCCGGCCGGGCGGCCCCAGACCCGGCCGTTGTCCAGCACGAAGCCGGTCATGAAGTCCTCGTAGGCCCCGGACGGACGGCCATTGGACATGGGCACGCGCACCACCTTGTAGCCGGTGATGTCGGGCCGGCTGTGCGAGCCGTGCAGGGCCACGAAGGCATCGCCGCGGTAGTCGGCCGGGAATCCCCGGCCGTCATGGAAGGCCACGCTGAGCGCGGAGGAATGTGCCTGGAACAGCACGTCGGGCGCCGTCACCTTGCCCGCGAGGTCGGGCCGCTGCCCGGCCCGCGCCGGGTCCTCGCGGCCATCGAGATAGAACCAGGGCCAGCCGTGGAAGGAGCCCTCCTCGATGCGCACCATGAAGTCCGGAGTGACGTTGGGACCCAGGTGGTCGCGCTCGTTGACGACGCACCAGAGGTTGCCGGTGCCCGGCTGCACCGCCATGCCCGAGCAATTGCGCAGCCCGGTGGCGTAGTTCTGCACGCGCTTGCCGTCGCGGTCGAAGACGCGCACCACGCCGCGGTCCTTCTCCTCGCCCCAGGCCGCGCCGAGGCCATCGGTCGCTTCATGCGCGCGGATCTGCGCCGGCGTCATCGCCGGCATTCCGGCAACGCCGAGATTGGAGGCCGAGCCGACCGAAAGGAACAGGCGCTCGCCATCGGCGGAGACCGCAAGGTCGCGGGTCCAGTGCCGCTTGGTCGGGATGCCGGCGATGATCACCTCGGCCGGGCCGGGGGCCTTGGCTTCGCCGCTGCGGTACGGGTAGCGCACCACCTGGTCGGCCGCGGCGACGTAGACGTGGGTCGGGTTGGTCGCCGGCACGAAGGCGATTCCGTAGGGCCGGTCCAGGCCGGTGGCAAACACCTCGGGCGTCGCGGTTCCGCCCTGCCCCTTGCGGAACACGAGCACGCGCCCCGCCCCGCTCTCGGCGAGGAAGATGTCGCCATTGGGCGCCGCACGAAGGGTGCGCGGCTGCTTGAAGCCGCTCGCGAACACCTCGGCGCTGAAGCCGGCGGGCACCTTGGGCAGCGTCCCGGCCGGTGGCGCGACCACCTCCACGTTGCCCGCCACCGAACCTTCCGGATCCATGCCCATGGCCGGTGCCGGAATGTCGGCGGCGCGGATGTGCCGCATCGCGCCGGGGGCATCATCCGACCAGTCGCTGAGGACGGCGGCCGCGCCGGAGCCACTGCCTGCGTCGACGCCCGCGCGTTCGCGCACGTCACCGCTTTGCGCGCAGGCGGCCAGGACCAGCACGGCCAGGGGCAGGGGCGTGAGTCGGGCCAGTCGCGGCCGGTGGGTGGCGTTCATCCGTGTTCTCCTCGGGGGTCCGCCCGATCCTCGGCGCGGTGGCGTCAGGGAGGGGTGATCGCGAGGGTCAGGCGAGCCGCAGCGCCAGCGCCGCCAGCGTCGCCAGCAGCACCGGCAGGGTCAGGACCACGCCCACCCTGAAGTAGTAGCCCCAGGTGATCCGGATGCCCTTGCGCGCCAGCACGTGCAGCCACAGCAGGGTGGCCAGACTGCCGATCGGGGTGAACTTCGGACCCAGGTCGCTGCCGATGACGTTGGCGTAGAGCATCGCCTCGCGGATCGTGCCTTCGGCCTGGCTGGCGTCGATGGACAGCGCACCCACCAGCACGGTCGGCAGGTTGTTCATCACCGAGGACAGGAACGCGGTCAGCAGGCCGGTGCCGAAGGTCGCCGCCCACAGGCCGTGTCCGGCGAACCCGTCCAGCAGGCCGGCCAGGTGGCCGGTCAGCCCGGCGTTCCGGAGGCCGTAGACGACGAGGTACATGCCGAGCGAGAACACCACGATCTGCCAGGGTGCTTCACGCACCACCTTGCGGGTCGAGATCCTGTGTCCCCTGGCGGCCACGGCGAGCAGCGCCAGCGCGCCGGCGCCCGCCACCGCGCTGATCGGCACGCCCAGCCGTTCCAGTCCGAAGAATCCGACCAGCAGCAGCGCGAGCACGATCCAGCCGGCGTTGAAGGTGGCGCGGTCGACGATCGCGGAGGCCGGCGCGCGCAGCTGGGTGGCGTCGTAGGTCGCCGGGATGTCGCGGCGGAAGAACCACAGCAGCACGGCCAGGGTGGCGGCCACCGAGACCAGGTTCACCGGAAACATGACCGAGGCGTAGGCACCGAAACCGATGTCGAAATAATCCGCCGACACGATGTTGACCAGGTTGGAGACGACCAGCGGCAGGCTCGCGGTGTCCGCGATGAAGCCCGCGCCCATCACGAAGGCCAGGGTGGCGGCGGGGCTGAACTTCAGGGCGAGCAGCATCGCGATCACGATCGGCGTCAGGATCAGGGCCGCGCCGTCGTTGGCGAACAGCGCCGACACGGCCGCGCCCAGCAGCACCAGGTAGACGAACAGCCTGCGTCCGCTTCCGCCGCCCCAGCGCGCGACGTGCAGCGCCGCCCATTCGAAGAATCCCGCCTCGTCGAGTACCAGGCTGATCAGGATCACTGCCACGAAGGTGAAGGTGGCGTTCCACACGAAGCCCCAGACGATGGGAATGTCGGACACGCCGACCACGCCGGTCAGCAACGCCAGCGCCGCGCCGAACGAGGCACTCCAGCCGACTCCCAGGCCCTTCGGCTGCCAGATGACCAGGACGATGGTGGCGACGAAGATCAGCAGCGCAGGCAGCACGGCTCAGGCCTCGCGCACGGTGGGGGTCCGCTTGCGCGACGGTCGGGCGGCAGGCAGGCACCGGCTCGCATCGCCGCCACAGCAGTTGCGGGTCAGGAAGCCGATAAGGCCATTCATGGCATCGAAGTCGGCGCGGTAGATGATGCTCCGCCCGTGCGCCTCGCCGCCGATCAGCCCGGCCGAGGTGAGCTCCTTGAGGTGGAAGGACAGCGTGGCACCGGGCAGCGCCAGGGCATCGGCGATCTGGCCGGGCGTGGTGCCCTCGAGCCCTGCCTCCACCAGCAGGCGGAAGACGGACAGGCGGGTGGGATGCCCGAGCGCGGCCAGCGCGGTGCTTGCATTGGTCAGTTCCATCTTTCTAGAATACTGGAATGAAATCCGACGAAGCAACCTGCGGCGCGCAGGGCGACCTCCCCAACCTGGCCTCCGCGTTGGCCGATGTTCCAACAGCCGGCAAGCTGGGCGTGGATGGCGCAAGCCACCCGCCGCGGATCCTGATCCTCTACGGTTCGCTCCGGCCCCAGTCCTACAGCCGCAAGCTCGCGCTCGAAGCCGGGCACCTGCTGCGCCACTTCGGGGCCGACGTCCGGGTCTTCGATCCGCGCGACCTGCCGCTGCTCGACACCGTCGACGCGGACCACCCCAAGGTGCAGGAGCTGCGCGCGCTGTCGCAATGGTCCGAAGGCCAGGTCTGGGTCAGCCCGGAACGCCACGGCAGCGTCACCGCCGTGTTCAAGAACCAGATCGACTGGCTGCCGCTGGAAATCGGCAGCCTGCGCCCGACCCAGGGCCGGACCCTGGCGGTCATGCAGGTCTGCGGCGGCTCGCAGTCGTTCAACGTGGTCAATGCCCTGCGGGTGCTCGGCCGATGGATGCGCATGGTGACCATCCCGAACCAGTCTTCCGTGCCCAAGGCATGGCAGGAGTTCGACGGCGAGGGCCGGATGAAGCCCTCGCCCTATTACGACCGGGTCGTGGACGTCATGGAGGAGCTGGTCAAGTTCACCCTCCTGGTGCGCGACCGCAGCGACTACCTGACCAGCCGCTACAGCGAACGCAAGGGTGACGCCGCCGCCGCGGCCCTGGCCGCATCCTGCGGCGCCACCTGACCACGGACGAGGACCCATCCATGAAGGCGACGATCTACCACAACCCCTCCTGCGGCACTTCGCGCAACACCCTGGCGCTGATCCGCCACGCCGGCATCGAACCGGAGGTCATCGAATACCTGGTGGCGCCGCCCACGCGCGAACGCCTGGCCGCGCTGATCGCCGCCGCTGGCCTGGACGTGCGTGACGCGCTGCGCCAGAAGGGCACGCCCTACCTCGAGCTCGGGCTGGAGGATGCATCCCTGTCGGACGAGCACCTGCTCGATGCGATGCTGGCGAACCCGGTCCTGATCAACCGGCCCTTCGTCGAGACGCCGCTGGGCACCCGCCTGTGCCGGCCCTCGGAGATCGTGCTCGACATCCTGCCGCCGGTCGACCGTCCCTTCGCCAAGGAGGATGGCGAGGTGGTCATATGACGACGCCGTGGCGAGCGCGATGCACGCCGCGGGACCAGGATGGTGGGCCGTGATGGATTCGAACCATCGACCAGCGGATTAAAAGTCCGATGCTCTACCGACTGAGCTAACGGCCCACGGGACAGCGGATTATGTCACGCCGTCCGGGCAGTCGCAGCGCCTGACCCGGGTCAAGGCGTGGTGCAGCGTCGGGTGCCCATACTCGGCGCCATGGTTGTGCAAGACCCATCCCCGGCGCTGCCCCACGCCCACCTGCCCGACGAGGCCGGCATCACCCGCCTGGTGCACGCGTTCTATGCCCGCGCGTGGCACGACTGGCTGCTGGGCCCGGTGTTCGAGGCGGCCATCGACGACTGGGACGCGCATCTGGAGACGCTCGTCCGCTTCTGGTGCTCGGTGCTGCTGCGCGCCGGCAGCTACCGCGGCAATCCGATGTCCGCGCACCGGCCGCTTGGCCTGGACGACCAGCACTTCGCGCGCTGGCTGGCGCTGTGGGATCGCACCGCGCGCGACGTGCTCCCGCCCGCGCAGGCCCGGCATGTCTTCGATACCGCCGCGCGCATCGGCCGCTCGCTGCGCGTCGGCCTCGAGATCGATCCGCTGCGGCGGCTGCGCCGCGCAGACGGTGAGCCGGCCTGCCTGCATCGCCGGGCCGACGCCGATCCGGACCCTCAGCCCACGTAGCGCGTCGGGTCGGCAACGCCGGCCCCGCCGAAGCCTTCGGCCCGGAGGGCGCAGGCATCGCAGTGGCCGCAGGCGCGGCCCGATGCATCGGCGCTGTAGCAGGACACGGTCTGCGCGAAGTCGACGCCCAGGCGCAGGCCCTCACGCACGATGTCGGCCTTGGACATGTGCTGCAGGGGCGCGTGGATGCGGATCCCGGCGCCTTCGACGCCGGTCTGCGTGGCCAGGTTGGCCAGCCGCTCGAAGGCTTCGATGAACTCCGGGCGGCAGTCCGGGTAGCCGGAATAGTCCACCGCGTTGACGCCGCAGAAGATGTCGGCCGCGTCCAGCACTTCGGCCCAGCCCAGCGCGATCGACAGCATGATGGTGTTGCGCGCCGGCACGTAGGTCACCGGGACGCCGGCGCTGCCGGGCTCGGGCACGTCGATGTCGGCGGTCAGCGCGGAGCCCCCGATCGCGCGCAGGTCCACGCTGACGGTCTTGTGCGCAAGTGCGCCCTGCGCCGAGGCCAGCGTGGCCGCGGCCTCGAGCTCCGAGGTATGCCGCTGGCCATAGGCCACGCTCAGCGCGTGCACGGCAAAGCCCTGCTCGCGGGCGATCGCGAGGACGACGGCGGAATCCATGCCGCCGGAGACGAGGACGACTGCGTTCTTCATGTCAGCGCCCGGGCGCGTCGTCCCAGAGCAGCTTGTGCAGCTGCATCTGGAAGCGGACCGGCAGGCGGTCGGCGACGATCCAGTCGGCCAGTGCCCGCGGGTCGACCTCGGACTTGCTGGGCGAGAACAGCACGTCGCAGCGCTGGTGTATCGCGTGCGCGGCCACTACGCCGCGGGCCCAGTCGTAGTCGGCGCGGCTGCAGATCACGAACTTGACCTGGTCGTGCGGCGCCAGCAGGGCGAGGTTGCTCCACAGGTTGCGGGCCTCCTCGCCGGAACCGGGGGTCTTGATGTCGAGCACGCGCGAGACGCGCGGATCGACGTCGGCGATGTCGAGCGCGCCCGAGGTCTCCAGCGAAACGATGTGGCCGGCAACGCACAGGCGCGCCAGCAGGCCGAGGCAGCGCTTCTGCGCCAGCGGCTCGCCGCCGGTCACGCAGACATGGCGCACGCCGTGCCCGGCGACCTCGGCCAGGATGGCGTCGACATCGCGCCATTCACCGCCGTGGAAGGCGTACGCGGTATCGCAGTAGCGGCAGCGCAAGGGGCAGCCGGTCAGGCGCACGAAGACCGTCGGCCAGCCGGCGTCGCGCGCCTCGCCCTGGAGCGACAGGAAGATCTCGGTAATGCGGAGACGGTCCGGCACCGCGGCAGCGGCCGCGCCGGAGCCGGCGACAGGGGTATCCATGGCGGGAATTGTACCGTGCGGCCGCGTGCCGGCCGGCGCGCGGAGGCCCCCGCGGGGGTCAGCGCAGGCTGTTGAGCTGGATCGAGCGCAGGCGGTCGTCCGCGGTGCGCGCCGCATCGGTGCCGGGGTACTGCTCGGTCACGCGCACCAGGGTGGCTTCGGCCGCCACCAGGTCGCGCTGCCCGTACTGCGAGAGCCCGACCTTGAGCAGGGCGCCCGGTGCCTTGTCGTGCGTCGGCCAGCGCTCGAGCAGCGCGCGGAACCGCGCCTGGGCATTGCCGTAGTCCTGCGTCACGTAATAACTCTCGCCCAGCCAGTAGGTGGCGTTGGGCGCATACGACCCGGTCGGATACAGGCTCAGGAACTCGCTGAACAGGGTCGCGGACTTGGCGTAGTCGCCGGCTCGCAGGGCGGCGAAGGCGGTCTCGTATGCGCCGCGCTCGTCGGCGGCGTTAGCCAGCAGGCCGGCATCGCCGAACACCGCGGGCGCGCGCTCGGTCGCGGCGGCCGGGGCCTTTGCAACGGGAGCGGGAGCAGGCGCCGCCCCGACCGGGGCCGCGACGGGCGCGCCGCCCTCGAGCCGGTTCAGGCGGTCGTCAACGTCGAGATACTGGTTGCGGACGCTGGTTTCCAGCGCCTGGTTCTGCTGCTGCAGCTCCTCCACCTGGCCGCGCAGCGCGCGGACTTCCTCGCGCAGGGCGGTCAGCTGGTTGAGCAGGTCGATATTGCCCTGGTTGTTCGCGGCCTGCGATTCGAGCGAGGCGACGCGCTCGGCGAGGCTCGCGCGCTGCGCGGCTGCCGGCGGCGCGGCCAGCGTCACCGCGGCTGCGAGGACGATGCTGGTCAGGAAATGGCTGCGGATCATGGGCCTGTCACCGTTGTTCGGACTCTTCAAAGACAATCGGCAGCTGGCGGGGTTCCCGCCAGCTGCCGATGCATCGCTTCCACGTACCGCCGGTTCAGCGGGCGGTGTAGGTGATCTCGACGCGGCGGTTCTTGGCCCAGCAGTCTTCGTTCGAAGCGCTGCACGCGCCACGCTCTTCGCCGTAGCTGGTCACGGTCTGCTGGCCGGCCGAACCACCGTTCGCCTGCAGGGCCGACGACACCGCGTTGCCGCGGCGCTCGCCGAGGCCGAGGTTGTAGTCACGGCTGCCGCGCTCGTCGGCGTGGCCTTCCAGGGTGATGCGCGCCGACGGACGGTCACGCAGGTACTTGGCGTGGCAGGCCATCGCGGCCTGGAACTCCGGACGCAGGGACTCCTGGTCGAAATCGAAGTACACGGTGCGCTGGCGCAGGCAGGCGTCGGTGTCCAGGTCCTCCGGGCCATAGGCGCCGGCGGCGGTGGACGGCTGGGTGGTCACGGGCGTGGACGGACCGGTGTCGACCGGGGCCTCTTCCTTCACTTTCTTGGAGCAGGCAACGGCGGCCGTGCAGAGCAGGGCCGTGAGCAGTACGCGGGTTGGGGTCTTCATCTCTCGTCGATCCTTCTGCAGATGGTCAGTGCTTCACATTGCTGTATCGGCCGTGTACGCGGCGTCACCGCTCGCGGTACGGTCCCCACGCCGGCTCGCGGACGTTACCGTCGGCAAGCACCAGCCGCTGGCGCACGCGTCCATCGGCGGATACGGCATACAGGACTCCCCTGCTGCCTTCCCGCCCCGCATACAGCACCATGCTGCCGTTCGGGGCGAAGCTCGGCGATTCGTCGAGCGACCCGGGCGACAGCGTGGACCAGCGGGGCGTCCCGAGGCTGCGGTCCAGCAGTGCGATACGGTATACGTTTCCTGAACCCTGCGCCACGGCGATCTTCTTGTCGTCGAAGGACACCGTGGGGCTGGCGTTGTAGTTGCCCTGGAACGTCACCCGCGTGGCGCTGCCGCCGCCCGCCGGAACCTGGTAGACCTGGGGCCGGCCGCCGCGGTCGGAGGTGAAGTACACGCTGCGGCCATCGGCGCTCCACACCGGTTCGGTGTCGATGCCGATCTGGTTGGTCAGCTGGGTCAGCGCCTTGCTGCCGAGATCCATCACGTAGATCTCGGGATTGCCGCTGCGCGACAGAGTGAGCGCCAGCCGGTTGCCGTCCGGCGAGAAGGCCGGCGAGCTGTTGATCCCGCGGAAGCTGGCCACGCGCTCGCGCGCGCCGGTGCCGAGGTTCTGGATATAGATGGCCGAATTGTTGTTGTGCTCGAAGGAGACATAGGCCAGGCGGCGGCCGTCGGGGCTCCAGCTGGGCGACATCAGCGGTTCGGACGAGCGCACCACCACCTGCGGGTTGTGCCCGTCGGCGTCGGCGACCATCAGCGCGTAGCGCGTGGCATCCCCGGTGCCGGTCGAGGTCACGTAGGCGATGCGGGTCCAGAACGCGCCGCGCACGCCGAGGATCTTCTCGTAGATGGCGTCGGCGATCTGGTGGCCGACGTCGCGCATGGCATTGGCGCGGCCGGTCATGGCGATGCCGATCAGGCGCTCCTGCTTGGCCACGTCGAACAGCTCGTACTCGACGCGGTAGGCGCCGCCGCCGGCGTCGACCACGCGGCCGACGACCAGGAAGTCCTGCCTCAGCGTGCGCCAGGTGGCGTAGTTGACCTCGCCGCCGCGGGTCGGCCGCTCGATCATGTCCTGCTCGGGCAGGCCGCGGAACTGGCCGGAGCGCGACAGGTCCTCGCGCACCACGCGCGCGACGTCGGTGTCGGGTGCGGCGCCACTGCCCTGGTAGGGCATGGGCACCACCGCGATCGGCAGCGCCTGGGCGTTGCCGCCGACGATGTCGATCTCGAGGCCGCCCTGCTGCGCGCTGGCGGCGAACGGCAGGAGGAGTGCAAGGCAGGCGATCAGCCACGCGCGCGTGGTGGCCAGCCGGCGTTGGATTCGGGTCATACCGGGCTCCGGGGGGTGAACGTGCGAAAGGCTGACAGGATGGCCGTGAAGGCGCTCACAAGGATGAACGGTGCCCCCTGTAGGAGCGGCTACAGCCGCGATCGCACCTGTCCGGACAATCGGACCTGGCGGGGCGATCGCGGCTGTAGCCGCTCCTACAGGTGGCTTACCGATCCTGGGCCTCGAAATTGAGGTTGAGGGTGCGGTTGAAGACGCTTTCGAAGCCGTTGTAGGGCAGCGGCTGCGCCTTCAGCACGGCGGCCTCCACCGAGCGCCGGCCCAGTTCGTCGAAGGGACACGAGGGTGCGACCTCGGCGCGGACCACGGTGCCGCCGCGCACCTGGGTGATGATGATCCGGCAGCGCTGGCCGAGCGGCACGTTCTCCGGGCGGGTCCAGTTCTGCAGGATCGCCTCCTGGATCGCCGCCGCGTAGCGCGCCGACAGGCCCGGATCCACGCCTTCGTTGCCCGGCGGCGGGGTGCCTGCGGCGGGCGCCTGTTCGGAGGCCTGTTCCGCCCGGCTCTGGGCGATCCGCTCCAGTCGCCGCTCGGCTTCGCGCTGCTCGCGCTGGACCTGCTCCTGCTGGCGGCGGATCTCGGCCAGCTTCTGCTGGGCCAGTCGGCGCTTCTGCTCGGCTTCTTCCTGGCGCTGGCGCTCGGTGAGGTCGATCTGCTCCTGCCGGCGCTTCTCTTCCTGCTCGCGCTCCGCCCGCTCGCGGGAGATGGCGTCGCGGCGCACCTCCTCCTGGTCGACGGGCGACGGTTCGGGCACCTGGACCTGGGGCGTGGGCTGCGGCGCCACCGGCGCGTCCTCGGGCAGCGGCACCGGGATCGGCTGCGGCTCGGGGGCCGCGTCCTCGACCACGGGCTCGGGCTCCGGTTCGGGCTCGGGGTCCGGCGGCACGGGTTCGGGCCGCCTCTGCAGCGTGCGCTGCATCGCCGGCGACAGGTCGCTGGCATCGATCAGTTCGGCGCTGACCGGCGAACCAGCGGCCGACGGCGGCGCGGCGGTGCGCGTCCACCACAGTCCGGCGAACATGAGTGCGAACAGCGCCACGTGCAGCAGCAGGGCCAGCACCACCGCGCGCGTGGTATCGGCGCGTTGCTCTCGCATCAGGGCGTGCCGTCCTGCCTGGGCTGGCTCATCAGGCCGACGCGCTCGACGCCGGCGTTCTGCAGCAGCGCCATCGCGTCCATGACGTTCTGGTAGCTGCCGGCACCGTCGGCGGCGACATAGACCGCGAGGTCGGGATTGTTGGCGGCCAGCGCACGCACCCGGGCCTGCAGCGACTCCTTGTCGACCGCCTCGTTGCTGCCGGCCTCGATGGCGAGGAAGAAGTTGCCGTCACGGTCGACGCTGACCACCACCGGGTCCTTCTGCTCGGTGATGGACTTGGCGTTGGACTCGGGCAGCTGCACGTCCACGCCGAGGTTCATCAGCGGCGCGGTCACCATGAAGATGATCAGCAGCACCAGCATCACGTCGATGTAGGGAACGACGTTGATCTCGTTCTTGAGCTTGCGGCGCTTGCCGCGACGGGCACGGACGCTCATGGATCAGGCCTCGCCGGCCGAGGACTGGCGCTCCAGGATCGACGAGAACTCCTCGGAGAAGGCGTCGTAGCGGCCGGCCACGCGCTCGACCTTGGTGGCAAAGCGGTTGTAGGCCCAGACCGCCGGGATCGCCGCGAACAGGCCCATGGCGGTCGCGATCAGCGCCTCGGAGATGCCCGGCGCGACGCTGGCGATGGTGGCTTCCTTGACGTTGGCCAGGCTGTGGAAGGCGATCATGATCCCCCACACCGTGCCCAGCAGGCCGACGTAGGGCGCGATCGAGCCGACGTTGGCGAGGAATTCGAGGTTGTGCTCGAGGCCGTCGAGCTCGCGCGAGCTGGCCACGCGCATGCCGCGCTGCGCGCCTTCGAGCTTGGCCCGGCTGTCGGCGCCGCGGCGCTGGCCGCTGCGGGTGTATTCGCGGAAGCCGGCCTCGAAGATCGACTCCAGGCCCTCGACCTCGCGGTTGCGCTCGCTGGCCGCGGCGTACAGCTTGCCGAGGTCGGCGCCGGACCAGAAGCGCTCCTCGAAGCGGTCGGCCTCCTTCTCGGCGCGGTCGAGCATGCGCTTCTTGCGGAAGATGATCACCCACGAGGCGATCGAGGCCAACAGCAGGAGCAGCATGACCAGCTGCACCGGAAGGGAGGCGTGCAGGATCAGCTGGACGAAGTCGAGCTCGCCGCCGGTCACCGGCGCGCTTGCGGCCTGGCCCGCCGCGTCGGCCGCCAGCGCGACGGTATCCGCCGGCGCCTCCTCGGGCAGGGGTTCCACGTTGCTCACCTGCATCAGGATGGCCGTTGCACTCATCGATGTTGCTCCGCGTTCGATTCCAGGGATTTGAACAGTCCGTACATCTCGTCGGGGATGGCCCGGGGCCGGAAGCCGCCGGCGTCCAGCGCCGCGACCCGCACCCGCGCCGCCACCAGCAGCTCGTCGCCGCGCCGCACCTCCTGCGCGAACTCGGCGCTGGCACGGCGCACCCGCGCGAGCGCCACGGTGACGTCCAGCGCGTCGTCCAGGCGTGCAGGCCGACGGAAGTCGAGCTGCATGTCGCGCACGGCGAACACCAGGTCGAGCCCGTCGATCAGCGACTGCTGTCCATGCCCGAGCGTGCGCATCCATTCGCTGCGGGCACGTTCCAGATAGGCGACGTAGCGCGCGTGGTAGACCACGCCACCCGCGTCGGTATCTTCCCAGTAGACCCTTGTCGGGAGGCTGAACAGAGGCCGTACAAGGTCGTTCAAAACAGCGTCTCCGTGGCCGGTCCGCGTGGCTGCAGGCCCAGGTGGCGCCAGGCCTTGAGCGTGGCCATCCGCCCGCGCGCGGTGCGCACGAGATAGCCCTGCTGGATCAGGTAGGGTTCGATGACGTCCTCCAGCGTGCCGCGCTCCTCGCTCAGCGCGGCGGCCAGCGACTCCACGCCCACCGGCCCGCCATCGAAGTTCCCGATGATCAGGTTGAGCAGGCGCCGGTCGAGGTCGTCGAAGCCCTCGGGGTCGACCTGCAGCATCTTCATGGCGGCGTCGGCGACCTCCTGGTCGATGCGACCCGCGGCGCGCACCTGGGCGAAGTCGCGCACCCGCCGCAGCAGGCGGTTGGCGATGCGCGGGGTCCCGCGCGAGCGGCGCGCGATCTCGTCGGCGCCCTCGGGCGCGCAGTCGATCCCGAGGATCTGCGCCGAGCGGCGCACGATGCGGGTCAGCTCGGCCGCGCTGTAGAACTCGAGCCGCTGCACGATGCCGAAGCGGTCGCGCAGCGGCGCGGTCAGGAGGCCCGCGCGGGTCGTGGCGCCCACCAGGGTGAAGGGCGGCAGGTCGAGCTTGATCGAACGCGCGGCCGGGCCCTCGCCGATCATGATGTCGAGCTGGAAGTCCTCCATCGCCGGGTACAGCACTTCCTCGACCACCGGCGAGAGACGGTGGATCTCGTCGATGAACAGCACGTCGTGCGGCTGCAGGTTGGTCAGGAGCGCCGCCAGGTCACCCGCCTTCTCGATCACCGGGCCGGAGGTCACGCGCAGGCTCACGCCTAGCTCGTTGGCGATGACGTGGCTGAGCGTGGTCTTGCCCAGGCCCGGCGGCCCGAAGATCAGCACGTGGTCCAGCGCCTCGCCGCGCTGTTTCGCGGCCTCGATGTAGATCCCGAGCTGCTCGCGCACCGGCTGCTGGCCCAGGTAGTCCGCCAGCCGCTGGGGCCGGATCGAGGCCTCGATGGCGGCGTCCTCGCGCGTGGCGCCGGGGCCAATGATGCGGTCTTCAGTCATGTGCCCATGTTCGCATGCCACCCCCTGTAGGAGCGGCTATAGCCGCGATCACGACAACCCGCGGGAGCGGCTATCGCCGCGATCGCCTGCACCGCGGCCCCTATCGCGGCTGTAGCCGCTCCTACAGCAGCGGCTGTAGCCGCTCCTGCAGGACTTGGGGTCAGTGGGGGGATGGGAGGGACTGGGCGGCCTGGACGCCCTGGGGGACACCGGTCATGTCGGGCAGCCTGTGGGCGATGCCCTTGTGGCAGTCGATGCAGGTCGCCTCGCCGGTGGCGAGGTAGCTGCGGTGGATGAAGGCGGCGCGGCTGGCCTGGCGGGTCAGGTCCATCGAGTCGTAGTCGTGGCAGTTGCGGCATTCCAGCGAATCGTTCGCCTTCAGCCGGTCCCATTCGTGCTGGGCCAGCTTGAGCCGGTTGTCGAGGAACTTCTCGCGGGTGTTGATGGTGCCGAAGATCTTGCCCCAGACTTCCTTCGAGGCCTGCATCTTGCGCGCCATCTTGTCGGTCCAGTCGTGCGGGACGTGGCAGTCGGGACAGGTCGCGCGCACGCCCGAGCGGTTGGTGTAGTGGATCGTGCTCTTCAGCTCCTCGAAGACGTTGGCGTCCATCTCGTGGCAGCTGGTGCAGAAGGCCTCGGTGTTGGTGGCTTCGAGCGCGGTGTTGAAGCCGCCCCAGAAGAACACGCCGGCCATGAAGCCGCCGAGCGTCAGGAAGCCCAGGCTGAGGTGCCGCGCCGGGCGGCTGAACTGCTTCCAGAAGCCGACGACCGTGTCGCGCGCGCGTTGCACCAGCCTCATTGCACGCGCTCCGAGCGCAGCACCTCGTCGATGTCGCGGAAGCCGTTGGCCACCAGCGGCCTGGCATTGGTCTGGGTCACGTGGCACTGCACGCAGAAGTAGCGCCGCGGCGAGACCTCGGCCAGGAACTGGTCGTCACGATCCATGTAGTGGGTCACGCTCACCGGCGGCGCCTGGAACTGCGCCGCGGTGCTGCGCGCGTGGCAGAGCATGCAGCGGTTCGAGTTCAGGTCGACCTGGTAGCCGTCGATGCTGTGCGGGACGGTCGGCGGCTGCATCGGGTAGGCACGGCCGCGGGTCATGTCGAAGTTCTCGACCGTGGCCATCGGCAGCGGCGTGATCTCGCTGGTGATCGGCACATTGCGGCGCAGCGCGTCGATGTCCTGCGCGGGATTACCGCGCGCGCTGACCGGCGGCGCCGGTGCGGCCGCGTACTGCTTCGGCTCGCGGTCACCGCAGGCGGCAAGGAGCTGCGCCAGCACCAGGGCTGCCAGCAGCAGGGCGAAAGGCTTCAGCATGTGGCGCATCTCAGGCTCCCACCGCGACGACCTTGGCCGCGCATTTCTTGAAGTCGGTCTGCTTGGAGATCGGGTCGGTCGCGTCCAGCGTGACCTTGTTGATGAGCTGCGCCGCGTCAAACCAGGGCACGAAGACCACGCCGCGCGGCATGCGGTTGCGGCCGCGGGTTTCCACCCGGGTGCGCATCGCGCCGCGGATCGAGGCGACCTCCACCTCGTCGCCGCGCTTGAGGCCGCGCTCGCGCGCGTCGTCGGGGTGCATGTACACCACCGCCGACGGGACCGCCTTGTACAGCTCGGGGATGCGCATGGTCATCGAGCCCGAATGCCAGTGCTCGAGCACGCGCCCGGTCACCAGCCACAGGTCGTATTCGCCGTTCGGCGACTCGGCCGGCGGCTCGTAGGGCAGCGCCCAGATCACCGCGCGGCCGTCGGGGTTGCCGTAGAACTCGAAGCCGGTGCCCGGCTTCACGTAGGGATCCGCTCCTTCCCGGTAGCGCCAGCGCGTCTCCTTGCCGTCGACCACCGGCCAGCGCAGCCCGCGCACCTGGTGGTAGGTGTCGAAGGGCGCGAGGTCGTGGGCGTGGCCGCGGCCGAACTCGGCGTATTCCTCGAACAGGCCCTTCTGCACGTAGAAGCCGAAGTCCGCGGACTCGTGGTTGGCATAGCCGGCCTCGATCTCGCCGACGCCAAAGGCGTCGACCTTGCCGTTGCGGTAGAGCACGTCGAACAGCGTCTTGCCGCGGAACTGCGGGTTGGCCGCCAGGATCTCCTCCGGCCAGCACTCGTCGGTGGTGAAGCGCTTGGAGAACTCCATCAGCTGCCAGAGGTCGGACTTCGCTTCGCCCGGCGCATGCACCAGCTGGTGCCAGAAGTGGGTGCGGCGCTCGGCGTTGCCGTAGGCGCCCTCCTTCTCCACCCACATCGCCGTGGGCAGGATCAGGTCGGCCGCCTGGCAGGTCACCGTGGGATAGGCGTCCGACACCACGATGAAGTTGTCCGGGTTGCGATAGCCCGGATAGCCCTCTTCAAGAATGTTCGCGCCGGCCTGCATGTTGTTGTTGACCTGCACCCAGTAGGCGTTGAGCTTGCCGTCCTTCAGCGCCCGGTTCTGCTCCACCGCGTGGTAGCCGATCTTGTCCTTGATGATCCCGCGCGGGATCTTCCAGATGTCCTCGGCCATCGCGCGGTGCTCGGGATTGGTCACCACCATGTCCGCTGGCAGCCGGTGGCTGAAGGTGCCGACCTCGCGCGCGGTGCCGCAGGCGGACGGCTGGCCGGTGAGCGAGAACGGGCTGTTGCCGGGCGTCGCAATCTTCCCGGTCAGCAGGTGGATGTTGTAGACCATGTTGTTGGCCCACGTGCCGCGCGTGTGCTGGTTGAAGCCCATGGTCCAGAACGACATGACCTTGACCTTCGGGTCGGCGTACAGCTCGGCCAGCTGCTGCAGCCAGCCGCGCTCGACGCCGCTCATCTCCACGGCCCTGTCCAGCGTGTACGGCGCGACGAAGCGCGCGAACTCGTCGAAGTCGATGGGCGTGCCGCCATTGGCGTCGTCTGCGTTCTTCGCCGCCACCTGCAGCGGATGTTCCGGGCGCAGGCCGTAGCCGATGTCGTCGTTGCCGCGCTTGAAGGTGGTGTGTCTGTCGACGAAGTCCCTGTTGACCTTGCCGGACTGGATGATGTGGTTGGCGATGTAGTTCAGGATCACCAGATCGGTCTGCGGCGTGAACACCATCGGGATGTCCGCGAGGTCGAAGCTGCGGTGCTCGTAGGTCGACAGCACCGCGACCTTGACGTGCGGGTTCGACAGCCGGCGGTCGGTCACCCGGGTCCACAGGATCGGGTGCATCTCGGCCATGTTCGAGCCCCAGAGCACGAAGGCGTCGGCCGCCTCGATGTCGTCATAGCAGCCCATCGGCTCGTCCATGCCGAAGGTGCGCATGAACCCGGTCACCGCCGACGCCATGCAGTGGCGCGCATTGGGATCGATGTGGTTGCTGCGGAAGCCGGCCTTCATCAGCTTGTTGGCGGCGTAGCCCTCCCAGACCGTCCACTGTCCGGAGCCGAACATGCCGATGCCGTCGCCGCCCTTGGCCTTGAGCGTCGCGCGGAACTTCTCCTCCATGACATCGAAGGCCTCGTCCCAGGTCACCGGGGTGAAGTCGCCCTCCTTGTCGTAGACGCCGTTGGTCTTGCGCAGCAGCGGCGTGGTGAGGCGGTCGCTGCCGTACATCACCTTGGACAGGAAGTAGCCCTTGACGCAGTTGAGTCCGCGGTTGACCTCGGCCTTGACGTCGCCATGCGTGGCGACCACGCGGCCGTCGCGCACCGCGACGTTGATGCCGCAGCCGGTGCCGCAATAGCGGCACGGCGCCTTGCTCCACTTCAGGCCCTTGTCGCCCTCGACCACGGCCTCCTGGACATGGCCCGGGACCGGGATGCCGGCGGCGACGGCGGCGCTGGCGATGGCGCTGTTGCGGATGAATTCGCGGCGGCTGGTGCTCATCCGTGGGACTCCTGTGGATCGGATGCGGGGACATCGCCGCGCGGCTCCTGCCGCTCGACGTGGTGATAGACAAGGTTGACGGTGATCACGCCCGGCACCGCCTGCAGCAGGTCGATGCTGGCCATCAGGCTGCGGGTGCCGTCGCACTCCTGCACCAGCACGCTGCAGCTGCCGTCCTGCAGGGCCAGGTCCAGGCCGGGCGCGCCGGCGACGGCCTCGACCAGCGCGGGCAGTGCATCCGCATGGTGGCGGACGACCAGGCTGGCGACGTGCCACTCGGGCGATGCTTCAGGCTTCAACGGGGGACTCCAACGGGAACGCGGCCAGCGCGATGGCCGACGTCGGGCAGGCGCCCACGCAGGCGCCGCAGCCGGTGCACAGATCGGTTTCGATCCGCGGCAGCGGCACCGCGCGCGTGGGCGCGAAGCGGATCGCGGATGCGCCACAGGCGTCGCGGCAGCTCCAGCAGACGATGCCGCGCGCGGCCAGGCAGGCCTCGCCGACCTGGGCCTGCAGCCCCCAGGGCCTGGCGGTGACCGGGCCAAAGGCGCGCTCGCCGCAGGCGGCGGCGCAATCGCCGCAGAAGGTGCATTCGCCGCGCGCCGGATCGAATTCGGGCAGCCCGCCCTCGCCTCTCGCGAGCACGCGCGGCGGGCAGGCCTGGATGCAGGCATCGCAGCCGGTGCAGGCGGACGCGAAGCGGCCCTCGTCCAGCGCCCACGGCGGGCGCAGCAGGGGCGCCGCGTGCAGGCCACCGCGCAGCAGCGCCCTGCGCGAGCGGTCCGGTGGAGGAACGGCAGCAGCGGTCGCGACCTCGCCCACGGCCTCAGGCCACCGGAGGGCCGGTGAACATCTGGAAGATCCAGACCGCGAACCCGTATCCGCCCACGATCATCACCGAGAGGATCGGAAACAGCACCACGGTGATGAAGAGGAAGAGGATCAGCTCCCTGCGCTTGCCTGACTGGCCGGTGTTCGCCTCCAAATCGCGCTCCTCCCGCTGCGGCTGCATGCGGAAAGATTAGCCACATTCACCCGGCGAGGCCAGACGCGAAGTCCCAAGTTGCGCACGCAGCCACGCACGCGGCCGTCTCCCCGCCGGTCGCGGGTGCAGGGATGCAGGCGTCTACATCGGTGCGGCGCAGGCACGCGCGGCCATCGCGAACGAGGCCAGGCGCGCGTCGTGGTCGAAGATGTTGGCGGTCAGGATCAGCTCGTCGGGTCGATGGCGCGCGACGAAGTCCGCGATGCCCGCACGTACCGCTGCCTCGTCGCCCACGACCGAGCAGGCCAGGGCCGCATCGGCGGTCGCGCGCTCGACCGGCGCACACCAGCCGTCGATGTCGTCCACCGGCGGCGGCACCAGGCCGATCTCGCCCCGGCGCAGGCGCACGAAGGTCTGCTGCATGGTGGTGAACAGCCGGCGGGCTTCGGCATC
This sequence comes from Luteimonas sp. MC1750, assembly GCF_016615955.1. NCBI lineage: Bacteria > Pseudomonadati > Pseudomonadota > Gammaproteobacteria > Lysobacterales > Lysobacteraceae > Luteimonas > Luteimonas sp. MC1750. Next base: position 2,390,783 of record NZ_CP067113.1, read on the forward strand.
CGTCCCCGCGCCGACCACGTTGAGCGCGAGCATCGCGTACGGTGCCGCCAGGCGTTCGGACGGCCGGAATTCGTGGCGGTAGAGGGCCACGGCCTGCTCCATCATCGCCGGCGCGAAGTGCGAAGCGAACGCGAACGGCAGGCCCATCGCCGCGGCCAGGCGAGCACTGAAGAGGCTGGAGCCGAGCAGCCACACCGGCACCTCGAGGCCGGCGCCGGGCACCGCCTGGACCTTCTGGCCCGGTCGCACCGGCCCGAAATACGCGAGCAGCTCGCCGACGTCGTACGGGAAGGCGTCGGCACCGTCGTAGTAGCGCCGCAGGGCGCGCACCGTCGCCTGGTCGGTGCCCGGGGCGCGGCCCAGGCCGAGGTCGATGCGATCGGGGTACAGCGAGGCCAGAGTGCCGAACTGTTCGGCCACCTGCAGCGGTGCGTGGTTGGGCAGCATCACGCCGCCCGCGCCCACCCGGATCGTCGAGGTGCCGCCGGCGATGTGCCCGATCAGCACCGCGGTCGCCGCGCTGGCAATGCCCGGCATGTTGTGGTGCTCGGCCAGCCAGAAGCGGCGGTAGCCCAGGCGCTCGGCGTGGCGCGCCAGGTCGAGGCTCTTGGCAAACGCCTGCGCCGGCGTGTCGCCTTCGAAGACCGGGGCCAGGTCGAGCAGGGAGTACGGGATCATGGCGGGGCTCGCAGCGGGGGTTCCCCACGACATGGGGCCGCCGGGCACCGGATGCCAGCCCGGCTCAGATCTCGACCTGGGCGCCCAGCTCCACCAGCCGGTTGCCGGGGATGCGGAAGTAGGCGTTCGCGGGCGCGGCGTTGCGGTGCATGAGCGCGAACAGCTTGTCGCGCCAGACCGGCATGCCGACGCGCCGGCTGGCCACCACCGTCTCGCGGCCGACGAAATAGGTCGTGTCCATGGGGTCGAGGTCCAGGCCCTCGATGTCGCAGGCACGCATCAGCGCCAGCGGGATGTCGGGCGTGTCCATGAAGCCGAAGCGCACCGTCACCCGGTAGAAATCCTCGCCGATGCCGCGCAGCTCCAGCCGGCGCTCGCGCGGGGCGTAGGGCACGGCGAGCGTCTCGGCGGTCAGGAACAGGTTGCGCTCGTGCAGCACCTTGTTGTGCTTGAGGTTGTGCATGAAGGCGTGCGGCACCACGCCCGGGTCGCTGGTCATGAAGATCGCCGTGCCCGGCACGCGCACCGGCGGCGCCAGCATCAGCCCGGAAATGAAGGTATCCAGGCGCAGGCCTCCGGCCTGGACGCCCTCGCGCAGCAGCTGCTTCCCGCGCCGCCAGGTGCGCAGCATGGTGAACAGCACGATGCCCAGCACCAGCGGGAACCACGCGCCCTGCAGCACCTTGGCGCCGTTGGCGACCACGAAGGCGACGTCGATCACCAGGAAGACCAGGCAGCAGGGCAGCACCCAGCGCCGCGCCCTGGGCCACAGGGCGCGCGCCACGATCGCCAGCAGCAGCGTGTCGATCAGCATCGTCATCGAGACCGAGATGCCGTAGGCGGCCGCCAGCGACGAGGAGGAGCCGAAGCTCAGCACCAGCAGGATCACGATCACCGCCATCGACCAGTTGATCGCGGGGATGTAGATCTGGCCGATGGTTTCGCTGGAGGTGTGCTTCACGCGCATGCGCGGGATGTAGCCCAGCTGCATCGCCTGGCGCGCCACCGAGAAACCGCCGGTGATCACCGCCTGCGAGGCGATCACCGTGGCCATGGTCGCAAGCACGATCATCGGCCAGCGCCCCCATTCGGGCACGCCGATGAAGAAGGGGTTGCGGATCGCCGCCGGGTCCTCGAGCACGAGCGCGCCCTGCCCCAGGTAGTTCAGCATCAGCGAGGGCAGCACGAACCAGTACCAGCCCAGGCGGATCGGCCGCGCGCCGAAATGGCCCATGTCGGTGTAGATCGCCTCGCCGCCGGTGACCGCCAGCACCACCGCGCCGAGGATGAAGACGCCGCCCCAGCTGTGCTCGATGAAGAACCGCGCCGCCCACAGCGGATTGATCGCCTTGAGCACTTCCGGCTCGTGGACGATGTTGAGCACGCCCAGCGCCGCCAGCGACAGGAACCAGAGGATGGTGATGGGGCCGAAGACGCGGCCCACCTTCTCGGTGCCATAGCGCTGGGTCGCGAACAGCGCCGCCAGCACCGCCACCGTGATCGGCACGATCCAGTCATGCAGCTGCGGCGCGACCACTTCCAGGCCCTCCACCGCCGACAGCACCGAGATCGCCGGGGTGATCACGCCGTCGCCGAAGAACAGCGAGGCGCCGAAGACGCCGAGGATGCCGACCAGGTAGCCGGACTTCGACCCCGGCTTGAGGCTGCGCTGGGCCAGCGCCATCAGCGCCATGATCCCGCCCTCGCCCTCGTTGTCGGCGCGCATGATGATGGTGACGTACTTGAAGGTCACCACCACGGTCAGCGCCCAGAAGATCAGCGACAGGATGCCCAGCACGGTGTCGTGGTTGGCGGTCAGGCCGTAGTGCGGGTTGAAGGCCTCGCGCAGGGTGTACAGCGGGCTGGTGCCGATATCACCGAAGACCACGCCGATGGCGCCGACCACCAGCCCGAACAGCCCGATCCGGCCATGGCCACGGGCATGGCCCTGGCCGTGGTCGCTGCCGGGCACGGACTGCGGCCCCGCGTGGGGCTTGGATGCAGCTGCGGACATGGGGTTCCCGATCGAGGCCGGCTCAGCGAAGCGCGGACTGTAGCGCCTTCCGGATGATGGATTCCGCAGGGTCGCCGTCGACGTGCGCCTGGCGTGCCATCCGCTGCGCTTCGGCCGGCTTGTAGCCCAGCTGCTGCAGCGCGACGGTGGCCTCGGACAGCGGGTCGGCGGGCACGCCGGCCAGTGGCGTCGCCAGGGCCCCGCCCATGATCGCCTCGGCCCGGTCGCGCAGTTCGACCACGATGCGTTCGGCGGTCTTCTTGCCGATGCCGGGAATGCGGGTCAGCGCGGTGACGTCGCCGGCCTGCACGAGGCGCGCGAACTCCTCGACGCTGGCACCCGACAGGATCGCCAGCGCGATCTTCGCGCCGATGCCGGTGACCCGCTGGACGTCGCGGAACAGGCGGCGCTCGGCCTCGGTCGCAAACCCGTAGAGGGAGACCGAATCCTCCTTCTGCGCGTAGTGCGTGAAGAGGGTGATCTCCTTCCCGAGCACCGGCAGCTCGTAGAAGGTGCTCATCGGCGCTTCGAGTTCATAGCCGACGCCGTTGACGTCCAGCACCAGCCACGGCGGCGACTTGTGCGCCAGCAGGCCCCTCAGGCGGCCGATCATCGGCGGCTCCAGGCCAGGCGCGTGTCGATGCCCATGCGCTGCGCGCTGGCGCGGGTATGGGCGTGGGTGATGGCAATGGCCAGGGCGTCGGCGGCGTCGGCCTGCAGGCGGCCCTTGAGGCCAAGGATCGCCCCGACCATGTGCTGCACCTGGGCCTTGTCAGCGGCGCCCTTGCCGACCAGGGCCAGCTTCACCTGGCGCGCGCCGTACTCGCTCACGGGCAGGCCGTGCATGACCACGGCGCAGATCGCGGCGCCTCGGGCCTGGCCGAGCTTGAGCGCGGAGTCGGCGTTCTTCGACACGAACACCTGTTCGATCGCGACCTCGTCGGGCCGATGCGCCTCGACCACGGCGCGCAGGCCATCGAGCAGCCGGCGCAGACGCTGCGGAAGGTCGCCCGGCACCGCGGCGGCACCCGCCAGCAGATCCAGCGGCGCGTGGTAGACGTGGGTGGTGCGTCCCGCGGCGTCGACGTCGATGATGCCGACGCCGGTGCGCTGCGAGCCGGGGTCGATGCCGAGGATCCTGGTCACCTGTCCAGCTTACGCGTATGCGTCGTCGCCGAGCCCGGCGTTGGAATAGACCGCCTGCACGTCGTCGATGTCTTCCAGCCAGCGCAGCAGCTTCACCACCTGCTGGGCGGTCTCGCCTTCGACGGCGATGTCGTTGTCGGCGCGCAGGGTGACCTCGGCGTGCGCCGCGGGCAGGCCGGCGGCGGCCATGGCGTCGCGCACCGCGGCGAAGTCGTCGGGCGAGGTCAGCACGTCGATGGCGCCGTCCTCGGGATAGACCACCACGTCCTCGGCGCCGGACTCGATCGCGGCGTTGGTGACCGCGTCCTCGTCGGCGCCGGCGTCGTAGCGCAGGATGCCCTGCTTGCGGAACATGAAGGCGACCGAGCCGTCGGTGCCCAGGTTGCCGCCGAACTTGCCGAAGGCATGGCGCACGTCGGCCACGGTGCGCACCTTGTTGTCGGTCAGGCAGTCCACGATCACGGCGACGCCGCCAGGGGCGTAGCCCTCGTAGCGGATCTCCTCGTAGTCCACACCCTCGAGCTCGCCGGTGGCCTTCTTGACCGCGCGCTCGATCACGTCCTTGGTCATGTTGGCCGACAGGGCCTTGTCGATGGCGCTGCGCAGGCGCGGGTTGCCCCCGGGGTCACCGCCGCCGGCGCGCGCGGCGACCGAGATCTCGCGGATCAGCTTGGTGAAGATCTTCCCGCGGCGCGCGTCTTCCGCGCCCTTGCGGGCCTCGATCGAGGGACCCCTGCCCATGCGTGCTACCCATCCTCTGTACGGCTGCGACCCGTCGATTCTACCTGTCCTGCCGGCGGAACCCCGATTGGATCGGCCGGGACGTTCAGCGCAGGAAGGCGCCAGACCCGAGGAACGCCAGCACCTGCCGCACCGCTTCGCGGGAAACCAGCAGGCCGCTGTGCGAGGCGTCGATCAGCACATGGTCCGCCAGCCCCGGGACGCGGGTTTCGTCGAGCTGCACCGTGCCGTCGTGCACGCCATCGAACCGCGCGACCAGTGCCCCCAATCCGCGCGGCCGGCTGCCCGCGACCATGCCGACCTCGACGCCGGGCGGCAGCCACGTACAGCCCGACCGGAGCAATGCCGCGCTGCGCCCGAGGTAGAGCGTGGTGAGCGGGTTCCGCGACATCACCTGCGCCACCCCGCTGCCGCACAGCGGCGTGCCCAGGCAGGCGACGCGTACCACCGGCAGGGTCGGTTCGGCCCGGAGCGCCTCCAGCGCCATCAGGCCACCGAGGCTGTGGCCGACGACGTGGGTGGGCGGCCCGTGGCGCAGCCGGTCGCGCACGGCGTCGACCGCGGCGCGGGTGCTGCCGACGATGCTGCGATAGCCGAAGATCGCGGGTTCGTAGCCGGCCGAGCGCAGTCGCGCGGCGAGCGTGCGCATCGCCAGCGGCGGCATCCACAAGCCGTGCACCAGCAGCACGCGGCGGACCGCCTGCACCCCGGCGGCATCGGCCGCGGACTCAGGACCGCGTGGCGTCGGCGTCATCGGCGGTGTACGGCCTGGTGCGGCGCAGGATGTATTCGAGGTCGCGGGTCCGGCCCACGGGGAACAGGTACTCACCCACCCGGTCGAAGCCGCGGCGTGCGTAGAAGCGCTGGGCGCCATGGTTGCCCGACCAGACGCCGATCCAGAGGCCGCAGGAACCATTGCGCTGCAACCAGGCCATGACCGTGTCGAACAGCGCGCCTCCCCAGCCACCGCCCTGGTAGGCGGCGAGCAGGTAGAGGCGCTTGAGCTCCCCGTCCCCGGAGGCCACGTCCGGATGCGGCAGGCCGCAGGGCCCGGCGGCGGCGTGGCCGACCGCTTCGCCCGCGTCTTCCAGCAGCCAGATCGCGTAGTCCGGGTGCGACAGGATCACCCGCTGCCGCTCCTCGGCGTAGGCCTCGGCGATGAAGTCGGCGAGGTCCCGGGGAGGATAGAGGTGTCCGAAGGTCCCGGTGAACGTGCGCGCCGCGAGCCGCGACAGCGTCCCCGCGTCGTCGGCGGTGGCGCGGCGAATGGTCGGTGAGGACGCGGACATGCCCGCCATTGTAGGACCGGCTGCAGGAGCGGCTGTAGGAGCGGCTACAGCCGCGATTGCGGAACGACCGGCAAGTGCGATCGCGGCTGTAGCCGCTCCTACAGGGTGGTGGCGGCATCGCCGCGGGGGCGATCGCGGCTGTCGCGGCTCCCGCAGGCCGCTCAGCGGCCCTTGGGGCGGACGGTGACGTGGACTTCGGCCAGCTGCGCGTCCTCGATGGGCGACGGGGCGCCGGTCATCAGGCACTGGGCGGTGGTCGTCTTCGGGAACGCGATCACGTCGCGGATCGACTCCGTGCCCGCCATCAGCGCGGCGATGCGGTCGATGCCGAAGGCGATGCCGCCGTGCGGCGGGGCGCCGTACTTCAGCGCGTCGAGCAGGAAGCCGAACTTGGCCTGCTGCTCGTCGGCACCGATGCCCAGCAGCTCGAACACCGCCGCCTGCATCGCCGGCCGGTGGATGCGGATCGAGCCGCCGCCGATCTCGTTGCCGTTGAGCACCATGTCGTAGCCGCGGCTGGTAGCCGTGCGCGCGTTGGCGCGCAGGTCGTCGATGTCGTCCACCGCCGGCGCGGTGAAGGGATGGTGCAGGGCGACGTAGCGCTTTGCCTCGTCGTCCCATTCGAACATCGGGAAGTCGGTGACCCACAGCGGCTTCCAGCCGGCCTCGACCAGGTTCAAATCCCTGCCGGCCTTCAGGCGCACCGCGCCCATGAAGTCGCTGACCGTGTTGTACGCGCCGGCGCCAAAGAACACGATGTCGCCCTCGCCGGCGCCCACGTGCGCCAGCAGCGCGGAGAACGCCGCCTCGTCGAAGAACTTCGCCACCGGCGAGTTCACCGCGCCGTCCTCGCCCCGCTTGGCGTAAGCCAGGCCCTTGGCGCCGTACTTCGCGGCGTGCGCGGCGTACTCGTCGATCTGCTTGCGGCTCAGCGCCGCGCCGCCGGGAATGCGCAGCGCACACACGCGCATGCCGTCGACGCCGGCGGCATCGGTGAACACCTTGAACTGCGAGTTGCGAACCTGCGCATCCACGTCCACCAGCTCCAGCGCGATGCGCAGGTCCGGCTTGTCCGAGCCGTAGCGGCGCATGGCCTCGGCCCAGGTCATGCGCGGGAAGGCACCGAGTTCGGCGCCGACCACCTCGCGGAACACGTCCCGCACCATCTGCTCGACGGTGTCCTGCACGATCGCTTCGTCCACCCACGCGAACTCCATGTCGAGCTGGGTGAACTCCAGCTGCCGGTCGGCGCGCAGGGCCTCGTCGCGGAAGCAGCGCGCGATCTGGTAGTAGCGGTCGAAGCCGGCCATCATCAGGATCTGCTTGAACAGCTGCGGGCTCTGCGGCAGCGCGTAGAACTCGCCCTCGTGCATGCGCGCCGGCACCAGGAAATCGCGCGCGCCCTCGGGCGTGGCCTTGGTCAGGATCGGGGTTTCGATGTCCTGGAAGTCGCGCGCGTCCAGCCAGCGGCGCAGCGCCGCGACCAGCTTCGTGCGCGTGCGCATGCGCCGCTGCATCTCCGGGCTGCGCAGGTCGAGGTAGCGGTACTTCAGGCGCACGTCCTCGCCCGGGTTCTCGTGGTGGTGGAAGGGCAGCGGCTCGGCCTTGTTCAGCACCTCGATCGCGGTCGCGACCACTTCCACCTGGCCGGTCGCGATCTTCGCGTTCACCGATTCGCGGCGGCGCACGGTGCCGGTGACGCGCAGGCAGTCCTCGTAGCCCACCTTCGCGGCCGTGGCGACCACGCCGGCATTGCCCTCGGCGTCCGACGGCTCGGCCACCACCTGCACGATGCCGTGGTGGTCGCGCAGGTCGATGAAGCACAGGCCGCCAAGGTCGCGGGCGACGTCGGCCCAGCCGCAGAGGGTGACGGTCTGGCCGAGCAGGGACTCGTCGATCAGGCCGCAGAAGTGGGTGCGCATGGAAACTCCGGAAGGGCGCCGCGCAGGTGCGCGGAAACCCTGCATTTTAGCGGGTCGGCGGCGGGGTTTAGAATGTCGGCATCGATACGCCGCACGCCCCGCCCCCTTCCCTGCACCCCCGCAGCATGATCGCCACCGTCCGTCCGCTGGCCGCGCTGCTGGCTGGCGTGGCCCTGTTGCTGATGGGCAGCGGCCTGCTCGGGACCCTGCTGGCGCTGCGCGGGCGGATCGAGGGCTACGACGACCAGACGCTCGGCCTGGTGATGTCGGCCTATTTCGCGGGCTTCTTCTTCGGCACCTATGCCGCGCCCGGGCTGATCCAGCGCATCGGCCACATCCGCGCCTTCGCCTTCTATGCCGCCCTGTGCGCGGCCACCGTGCTCCTGCATCCGATCCTGGTCTCGCCTTGGGCCTGGGCCCTGCTGCGGCTGGGGACCGGCATCGCGCTGGTCGGCCTGTACACGGTGATCGAGAGCTGGCTCAACGTGCAGGCGCCGCCGGAGCAGCGCAGCCAGGTATTCGCGGTCTACATGGCGGTGAGCCTGCTTGCGCTGGCGGCGGGCCAGTGGCTGATCGGGCTGTGGTCGGCGTCGGGCTTCGTGCTGTTCAACCTGGTCGCCATCCTGGTCTGCCTGGCGGCGCTGCCGGTGACCGCGAGCCGGATGGTGCAGCCGGAACTGCCGCCGATGCCGCGGCTGGAGCTGAAACAGCTGTTCCGCGCGGCCCCGGCCGCCGCGCTTGGGGCGCTGCTGGCGGGCATGGCGGTGGGCAGCTTCTGGGGCCTGGGCGCCGTGTTCGCCAGCCGGCTCGGACTGGGCGTGGACGGCGTGGCGCTGCTGGTCAGCGCGACCATCCTCGGTGGCGCGGCGCTGCAGTGGCCCATCGGCCGCCTGTCTGACGGCACCGACCGCCGCACGGCGCTGGTGGTGGTCTGCGTGCTCGCCGCGGCCATCGGCCTGGCGATGATGCTGCCCGCGGGCCAGTCCGGCCTGCCGCTGTATGCGCTGTGGTTCTGCTTCGGCGGCCTGGCCTTCGCCATCTATCCGATCTGCATGGCCCATCTGCTCGACCACCTGCCGCCGGAAAAGACCCTGGCGGCGGGCAGCAGCCTGCTGCTGCTCAATGGCGTCGGCTCGGCGTTCGGCCCGGCGCTGGCCGGCGTGGCGATGACGCGTTACGGCCCCGAGGCGCTGCCGGCCTTCTTCGCCGCGACGCTGTTCCTCGCCGCCCTGGTGGCTGGTGGCCGGCGCCTGCTGCGGCCGCGCGACAACGACACGCCGTCGGTCTTCCACCTGATGCTGCGCACCACGCCCACCGCGATCGAGCTGCTGCCCGAGGTGGACATAGCGGAACCGGAGGGCCAGGAGGCCCACTGAATCAGCCGGCGTCGGGCTTGGCCACCGCCGGCTTGGCCTCGGTCTTTCCGGCAGCCGGGGCCGCCGGCGCAGCGGGACTGTCCGTCTTCGCCGGCGCATCGCCGGCCGCGGCGCCGCCCTCCGGCTTGCGGGCGCCTTCGCCGCCTTCGGCGAGATTGCGCTTCCTGTCGCCGTCCTTCTTGAAGTCGGTCTCGTACCAGCCGCTGCCGGCGAGACGGAACGACGGGGCGGTCAGCTTGCGACCCACGCCACCGGCCGCGCCGCACGCCGGGCAGGTGTCGGGGTCGGGATCCGACAGCTTCTGCAGGCGGTCGAACTCATGGTTGCAGGCGGAGCAGCGGAACGCGTAGATCGGCATGGCGGACAGACACCGGACAGGGCGGGATACAGCCCCGCAAGATGGGGCCGCGTCGGTGGAAACCAACCGCGGCCCCGCATGCGCGGGTGCCGCGACCGGTCAGTCGGTCGCGCCCCAGGGCGCCGGCGGCGCCGCGACCGGCGTGGCCAGGTCGAACTCCACCTGGAACATGCGACCGCCCGGACGCGACAGCTCGTACAGGAAGCGGCTGCCGGGCTCGATTTCCATCGCCCAGGTGTTGGTGGTCGAGACATCGGCGCCGGTGCGGCCGAAAAGTTCGATCGACTCCGCATCCACCGGGAACTCCTGGCGCACCGCGGTGCCGGCGGTCGCGGACTCGCCGCCGTACATGGTCTGCTCGTCCGGGCTGCCGTCCTCGTGGCGGTGGTCGTGCTTCAGGCGCAGGCCGCCGTCGGTGCGGGTGAGCACCCAGGTGCGCGAGTGGTCGTCGCCGACGTGGAAGGGCACGCGCAGTTCGCGGGTCGGGTCGTCGCAGCCGCGCACGTGCATGACCAGGTCCTTGCCCTCGAAGGCGTCGGGCTCGGGCGATGCCGGCTCGTTGGCGACGATGCGCCCGGCGAACGCCTGGCCGCAGTGGCTTGCCAGCGCGGCGAGGAAGGCGTCCGCGGGAGCGGCTTCGGGCACGGGGGCGTCGAGGGCCTCGGCGGGCGCGGCCCCGGCGCCGGCGGTGCCGGCCTGGTCGGTCGAAGGGGCACAGGCGGCAAGGGCCACCAGCGCGGCGGAAAGCACGGAGATCCGGATCGTATTCATCCGGCCACCCTAACCGCCGCGCGCGCGGCGGGCAAACCCGGCACGCGCGGCCGCTGTCAGCGCGGCTTCGGCTCGCGGTACACCAGCACCGGAATGGTCGAATGCGTCAGCACCTTGAGCGTCTCGCTGCCCAGCACCAGCCCGCTGAGGCCGCGGCGGCCGTGCGAAGCCATCGCGATCAGGTCGCAGCCGGCGTCGTCCGCGGCGTTGATGATCGCCTCCCAGGCATGGTCGCTCTCGACCATGCTCGAGCTGCAGGGGACGCCGGCCGCCGTCGCGCGCGCCTCGGCCGCGGCCAGGCGGCGTCCGCCCTCTTCGCGGGCCGCGCGGGTGTAGTCGTCATAGCCGCCGACCAGCTGTTCGCCGGTCACGCCGTAGACCCGGATCGGCGCGGTCACGGTGAAGAAATGCACGCCCGCTCCGGTTGCCTTCGCGAACGCGACGCCCTGGTCGACGGCGGACAGCGACAGCTCGGAACCGTCGGTGGGAATCAGGATCTGCCTGTACATGTCATTCCTCCTCTGCTCCCGCACACCGTGCACCCGCTTCGCACGGGGCACATTGATCCAGGTCAGGGCGCGCCGGCTCCATGGCGCGGGCCCGCGGGGACCGGGGCCGCGGCGCGCCTGCCCGCCTTCATGCCGGCCCCGCGGATGCGCGTGGCGTGGCCGCTGCCGGTCGCCGTGTAGCCGTCGATGACGGCCTCGGCAACCCAGGCCACGGTCTGGACAACGCCGTCCCCGGCATCGATCAGCCACTGGCGGGAGACGCGCCCGTCCGCGTAAGCGAAGCGGATCGCACCGCTGGCGTCCCGCCCCCAGGTCAGCGCGACCGGCGCCTCGCCGACGGGGTAGGCGGTGCCGCTGCCGCCGCGCGCGAGCACGTGATCGGCGCGGCCGCAGGCTTCCACCACGAGGTGGTGTGGATAGTCCACGCCGCAGACCATGGGCAGCGCATGGCGGCCGACCAGCATCGCCGGCGCATCATGGGAGCGCGTGCGCGGGATGCCGGGCGCGGCCCAGAGTTCGATCCGGCGCTCCTGCCAGGGCTGCGGGTCCGGACAGTCGGGCTGCTCGTAGACGACGTCGGTCCCGATCTGCCACAGCGACACGCCCTGTCCGCGCCAGTGCCGGCGCAGGTCGCGGCCGAGGACGGTCGCCACCAGCATGCCCGTGGCCTTTTCGTCCCCCCGGCAGGGCGCATAGCCCACCCACGTCGGCACCGACTGCAGTGGCAGGAGCTGGATGGTGCCGGACATTTCGGGCCGGGGGGCGTAGAGCTGCGGGCGATCGTCCATGCCGTGCAGCAGGACGTCGCCCTGCCCGTGCGGCTCCATCAGCAGTGCGCCGTTGCTCTCCAGCGGCGTACCCGGAGCACCATGCGGTCCGGCCAGTGCCAGCACGGGCCGGGTGTCGGCGAGCCCGACGGAGCTCACCGGCATCGGGTCGAACACCAGTTGCGGGGATGCGGCGAGGCCCGGGTCAGCACGGAGCGCGGCGTTGAACGCGGCGACGTCGGCGACCAGCGACAGCCCGTCGGGGAAGCCGGCCGGTAGCCGGCCCGGATCGACCGCCAGGCGCTCCAGCGCGGTCGCCACGACCTGGAGGTCGGAGCCCCAGGCCGCGCGGATGGCCTCGGCGAGATCGGCGTCGGTGGCCGGCGGCACGCCGTCGACGGTCGTTGCGAGCACGGCGACCGCGGTCGCCAGCGGCGTGACGCGCAGCCCATCCGCGTCCTGCGCGGTCAGCCGGCCGTCCCTGCCGGCCAGCCAGGCCAGGCGCTGCTGTCCGCCCAGCAGCGACCTGAGCCGCACGCCCGGCGCGAGGTATTCGAGGCTCACCATGCCGGCCGCGCCCGTCGCCGGCAGTTCGATCTGGAACGCGCCCTGCCCGGCCGGCACCCGGGCCTGCAGCTCGCCATCGAGCAGCAGCTCGATCATTCCGGAATGCGTGCCGCCGACGTCGACCTCGCCCACCAGCAGCACCGTTCCCGGCGCGGCTGGCGGGGTGCGCAGGCGTGCCGCCTGGGTGGCGGCCGTGGGGAGCATCGCCAGGAGCACGGCGACGGCCACCACGGTCCAGGGTGCGGATCGGTCCATGCCCTGCCCCTTCCTCTGCTGGAGCCCCGACTATAGGCCGGAGGGCGCGCGCCGTCGCATTCAGCCGTAGAGGTCGAGCAGCGCCTCTTCCGCGTCCTGCAGTTCCTTGCGCACCGCCTGCTGCCGGCGCGTGAGCTCCTGCCCGCGCGTGCCGCCGTCGGCATAGGCGGCGGGGTCGGCAAGCGCGACCTCGAGCGCGGCAAGCTCGCCTTCCAGCTGGGCAACCCGCTCTTCGGCCTTGGACAGGCGGTGCGGGTTGACCTTGGGGACCTTGGCCACGGGGACCGGCGGTGGCGCCGGCAGCGCGGGTTCCACGGGCTTCGCCGCGGCGGCGCCGCCCGACGCCTCGGCCGCCCTGGCGTCCTGTGGCCGCGAGCGCAGCCATGCGGCGTAGTCGTCGAGGTCGCCATCGAAGGGCTGCACCCGGCCGTCGGCCACGCGCCAGTAGGTATCGCTGACCAGGCCGATCAGATGGCGGTCATGCGAGACCAGCACGATCGCGCCGGGGAAGTCGGACAGCGCCTCGGCCAGCGCCTCGCGCATCTCGAGGTCGAGGTGGTTGGTCGGCTCGTCGAGCAGCAGCACGTTGGGCTGGCGCCAGGCGATCAGCGCCAGCGCCAGGCGCGCGCGCTCGCCGCCGCTGAAGCCGTCGATGGACTCGAAGGCGCGGTCGCCGGGAAAGCTCCACTTGCCGAGGAAATTGCGGAAGTCCTGGGTGGAGGCGTTGGGCGAGATCTCGCGCAGGTGGTCGATCGGCGAAGTGCCGGCGACCAGGGCCTCGACCGTGTGCTGGGCGAAGTAGCCGATGCGCAGGTCGGGATGCGCGTAGCGCTCGCCGGTGAGCAGCGGCAGGTCGCCGACCAGCGACTTCACCAGGGTGGACTTGCCGGCACCGTTGGGGCCGAGCAGGCCGATGCGGTCGCCGGCCTCGAGGCCGAAGTTGGCGTCGTGGAGGATGACCGTAGGCGCACCCCCTGTAGGAGCGGCTATAGCCGCGATCGGGCCCGCGGCGGCCCCTGTAGGAGCGGCTATAGCCGCGATCGGGGCTGCGGCCATCGCGGCTATAGCCGCTCCTACAGGGGCGGAAGCGAGGCCCGGGTAGCCGCAGTCGGCGTGGTTCAGCCGCAGCAGGGCGTGCGGCAGCCTGGCCGGCGCCGGGAAATCGATCCGCACCTCGCGCTCGGCGCGCACCGCCTCGGTGTCGGCCAGCTTGGCCAGGCGCTTGACCCGCGACTGGGCCTGCGCGGCCTTGGCGGCGCTGGCCTTGAAGCGGTCGATGAAGCTCTGCAGGTGCGCGCGCTCGGCCTGCACCTTCTCGTGGGTGATCTGCTGCTGGCGCAGCTGCTCGGCGCGCTGGCGTTCGAAGGCGGTGTAGTTGCCGATGTAGAGCTTCGCCTTGCCGCCGTGCAGGTGCAGGGTGTGGGTATTGACGTTGTCCAGGAACTCGCGGTCGTGCGAGATCAGCAGCAAGGTGCCCTGGTACTTCATCAGCCACTGCTCGAGCCACAGCACGGCGTCGAGGTCGAGGTGGTTGGTGGGCTCGTCGAGCAGCAGCACGTCGGAGGGGGTCATCAGCGCGCGCGCCAGGTTCAGGCGCACGCGCCAGCCCCCGGAGAAGCTCGACACCGGGCGCTGCTGCGCCTCGCCCGGGAAGCCCAGGCCGTGCAGCAGCCGGCCCGCGCGCGCCGCGCCGTCATAGCCGCCGACTTCCTCCAGCTTCTGGTGCGCTTCCGCGACCGCTTCCCAGTCCTCGGCGGCGAAGGCGTTGGCCTCGGCCTGCAGCGCCGCGTGCACGGCGGTGTCGCCGGCCAGCACGAAGTCGATGGCCGGATCGGGCAGCGAGGGCATCTCCTGCGCGATCGAGGCGATGCGCAGGCGCGAGGGAAGGTCGAGGTCGCCGCGGTCGGGCTCGACCTCGCCGCGCACGGCGGCGAACAGCGAGGACTTGCCGGTGCCATTGCGGCCGACCACGCCGACCCGCCAGCCGGCGTGCAGCGACAGGTCGACTTCGGACAGCAGGAGGCGCTCGCCGCGGCGCAGGGCGAAATTGCGGAAGGAAATCATCCCGACAGTTTACCGGGCTGCGCGCCGCCGCCCCGCCTGCGGTAACGTCGGGGGCGCGCCGCCGGGGCGCGTGGCGGAGGTCCGGACCGATGGCGATGCAGCTCAACGTGCAGGTGGCGGCCTGGCTCCATTCCCAGGTGACCGGCGGGGCCCCGCTGGACCAGGTGCTGCCCGCCCTGCTGCGCCAGGGCTTCGACGAACTGCAGGTGCGGCGGATCTACAACGCGGTGCTGTCGGATCCGGACGGGTTCAAGGCCGGGTTCTCGCGCGTGGCCGCCGGCGAGCCCGGGGTGGCCCACAAGCTGCCCGAGGGGCAAGTCCACGCGCCGATCGCCCCGGCGCCGGCGACCGGCGGCGCTCCCCAGCCCCCGTTCGTCCCGGCGGCCCTGATCCGCACCGGCGGCCACGCCATCGCCTGCGACCACGGCGCGGTCCACGTCGCCTTCCGGCTGCAGCGCCCGCACGTGGTGCTGTTCGAGAACGTGCTGACCGCGGACGAGTGCGATGCGCTCATCGCCGAAGCCCAGCCGCGGCTGCGGCGCGCCGGCGTGGTCGACTCCGAACGCGGCGGCAGCAAGATCGACGAGCGCCGCACCAGCGAGCTGGCCGTGGTGCAGCGGGGCGCCTCGCCGCTGGTGACGCGGATCGATGCGCGCATCGCCACCATCACCGGCGTGCCGCTGGCGCAGGGCGAGCCGCTGCAGGTGATGCGCTACGGCGTCGGCGCCGAATACCAGCCGCACTACGACTACTTCGACCTGGGACGGCCGGGACAGGCCGCCAACCTGCGCAATGGCGGCCAGCGCATCGCCAGCCTGGTGGTCTACCTGAACGACGTCGAGGCCGGCGGCGAAACCACCTTTCCCCGCTGCGGCCTGGCCGTCGGGCCGCGCAAGGGCAGCGCGGTGTTCTTCGCCTATACCGACGCCCAGTCGCGCACCGACCCGATGTCCTACCACGCCGGTGCCCCGGTGACCCGCGGCGAGAAGTGGATCGCGACCCGCTGGATGCGCGAGCGCGAGTACGTCTGAGCGATTTCCCCCCGTCCCCCACCGGAGTTCCGCATGTCCCCTCATCCGCTCCGCCTCGCCCTGCTTGCCGCCCTGCTTCCCGCCGCCGTCCAGGCCCAGGACACCCGCCCCGCCACCAGCCTCGACAACGTCATCGTCACCGGCACCCGCGTCAGCGACCGCACCGTGGCCGAATCGCAGTCGCCGATCGACATCATCACCAGCGAGGCCCTGCAGGCCACCGGCACCACCGAGCTCGCCACCGCCCTGGCGCGCGCCCTGCCCTCGCTCAACTTCCCCCGGCCCGCGCTGACCGACGGGACCAGCGCCATCCGCCCGGCCCAGCTGCGCGGGCTGGCGCCCGACCAGGTGCTGGTGCTGGTCAACGGCAAGCGCCGCCACGCCTCGTCGCTGCTCAACCTCAACGGCACGATCGGCCGCGGCTCGGCGCCGGTGGACCTCAACACCATCCCGCTGGCGGCGATCGAACGCGTCGAGGTGCTGCGCGACGGCGCGTCGGCGCAGTACGGTTCCGACGCCATCGCCGGCGTGGTCAACGTGGTGCTGAAGGGCGCGCCGGGCACGGGCAGCGTGTCGGTCCGCCACGGCCGCTATTCGGCCGGCGACGGCGCCCAGACCCAGCTGGCCGGCGATGCCGGGCTGGCGCTGGGCGGCGACCGCGGCTTCCTCCACCTCTCCGCGCAGCTCGACCAGCAGGACCGCACCAACCGCGCGCGGCCGTTCGCCGGCACGCCGGCCGCGACCCAGCCGGCGCTGGGCCAGAAGGCCTTCGTGATCGGCGACCCGGAGGTGGACGCCGGCGCGGCCGCGTTCAACGCCGGCTTCGACATCGGCGACGCGCTTGCGCTGTACGCCTTCGGCTCGATCAGCAACCGCGACATCACCTCGTTCGCGTTCTTCCGCGCGCCGCGCAATCCGACGCAGAACATCCCGTCGATCTACCCGGACGGCTTCCTGCCGGAGATCAACAACGTCTCGCGCGACCGCGCCATCGTCGCCGGCCTGAAGGGCGGCCTTGGCGAGGCCTGGAGCTGGGATCTCGGCTTCAACCACGGCTACAACCACCTCGAGTTCTTCACCCGCAACACGCTCAACGCCAGCATCGGCGCCGATTCGCCGACCGCGTTCTACGACGGCGCGCTGGAGACCACCCAGAACATCGCCAACTTCGACCTCAGCCGGCAGCTCGACTGGGGTCTCGCCTATCCGGCCGCGCTGGCCGTGGGCGTGGAGCTGCGCAACGAGAAGTGGAACCAGTCGCCGGGCGAATACGGCTCGTACACGCAGCCCGACCTGTCGCGGCCGGGCGGGGCGCAGGGCTTTGGCGGCTTCGCGCCGGAGGTCTCCGGCGCCTACTCGCGCGACAGCCATGCGGTCTACGCCAGCCTCGAGGCCGACGTCAGCGAACAGTTCTCCGCCGGCATCGCCGGCCGCTACGAGGACTACGACGACTTCGGCAGTCAGGCCTCGGGCAAGCTCTCCGCGCGGTACGCGTTCACCGATGCGGTCGCCCTGCGCGGCACGGTGTCCAGCGGCTTCCGCGCGCCGTCGCTGGCCCAGCAGTACTTCCAGACCGTGAGCACGGTCTTCCTGGCCGGCATCCCCGACCCGTTCGAGATCCGCACCTTCCCCGCGTCCAGCGCGGTGGCCCAGGCCTTTGGCGCCGAGCCGCTGCAGCCGGAGGAGTCGCTGTCGTACAGCCTCGGCCTGGTGCTGCAGCCGGCCGACCGGCTCTACGTCACCGTCGACGCGTACCACATCGAGGTCGACGACCGGATCGCGCTGTCGTCCAACCTCACCGGCAACGCGGTGCGCGCACTGCTGGAGTCGCGCGGCATCTTCGGCGTCAACGGCGGCCGCTATTTCACCAATGCGATCGACACCCGCACTCAGGGCGTCGACGTGGTGGCGAACTACGGCCTGGACCTCGGCGGCGGCACCCTCGACCTGACCGCGGGCTGGAACTACACGGACACGGAAATCACCCGCATCGCGCCCAATCCCGAGGAACTCGAGTCGGCCGGACTCGACCTCGAGCGCATCGACCGCACCGAGATCGGCCGCATCGAGGACGGCTTCCCCAACACCAAGCTGCTGCTTTCGGGCACCTGGTCGCTGGCGTCGTGGAACTTCAGCCTGACCGGCACCCGCTACGGCAGCGTCACCACGCGCCAGGCGAACCCGGTGAACGACCAGACCTACGACGCGAAATGGCTGCTCGACGCCGCGGCGTCGTGGAAGGCCGACCGCTGGACGCTGACCCTGGGCGCGGACAACGTGCTCAACGAATACCCGGACGAGAACAGCTTCGCCAACTCGACCAACGGCCAGTTTCCGTACAGCAACCTGTCGCCGTTCGGCTTCAACGGCGCCTTCGTCTACGGCCGCGTCGCGTACACGTGGTAACCACAGCCCTGTAGGAGCGGCTAAAGCCGCGATCGGCCTGGCCGCCATCGCGGCTGTAGCCGCTCCTACAAACCTGCCGGCCCGGGGGCGGGCGTAGCCGCTCCTCGACGGCCGCGAGCCGTCCCGCGCGGCGTCCTCTATCCTGTCCTTCCCCCACGCGGATACGCGGATGCCGCACCACACCGAACTCATCGCGATCCTGACGGTCGGCTTCGTGCTGGCCTATGTCCTGGGGCTGGCCGCGCACCGGCTGCGGCTGTCGCCGCTGGTCGGCTACCTGGTCGCGGGCATCATCGCCGGGCCGTTCACGCCGGGCTTCGTCGGCGACCAGGCGCTGGCGCCGCAGCTCGCCGAGATCGGCGTGATCCTGCTGATGTTCGGCGTCGGCCTGCACTTCTCGATCCGCGACCTGATGGCGGTGAAGCACATCGCGATTCCGGGCGCGGTGGTGCAGATCTCGGTGGCGACCCTGCTCGGCTGGGGCCTGGCCGCGCTGATGGGCTGGCCGACGCTGCAGGGCATCGTCTTCGGCTTCTCGCTGGCGACCGCCAGCACCGTGGTGCTGCTGAGGGCCATGGAGCAGCGCCGCCTGCTCGAAACCACGCGCGGCCGGATCGCGGTGGGCTGGCTGATCGTCGAGGACCTGGCCTGCGTCATCGCCCTGGTGCTGATGCCGGCGGTGGCGAGCGTGTTCGGCAACGCCGCGGGCGAGCCGGTGTCCGCGGCCCGGCTGACGCTCGAGATCGGCAAGACCCTGGTGCAGGTGGCGCTGTTCGTCGCGGTGATGCTGGTGGTCGGGCGGCGGGTGATCCCGTGGATGCTCGAGCGCACCGCGGGCACCGGCTCGCGCGAACTGTTCACGCTGGCGGTGCTGTCGATCGCGCTGGGCATCGCGCTGGGTTCGGCGGAGCTGTTCGGCGTCTCGTTCGCGCTCGGCGCGTTCTTCGCCGGCATGCTGCTCAACGAGTCCGAGCTCAGCCACAAGGCGGCGCAGGATTCGCTGCCGATGCGCGACGCCTTCGCGGTGCTGTTCTTCGTCTCGGTGGGCATGCTGTTCGACCCGGCGATCCTGGTGCGCGAGCCGCTGCTGGTGCTGGCGACCACGCTGATCATCATGTTCGGCAAGTCGGCGGCGGCCTACCTGATCGTGCGCGCCTTCGGCCACCCCAAGTCCACCGCGCTGACGATCTCGGCCAGCCTGGCGCAGATCGGCGAGTTCGCCTTCATCATCGCGGCGCTGGGCGTGACGCTCGGGATCCTGCCGGAAGAGGGCCAGGACCTGGTGCTGGCGGGCGCGCTGATCTCGATCATGCTCAATCCGGTCTCGTTCGCGGTGGTCGACCGCTGGATCGCGCGGCAGGAAGCCTCGGCCAGTGCCGAGGCGAGCGCGGCCAACGACCGCGAGATCGCCGCGGATGCGGCCAGCCACCACCTGCCCGACTCGCTGGCCGGCCACGCCATCGTGGTCGGCTACGGACGGGTGGGCCAGCAGCTGGCCAGCCTGCTGCACGGCCGCGGCGTGCCGCTGGTGGTGGTGGAAGACGATGCCGACCGGGTCGACGCCGCACGCGCCGCCGGCCTGCACGCGGTGCGCGGCAACGTGGCGGCCGAGGCGGTGATGCTGGAAGCGGCGCCGCAGCGCGCGGCGATGGCGGTGTTCGCCATCCCCAACGCGCTGGAGGCCGGCGAGACCATCGCGCGGCTCAAGGCGCTCAACCCGGCGGTCACCGTGCTGGCCCGCGCGCACAGCGAGGCCGAGGTGAAGCACCTGCTCGAGCACGGCGCCGACGGCGCGGTGCTGGCCGAGCGCGAGCTGGCCTACTCCCTGGCCGAGATGGTCATGGCCACTCCCCCCTACCGCCCCCAGCGCCAGCCCGCCGGGGTTCTGTAGGAGCGGCTATAGCCGCTCCTAGAAGAGCGACCCGCTCAGCTGAAGGCGAGCTTCCCGCCCTCGGCGTCCACCCGCACCGTGTCGCCGGAGCCGAACGCGCCGGACAGGATCTTCTGCGCCAGCGGGTTCTCCAGCTGCTGCTGGATCGCCCGCTTCAGCGGGCGGGCGCCATAGACCGGATCGAAGCCGACGTTGCCCAGCAGCTCGAAGGCCGCGTCGCTGACCTCGATGCGGATCCCGCGCTCGCCCAGCCGCTTCTCCAGTCCGCGCATCTGGATCCGCGCAATCTCCCTGATCTGCGCCTTGTCCAGCGCATGGAAGACCACGATGTCGTCCAGCCGGTTGATGAACTCGGGGCGGAAGTGCGACTGCACCACCGCCATCACCCCCGCCTTCATCTGCGTATAGGCCTCGGGCGAATCGTCGCCGTCCAGCTCCTGGATCATCTGGCTGCCGAGGTTGGACGTCATCACGATCACGGTGTTGCGGAAGTCCACCGTGCGGCCCTGTCCATCGGTCAGGCGGCCGTCGTCGAGCACCTGCAGCAGGATGTTGAACACGTCCGGATGCGCCTTCTCGACCTCGTCGAGCAGGATCACGCTGTAGGGGCGCCGGCGCACGGCCTCGGTCAGGTAGCCGCCCTCTTCATAGCCGACATAGCCCGGGGGCGCACCGACCAGCCGCGACACCGCGTGCTTCTCCATGAACTCGCTCATGTCGATGCGCACCATGGCGTCGCTGGAGTCGAACAGGAATTCCGCCAGCGCCTTGCACAGCTCGGTCTTGCCGACGCCGGTGGGGCCCAGGAACAGGAACGAACCCGACGGCCGGTCCGGGTCGCTCAGCCCGGCGCGCGAACGGCGCACCGCATCGGAGACGACCTTCACCGCTTCATGCTGGCCGACCACGCGCGCATGCAGCGCGTCCTCCATCTTCAGCAGCTTGTCGCGTTCGCCTTCCAGCATCTTGCTGACCGGGATGCCGGTCCAGCGCGCGACCACCTCGGCGATCTCCTCGGCGGTGACCTTGTCCTGCAGCAGGGTGAAGCCGGTGGTTTCGGCCTCCTGGGCGGCGCTGAGCTGCTTCTCCAGCAGCGGCATCCGCCCGTACTGGATCTCGCTCATCTTCGCGAAGTCCTGCCGGCGCTGCGCGGCCTCGAGTTCGAGCTTGGCGGCCTCGATCTGCTCCTTGACCCTGGTCGCGCCCTGCACGGTGGCCTTCTCGGCCTTCCACACTTCCTCCAGATCGTTGTAGGCGCGCTCGAGCCCTTCGATCTCCGCCTCGAGGTCGGCCAGGCGCTGCTTCGACTCGGCGTCCTTCTCCTTCTTCAGCGCCTCGCGCTGGATCTTGAGCTGGATCAGGCGGCGTTCCTTGCGGTCGAGCTCTTCGGGCTTGGAGTCGATCTCCATGCGGATGCGGCTCGCCGCCTCGTCCATCAGGTCGATGGCCTTGTCGGGCAGCTTGCGGTCGGCGATGTAACGGTGCGAGAGCGTGGCCGCCGCCACGATCGCCGGGTCGGTGATCTCGACGCCGTGGTGCACGGCGTACTTCTCCTTCAGCCCGCGCAGGATCGCGATCGTGTCCTCCACGGACGGTTCGCCCACGAACACCTTCTGGAAGCGCCGCTCCAGCGCCGCGTCCTTCTCCACGTACTTGCGGTACTCGTCGAGCGTGGTTGCGCCGATGCAGTGCAGCTCGCCGCGCGCCAGCGCCGGCTTCAGCATGTTGCCGGCATCCATCGAGCCCTCGGCCTTGCCGGCGCCGACCATGGTGTGCAGCTCGTCGATGAAGAGGATGATCTGGCCCTCGTTCTTGGCCAGGTCGTTGAGCACAGCCTTCAGCCGCTCCTCGAATTCGCCGCGGAACTTGGCGCCGGCGATCAGCGCACCCATGTCCAACGACAGCACGCGCTTGCCGCGCAGGCCCTCGGGCACCTCGTTGTTGACGATGCGCTGCGCCAGGCCCTCGGCGATCGCGGTCTTGCCGACGCCGGGTTCGCCGATCAGCACCGGGTTGTTCTTGGTGCGCCGCTGCAGCACCTGGATGGTGCGGCGGATCTCCTCGTCGCGGCCGATCACCGGGTCGAGCTTGCCCGACTCGGCGCGCGCGGTGAGGTCGATGGTGTACTTCTCCAGCGCCTGGCGGGCTTCTTCGGCGCTGGCGTCGTCGACCTTCGCGCCGCCGCGCATGGCGCTGATGGCCGCTTCCAGCCGCGACTTGTCGGCGCCCGTCGCCTTCAGCGCGCGGCCGGCATCGCCACCGTCCTCGAGCGCCGCCAGCAGGAAGAGTTCGGACGCGATGAAGCCGTCGCCGCGCTGCTGGGCGAGTTTGTCGCTGAGGTTGAGCAGGCGCCCCAGGTCGTTGCCGAGCGAGACCTGGCCGGCTTGCCCGGAGACTTTGGGCAGCTTTTCGAGAATTTCGCCCAGCCGCTCGCGCAGCAGGGGCACGTTGACGCCGGCCTGGGCCAGCAGTGGCCCGCTGCCGCCGCCCGGCTGGTCGAGCAGGGCCGCCAGCACGTGCGCCGGCTCGATGAGGTTGTGGTCGCGGCCCACGGCCAGCGACTGCGCGTCGGCCAGCGCCTGCTGGAACCGCGAGGTGAGCTTGTCCATCCGCATGGGGTGACTCCAGGATCGGGGCCGGCCGCGCCGGCAATACCCCAAAGATGCGGTTTCCGCCCGGCGATTCAAGCCGCGCCGTGCGCCCCCTGCAGGAGCGGCCATGGCGCTCCTACAGGGAATGCTCACACGGGGTCGGCCAGACTCGCTGACCATGGCCGTGCCCACCCTGCTTCCACCACCGCCGCCCATCGACGACAGCTGCGCGCTGTTCCTCGACGTCGATGGCACCCTGCTGGACTTCGCGCCGAGGCCCGATGACGTCGAGGTGCCGGACCGCCTGCGCGAGGCCCTGGCGGCCCTGCAGCAGCGCCTCGACGGCGCGGTCGCGCTGGTCAGCGGCCGCTCGCTGGCCATGCTCGACACCCTGCTCGCCCCGCCGCGCCTGCCCGCCTCCGGCCTGCATGGCCTGGAGCGGCGGCATGGCCGTCGCCTGCAGCGCGCGCCGCGCGCACCCGCCGCGCTGGACCTGGTGCGCAGCGAAGCCGTACGCCTGGCTGCACGCCACCCCGGCGCCGTGGTCGAGGACAAGGGTTCCGCGGTGGCGCTGCACTGGCGCGCGGCCGGCCCCCATGCCGGCGCCGAGCTGCAGGCCTTCGCCCGCGCCGCGCTGCCGCGGCTGCCCGGCTACCGGCTGCAGCCGGGCAAGGCGGTGATCGAGCTGCGGCCGGCGGACACGCGTGGCCTGCGGGCCGACAAGGGCGCGGCCATCCTCGCCTTCATGCTGGAGGCGCCGTTCGCAGGCCGCCGGCCGGTGTTCGCCGGCGACGACGTGACCGACGAGGCCGGCTTCGCGGCGGTCAATGCCCAAGACGGCATCAGCGTGCTGGTGGGTCCGCCGCGCGAGAGCGCCGCCCACTTCGCGCTGTCCGGCACCGCCGACGTGCACGCCTGGATCGGAGTCGCGGCATGAGCGCAAGCGGCATGAACGGAGGAACCAGCCTCGACCTCGGCCTGGTCGGCAACGGCAGCATCGCCGCGCTCATCGACGCGCAGGCGCGCGTGTCCTGGTGCTGCATCCCGGCCTTCGACGGCGACCCGGCCTTCTGCGCCCTGCTGTCGCCCAAGGCCGGCGGCGGCGACTACGCCATCGAGCTCGAGGACTTCGCCGGCGCGACCCAGGAGTACGTGAACAACACCGCGGTGCTGCGCACCGTGCTGCGCGACCGCCACGGCGGCGCGGTGGAGATCACCGACCTGGCCCCGCGCTGGCGCCAGCACGGGCGCTTCTACCGGCCGGTGATGCTGGTGCGCCGGCTGCGTCCCCTGTCGGGGCGCCCGCGTATCCGCATCGTGCTGCGTCCCTTGGCGAACTACGGCGCCGACGTGCCGGAGCAGACCTGGGGCAGCAACCATGTGCGCTACCTGCTGCCGGGGTTCACGCTCCGCCTGACCGGCGACGTGCCGGTGCGCCTGCTGCGCGAGTCCCTGCCCTTCGAGCTCGACGGCGACCGCCACCTGGTGCTCGGCCCCGACGAGACCCTGACCGAGCCGGTCGACCGCTTCGTCCGCAACGCCGAGCGCCAGACCGTCGAGTACTGGCGCGACTGGGTGCGCTACCTCTCGATCCCGCTGGAATGGCAGGACGCGGTGATCCGCAGCGCGATCACCCTCAAGCTCTGCCAGTACGAGGAAACCGGCGCGATCGTCGCCGCCATCACCACGTCGATCCCGGAGGCGCCGCACAGCCAGCGCAACTGGGACTACCGCTACTGCTGGCTGCGCGATTCGGCCTTCGTGGTGCGCGCGCTCAACCGCCTCGGCGCCACGCGCACGATGGAGGGCTACCTGCGCTACGTGCTCAACCTCGCCACCGGCGAGGACGGGCTGCAGCCGCTGTACGGCATCGCGTTCGAGAAGGAACTGGAAGAACACGAGGTGCCGGACCTGGCCGGCTACCGCGGCATGGGCCCGGTGCGCCGCGGCAACCTGGCCTGGGTGCAGAAGCAGCACGACGTCTACGGCAGCGTGGTCCTGGCCGCGACCCAGCTGTTCTTCGACCAGCGGCTGGCGCGCCCCGGTGACGTCGACGCCTTCCACCGCCTGGAACCGGTCGGCGAGCAGGCCTGGGAGCTCTACGACCAGCCCGACGCCGGCATCTGGGAATTCCGCGGACGCGCCGAGGTGCATACCTATTCCAGCGTGATGTGCTGGGCGGCCTGCGACCGGCTTGCACGGATCGCGACGCACCTCGGGCTCGCCGAGCGCGGCGCGCACTGGCGCGGGCGCGCCGACACC
The DNA here is from genome assembly GCF_016615955.1 of Luteimonas sp. MC1750. Taxonomy (NCBI): domain Bacteria; kingdom Pseudomonadati; phylum Pseudomonadota; class Gammaproteobacteria; order Lysobacterales; family Lysobacteraceae; genus Luteimonas; species Luteimonas sp. MC1750. The sequence continues at coordinate 2,415,421 of NZ_CP067113.1, forward strand.
ATGCGCGAGGCGATCCTGGCGCGCGCCTGGGACGCGGAGCTGGGGCACTTCGTCGAGTCGGCCGAGGGCCGGCGCCTGGATGCCAGCCTGCTGCTGCTGGCCGAGCTCGGCTTCATCGAGGCCTCGGATCCGCGCTTCGTCGCCACGGTCGAGGCGATCGGCAGCCAGCTGCGACGCGGCACGGGACTGTTCCGCTACATCGCCCCGGACGATTTCGGCTCGCCGGAAACCAGCTTCACCATCTGCAGCTTCTGGTACATCGACGCCCTGGCCGCGATCGGCCGCGTCGACGAGGCCCGCCAGCAGTTCGAAAGCCTGCTGGCACGGCGCAACCACCTCGGCCTGCTGTCGGAGGACATGGCCTTTGAGGACGGGGAAGCCTGGGGCAACTTCCCCCAGACCTATTCCCACGTCGGCATCGTGATCGCCGCGATGCGCCTGTCCCGGCCCTGGACCGACGCGGTCTGACCATCGAGCCCGGGCCGCTCCGCTGCCACCTGTAGGAGCGGGTGCCACCTGTAGGAGCGGCTATAGCCGCGATCAGCCCCATCCGGCGCGATCCGCCGCCCTCGTGCGACGGGACGGCGATCGCGGCTGTAGCCGCTCCTACAGGGTGGGCATGGGGGTGGGCTGGATGACTTCGACCCAGTAGCCGTCGGGGTCCTTGATGAAGGCGATGTCCTTCATGCGGCCGTCGGTCAGGCGCTTCTGGAAGGTCACGCCCAGCGCCTCGAAGCGCTCGCAGGCGGCGCGCAGGTCGGGAACGCTCAGGCAGATGTGCCCGAAGCCGCGCGGCTCGGCATTGCCGTCGTGGTAGACCGGGCCGTCCTGCGACTCGGTGCCATGGTTGTGGGTCAGCTCCAGCACGCCCTGCAGGCCGGCCACCCAGGCCTTGCGCGCCGCGTCATCGTCGGGAATGTCGGCCGGGTCGACGAGCGCAAGGAAGTACAGCGAGAACGCCGCTTCGGCGAAGTGGCCTTGCCGCACCAGGCTGAAGCCGAGCACGCGGGTGTAGAAGTCCAGCGACGCCTTCGCGTCCTTGACCCGCAGCATGGTGTGGTTGAAGACGAAGCCCTGCGTGGCCGCGTCGCGCGGGGAGACGCCGGGGGTGCTGGACAAGGTGGCAACGGTGTCGGTCATGGTCGCGATCCTCATGGCTGGGGGAGATGGGAGCTGGCTGAAGCGTCGGAGGCTACCTGTAGGAGCGGCTACAGCCAGGCCACGGTCGCCATGCGACCGGTGCGCGCGTCGCGCCGGTGCGAGAAGAAGCGCTTCCCGTCCGAGATCGTGCACAGGTCGCCGCCGTGGATGTCGCCCTCCGCGATTCCGGCCGCGCGCAGCCTGCGCCGCGCCAGGGCGTACAGGTCCACGTGCCAGTGGCCAGGGCGGGTCGCGACGAAGGCGGACGCCGCGTCCGGATCGCGGTCGGTGAACGCCGCGCGCACCTCCCCGCCGACTTCATAGGCGTCGGGGCCGGCGGCCGGGCCCAGCCACGCGACCAGCCCGCCCGCGGGCGCACGCATCGCATCGATCGTCGCCTCCAGCACGCCGGCGGCGAGCCCGCGCCAGCCGGCATGCGCGACCCCGACCTCGCGGCCATCGCGCGCGGCGAAGACCACCGGCAGGCAGTCCGCGGTCAGGACCGCGAGCACCGCGCCCGCGACCGAGGTCACCGCGGCGTCGGCTTCGGGCTCGGCCTCCATGCGCCGGCGCTCGGCCGTCGCGTCGCCCTCGGGCAGCACGTCGTCCACGCGCAGCACGCCGGTGCCGTGCACCTGGCGCAGCCAGTGCGGCGCCGAAGGCAGCCCGGCGCGCAGGGTGAATTCCGCGCGGTTGGCGGCCACGCAGATCGGATCATCGCCGGCGTCGCCCCGGGCGTTGCCCAGGTTGAAGCGGTCGAACGGCACCATCGAGGCCCCGGCGCCGTGGCGCAGGGTGGTCAGCGCGCGCACGCCGGGCGGCGCGGGCCAGCCCGCATCCAGCCAGGCGCTGCGCGAGTGCCCGGTGATCACCGCCGCACCCCGGCACCGGTCACGGCATGCGCCGCGGAATCGGCGCGCAGCTCGCGCATCAGCACCTGCATGTCGGCCGGCAGCGGCGCCTCGCAGCGCACGGTCTCGCCGGTCGAGGGATGCACGAACTCGAGCACTTGGGCGTGCAGGGCCTGGCGCTTGAAGCCGCGCAGGGCGGTGACCAGCGCGTCGGAGGCCCCGCGCGGCAGCTTCACCGGGCCGCCGTACAGCGGGTCGCCGACGATCGGATAGCGCAGGTGGGTCATGTGCACGCGGATCTGGTGCGTGCGCCCGGTCTCCAGCCGGCACTCCAGCGCCGTGTGCGCACGGAAACGCTCCTGCAGGCGGTAGTGGGTCTTGGCCTCGCGGCCGTCGTCGCGCACGGCCATGCGCAGGCGGTCGCGCGGGTGGCGGTCGATCGGCGCATCCACGGTGCCGCCGGAAACCAGGGCGCCGACGACGATCGCCAGGTACTGCCGGTGGACCTCGCGCGCCGACAGCTGGGCCACCAGGGCGGCCTGGGCCTGCAGGGTGCGAGCCACGACCATCACCCCGGAGGTGTCCTTGTCGAGCCGGTGCACGATGCCCGCGCGCGGGATCGCGGCCAGCGCCGGGTCGCGGAACAGCAGCGCGTTGACCAGGGTGCCGGTGTGGTTGCCGGCGCCGGGATGCACCACCAGGCCGGCGGGCTTGTCGATGACCAGGACCTCGGCGTCCTCGTAGAGCACCGACAGCGGGATGTCCTCGGGGCCGGCGCTGACCTGGGGCTCGAGGGTCGCGGTCAGCATCACCTCCTGCCCGCCGCGCACCGCTTCGCGTGGGCGCACGGTCGCACCGTCCAGCAGCACGTCCCCGGATTTCACCCAGGTCGCCAGCCGCGAGCGGGAGTACTCGGGGAACAGCTCGGCCAGCACGGCGTCGAACCGGCGGCCGGCCATGGCGTCGGGCACCCGGGCCGTACGGGGGGCGTCGGGGGCGGCGTCCGCCGCATCGGGGGCGTCGGCGTCGTGGTCGTCGGTCATGGCGGGGTCCGGTTCAGGCGTGGCCCGCTGGTGGCGCGGGGCTGGCTGCTATTATCCCCGCTCCACGCCATCCCCGTCCCGGACGCACCATGACCCGAAGCACCACCCTGTTCCGCCGCGCCCTGCTGCTCGTGCTGCTGGCAGCGCTCGCGACGTCCGGCTGCGCGCGGCTGAAGGGCGCCCTGAAGGACGAGGATGCCAACGAGGGCGTGGCGGTCGAGACGCTCTACGACCGCGGCCACACGCTGATGCGCCGCGGCAACTGGAGCGGCGCGACCACGGTCTACCGGCGCCTGGTGGCGCAGTACCCGTACGGCGCGCAGACCGAGCAGGCGCTGATGGAGACGGCCTACGCGCAGTACAAGATGGGCCGCCACGACGACGCGGTGTCGACCATCGACCGCTTCATCCGCACCTATCCGACGCATCGCCACGTGCCCTACATGTACTACCTGCGCGGCCTGGTGAACTCGTCGCGCGACACCGTCTTCCTGCAGCGCGCCTGGAACCTCGACGCCAGCCGCCGCGACCTGGCCACCCCGATGCAGGGCTACAACGACCTGCGCACCGTGGTCGAGCGCTACCCCAACAGCCGCTACGCCGCCGACGCCGCCAACCGGATGGTCGCGCTGCGCAACATGTTCGCCCGCCACGAGATCGAGACCGCGCTCTATTACATGCGTCGCGATGCCTGGGTCGGCGCCACCGAGCGCGCCCGCTACCTGCTGGAGACCTATCCGCAGAGCGAGTACCAGAACGACGCGGTGGCCGTGCTGGCCGCGGCCTACACCGAGCTCGGCAACGAGACCCTGGCGGCGGACGCCCGCCGCGTGCTGCAGCTCAACGAGCCCGACCACCCGTACCTCACGGGCAAGTGGCCGGACTACCCGTGGACGATCCGCAAGCTCAACCCCTTCGCGCCCGAGAAGACCGCGATCCAGTAAGCCGGACGGCCACGCTGCCCCCGCGCCCCTGTAGGAGCGGCTACAGCCGCGATCCACGTTCCGGGATACCGAGACGATCCATCGCGGCTATAGCCGCTCCTACAGGGCGGTGGCTACCTCAATGCGGGTAGCGGTTGCTGATCGGGTAGCGCCGCTCGCGACCAAACGCGCGGCGGGAGATCTTCGGGCCGGGAGCCGCCTGCTGGCGCTTCCACTCGCTGTTGCGTACCAGCTTCACCACCCGGTCCACGACCGCGGCGTCGAAGCCGGCCGCGCGCACCTCCTCGCTCGACTGCTCCTGGTCGACGAAGCGCAGCAGGATCGCGTCCAGCACGTCGTAGGGCGGCAGTGAATCCTGGTCGAGCTGGTTGGCGCGCAGCTCGGCCGAAGGCGGGCGGGCGATGACCGCGGGCGGAATCACCGGCGCGCCGCCGACTGTATTGCGCCACTTCGCCAGGCCGTAGACCTCCGTCTTGTACAGGTCCTTGATCGGCGCATAGGCACCGGCCATGTCGCCGTAGATCGTGGCGTAGCCCACCGCGTACTCGCTCTTGTTGCCGGTGGTCAGCACCAGGCCCCCGAGCTTGTTCGACAGCGCCATCAGGATCACCCCCCGCGCGCGCGACTGCAGGTTCTCTTCGGTGACGTCGACGTCGCGGCCTTCAAAGGCCTCGCCAAGGCTGGCCAGCAGGCCGTCGAACGCCGGCTCGATCGGCACCGTCATCATCTCCACGCCCAGCGCGCGGCACTGCTCGGCCGCCAGGTCGTTGCTGAGGTTCGCCGTGTAGCGCGACGGCATGCGCACCGCGGTGACGTTTTCGGCGCCCAGCGCCTCGACCGCCATCGCCAGCACGATCGACGAATCGATCCCGCCGGACAGCCCCAGCCAGGCGCGGCGGAAGCCGTTCTTGCCGAAGTAGTCACGGATCCCGCGCACCACCGCGCGCCAAGCCAGCGCGTCCATGCTTTCGTCGCCGTCGTCCATCCAGACCACCGGCGTGAACGCGCGGCGCTCCGGGGCGTAGTCGAGCACCAGCCACTGGTCGGTGAAGGCCGCCGCGGCCGGGTGCACCGTGCCGTCGCCGTCGGCCACCACCGACGAGCCGTCGAACACCAGCGCGTCCTGCCCGCCGACGACGTTGAGGTAGGCCAGCGCGGCGCCGGTGTCGCGCGTGTGCGCGGCGATCATCGCGTCGCGCTGGGCGTGCTTGCCCCGCTCGAAGGGCGAGGCGTTGGGCACCAGCACCAGCTGCGCGCCCTGCGCCACCGTGTCGGCGATGGGCTCGGCGAACCAGAGGTCCTCGCAGACGAGCAGACCGACCGGCACGCCCTTGACGTCGAACACGCAGGAGCCGCCGTGGCGATCGACGTGGAAATAGCGACGCTCGTCGAAGATGTTGTAGTTGGGCAGCTCGCGCTTGCGGTAGGTGTGGGCGATGCGGCCGTCGCGCAGCACGCTCGCCGAGTTGTAGAGGCTGCTGCCGGACGATTCCGGCCAGCCGACGACGGCGACGATGCCCGTGGCCGCATCCGCGATGGTCCGAAGCGCCTGCTCGCAGTCGGCCAGGAAGGCCGGCCGCATCAGCAGGTCCTCCGGCGGATAGCCGCTGACGGCCAGCTCCGGGAACACCACGATGTCGGCGCCGTACTCGTCTCGCGCCTCGCCGATCATGGCGGCGATGCGCGTCGTGTTGCCGGTGATGTCGCCCACGGGGAAATCGAACTGGGCCAGGGCGATGCGGAGCGGTTCGGTCATGTCAGATCCCATGCGTCAGCATGTCGATGGCGGCAAGGATCGCATGCCGCTCCTGCGACAGGTCGGCGACCTGCTTGCCGAGCATGCGCACTGGCACACCCATGACCTGCGCCGTGTCCATCACCAGGTGGCCGTCATCGACGTGCAGACGCGGCATCAGGCGTTCGATCACCCCGCCAACGTGCTCGATCGCCACCAGCGGCACGACGACGCGCGAACCCAAGGTCTCGATCAGATCGCTCTGCACGTCCAGGAAGCACGGAATCCGCCTTCGCGAGATGGCATCCGCGTTGGCGTACACCACGAACTGGGTCACTCGCCGGTCCTGGACAGGAAGGCATGCACGTGGTCGCTCAACATGCCGTCCCGCGCGATGCGTTCGTTGTAGGCGGCAATCGCCTCGCGGTTCTCCTCCAGCCACTTCTCGCGCCGACGCGCCCGGACCTCGGCATCGAGCGCCTTCTCCAGCGTGGCGGACAGGTTGATGTCGAGTGCCCGCGCGGCCTCCAGCAGGCCCTCGTTGATGCTGACGTTGGTGGCTCGCTTGCCGTAAGCGGCATATTCGTCGGAGATGCGCATGGCGGCTTACTTGAATGGATGCGCATCCATCATGCGCATTCGACCGCCCCTGTCAAACGCCGGGAGTGAAGAAGGCCGCCTTGCGGCGGCCTTCTCCTCCTGCCTCTGTAGGAGCAGCTAAAGCTGCGATCGGATCCGACAGATCGCGGCCAGGATTGCTCCATGCCGGGTCGTCGATCGCGGCTATAGCCGCTCCCTACAGTTCCTGCGGTCAGCCGGCGAGGCGCTTGGCGATCGCGGCACCCAGGTCGCCCGGCGAACGCACGGTGGTGACACCGGCCTTCTCCATCGCGGCGAACTTGCCTTCGGCCGTGCCCGAGCCGCCCGAGGCGATCGCGCCGGCGTGGCCCATGCGCTTGCCCTTCGGCGCGCTGGCACCGGCAATGAACCCGACCACCGGCTTGGTCACGTACTCGGCGATGAACTCGGCCGCTTCTTCCTCGGCCGAACCGCCGATCTCGCCGACCATGATGATGCCCTGGGTCTGCTCGTCGTCCTGGAACAGCTTCAGGCAGTCGATGAAGTTCAGGCCGTTGATCGGGTCGCCGCCGATGCCGATCACCGTCGACTGGCCAAGGCCGGCGTCGGTGGTCTGCTTGACCGCTTCATAGGTCAGCGTGCCCGAGCGCGACACAATCGCGATCTTGCCCGGCTGGTGGATGTGGCCCGGCATGATGCCGATCTTGCACTCGCCCGGGGTGATGATGCCGGGGCAGTTCGGCCCCACCAGCACCGTCTCCGGATAGGTCGTGACCAGGGTCTTCTTGACGCGCAGCATGTCCAGCACCGGGATGCCCTCGGTGATGCACACGATCACCTGGATGCCGGCCTCGGCCGCTTCCAGGATGGCGTCGGCCGCGAACGGCGGCGGCACGTAGATCACCGAGGCATTGGCGCCGGTCTCGGTGACGGCATCGGCCACGGTGTTGAAGACCGGCAGGCCCAGGTGCTCGGTGCCGCCCTTGCCCGGGGTGACGCCACCCACGACCTTGGTGCCGTAGTCGAGCATCTGCTCGGCGTGGAAGGTGCCCTGCTGGCCGGTGAAGCCCTGCACGATCACCTTGGTGTTCTTGTTGACGAGAACGCTCATTTCTTCAGGATCCTTGGAATTCGGCTCAGGCGGCCTTGGCGGCTTCGACGGCCTTCTTCGCGCCGTCGTTGATGTTGTCGGCGGCGGTGATCGCCAGGCCGGAGTTCTTCAGCAGCTCCTTGCCGGCGTCCACGTTCGTGCCCTCGAGGCGCACGATCACCGGCACCTTGACGTCGACTTCCTTGACCGCGGCGATGATGCCTTCCGCGATCATGTCGCAGCGCACGATGCCGCCGAAGATGTTGACGAAGATCGCCTTCACGTCGTCGGACGACAGGATCAGCTTGAACGCCTCGGTCACGCGCTCCTTGGTGGCGCCGCCGCCGACGTCGAGGAAGTTGGCCGGCGAGCCGCCTTCCAGCTGGATCACGTCCATCGTCGCCATCGCCAGGCCCGCGCCGTTGACCATGCAGCCGATGTTGCCGTCCATGGTCACGTAGTTCAGGTCGTGCTGGCTGGCCTTGACCTCGGTCTCGTCTTCCTGGCGGATGTCGCGCATGGCGACGAGTTCCGGATGGCGGAAGCCGGCGTTGTCGTCGGAGTCGACCTTGCCGTCGAGCACCGCGAGGTTGCCGTCGGTGAGGATGGCCAGCGGGTTCAGCTCGACCAGGGCCAGGTCCTTCTCGTTGAACAGCTTGTACAGGCCCATCATGATCTTGGTGAGCTGGTTGACCTGCTTGCCGGTCAGGCCCAGGCCGAAGCCCATGTCACGGCACTGGTAGGGCTGCAGGCCCTGGATGAAGTTGACGTTGAGCGACTGGATCTTCTCCGGCGTCTCGGCCGCCACCTGCTCGATGTCCATGCCGCCTTCGCTCGACGCGATGAAGGTGATGGACTGCGTGGAGCGGTCGACCAGCACCGACAGGTAGAGCTCCTTGTCGATGTCGGTGGCCTGGGTCACCAGCACCGAGTCGATCGGCAGCTCGATGCCGGCCGTCTGGTAGGTCGCCATCTTCTTGCCGAGCATGCCCTTGGCGTGCTCGCGCACGTCGTCGAGCGAGCGGCAGAGCTTCACGCCGCCGGCCTTGCCGCGGCCGCCGGCGTGGATCTGGGCCTTGACCACCCAGAAGTCGCCACCGATGGCCTTGGCGGCGTCGACCGCTTCTTCGGGGGTGCGGGCGACACGCCCGGCGGGGACTGCGATGCCGTAATCGGCGAACAGCTGCTTCGCCTGGTACTCGTGGAAGTTCATGTGGGGTCCGTCGTGGGAAAGTGGGACACAGCGCCAGCCATTATAGTGCCCAGACGCCCCCGGAGCCCGCCCGTGCCCCCAGAAGCCCCCGATCGCGCCATGCGGCGCGAGCTTTACCTGCTCGCCCTGTACCGCACGCTGGAGGCCGCGCTGCTCGCGCTGGCCGTGTTCGGGCCGCTGAAGAACACGTTCGGAGGCGAGGCCCGCGACCCGGCGCTGGCGGTGGCGGTCGCGGCGACCTATCTCGTCGCGTCGGCGGTCCTGCTGCTGCTGTCGGGGCGGCGCTCGGTGCCGCTGACCTCGCACGTGGTGTTCGGCGTGCTGATCGATATCGCGGTCGCCACGCTGGCCACCCACGCCCTGCCGTTCGCCGGCCCGGGCATCGCCATGATGCTGCTGTTCAACGTCGGCGCCGCGGCCCTGCTGCTGCCGCTGCATCTCGGGCTCGCGGCGGCCGCGCTGGCCTCGGGCGCGCTGGTGTTCCAGTACGTCCTGGTGGTCACCGACGGCAATTCCATGCGCGAGCGCCCGCTGGCCGAGGTGCTGATGTTCTCGGTCAGCTACCTGGCGATGGCCACGCTGACCAACCTGCTCGGGCGCGACATGCGCGAAAGCCGCGACCTGGCCCAACGGCGCGGCGCCGAGGCCGCCAACCTGGCCGAGGTCAACGAACTGATCATCCGCCGCATGCGCGTGGGCGTGCTGATGGTCGACGGCTCGGGGCGCATCCGCATGGCCAACGAGGCCGCGCGCATCCTGCTGGGCGAGTCCGGTGCCGACTCCGAGGCCACCCCGCGCACCCTCCCGCAGATCTCCCCGGCGCTGGCCATGCGCGTGGCCGAATGGCGGCGCAGCGGCCAGACCGACGACACGCCCCTGACCATCGGCGACGACGGCAACGAGGTGCTGCCACGCTTCACGCGGCTCCTGGCCACCGACGACACCACCCTGATCTTCCTCGACGACACCGCGCTGGTCTCGCGCCGCGCCGAATCGCTGACCCTGGCCGCCATGGGCCGCTTCTCCGCCAGCCTGGCGCACGAGATCCGCAACCCGCTGGCCGCGATCAGCTACGCCACCCAGTTGCTCGAGGAGTCGCGCGACATCGGCGACAGCGACCGGCGGCTGCTGCAGATCGTCCACCAGCAATGCCTGCGCACCAATGCGATCGTCGAGAGCGTGCTGGGCCTGGCCCGCCGCGAGCGCGCCCAGCCGGAGAACGTCGACCTGGTCGGCCAGGTACGCGCCTTCATCGACGACTACCGCCAGACCTGCCCGGAGGAGAACGCCAGCCTGCGCCAGGGCGGCCAGCTGCCCGAAGTGCCGGCGATGGTCGACCCGCGCCACCTGCAGCAGGTGCTGACCTCGCTGGCCAACAACGCCGTGCGCCACGGCCACCAGCCCGGCGAGGCCGCGCGGATCATCTTCCACGTCGACGTGCTGGAAGGCCGTCCGGTGATCGAGGTGACCGACCGCGGCCCCGGCATCCCCGACGCGGTGAGCCACCAGCTGTTCCGCCCGTTCTTCACCACCTCCGAGCAGGGCACGGGCCTGGGCCTCTACATCGCCCACGAGCTGTGCCGCGCCAACGACGGCCGCCTGGAGTACGTCTCCGTCCCCGGCGGCGGCGCCTGCTTCCGCATCACCCTGCGCGGCGGCTCGGTGATGCTGGCCTGAAGCCGCCCCACCCTGTAGGAGCGGCTAAAGCCGCGATCGCCCCGGCCGACCACCCCTGTAGGAGCGGCTAAAGCCGCGATCGCCCTGGCCGAACACCCCCTGTAGGAGCGGCTACAGCCGCGATCGCCCTGGCCCAAGACCTTGCCATCGCGGCTGTAGCCGCTCCTACAGGCTGGTCCCAAGCCTTTGACACTCGTCACAGTCTGCAAAAAAGTGCCAAAATTGGTCACCCGGACCGGAAGCCAGTCTTTTTTGCCATGACCGAAGCCCGCAGCGCCCTCATCGTCGACGACGAGCACGACATCCGCGAGCTCCTGGTCCTGACCCTCGGGCGCATGGGACTCCGCACCGACACCGCCGCCAGCCTGGGCACCGCCCGGCAGATGCTCGCGCAGAACCGCTACGACCTCTGCCTGACCGACATGCGCCTGCCCGACGGCTCGGGCCTCGAGCTGATCAGCGACATCACCACCCGCTTTCCCGAGACCCCCGTGGCGATGATCACCGCCTACGGCAACGTCGAAGCGGCGGTCGAGGCGCTCAAGGCCGGCGCCTTCGACTTCGTCAGCAAGCCCGTGGACATCAACGTGCTGCGCGGCCTCGTGCGCCAGGCGCTCGAGCTCCACACCCGCCGCCAGGCCCAGCCCGAAGAGGCCGGCCGCCTGCTGGGCGGCTCGCCGGCCATGGTCGCCCTGCGCGAGACCATCGCCAAGGTGTCCCGCAGCCAGGCACCCGTGCACATCAGCGGCGAGTCCGGCACCGGCAAGGAGCTGGTGGCCCGCACCATCCACGCCCAGGGCTCGCGCGCCAACGGCCCCTTCATCCCGGTCAACTGCGGCGCCATCCCGACCGAGCTGATGGAGAGCGAATTCTTCGGCCACAAGAAGGGCAGCTTCACCGGCGCCCACGCCGACAAGCCCGGCCTGTTCCAGAGCGCCGACGGCGGCACCCTGTTCCTGGACGAAGTGGCCGAGCTGCCGCTGGCGATGCAGGTCAAGCTGCTGCGCGCGATCCAGGAAAAGAAGGTGCGCCCGGTGGGCGCGCAGAACGAAGTGGACGTCGACGTGCGGATCCTGTCGGCGACCCACAAGGACCTCGGCGCGCTGGTGAACGCCGGCAGCTTCCGGCATGACCTTTACTACCGGATCAACGTGATCGAGCTGCACGTGCCGGCGCTGCGCGACCGCGACGGCGACCTGCCGATCCTGTCGGACGCGATTTTCGCCAGGCTGGCGCAGGCGATGCATCGCGCGGCGCCGAGGCTGGGGCCGGATGCGCTGGCGGCGTTGAACGAGTACGCGTTCCCCGGGAACGTGCGCGAGCTGGAGAACGTGCTGGAGCGCGCAATGGCCATGGCCGACAGCGACAGCATCACCGCCGCCGACCTGCGCCTGCCGGGCGGGAGCGGAATCAACAGCCCGGCGCGCGCCGTGCCGCAGCCTGGCGGACTGGCCGCGCACGGCGGCGCAGCCAATCCCGCCAACCTCAATCCCCGCGAGACCGCCTCCAGCGCCCTGCCCTCGTACATCGAGGAGATCGAACGAGCCGCGATCCAGCAGGCGCTCCAGGAGAGCCGCTACAACAAGACCAAGGCCGCGGCGGCCCTCGGCATCACCTTCCGAGCCCTGCGCTACAAACTGAAAAAGCTCGGCATCGACTGACCCTCGCGCCCCCCCCCTGTAGGAGCGGCTACAGCCGCGATCACCGCCCGCGAAGTCCGTCACGAAGCCCATCGAACAGCTGACAAATCACGTCACTTCCGTGCGCGCAAAGTGACGCTCCAGGTCCACTAATTCCCATCAGCGACAACCAAGACCGTGAATCCCGTTGCACAACGGTTCATCCGCGTCGCGAAGCCCACACTTGGCACGGGTTCTGCATACACTTCCCTGCACGTGCAACGTTGCACGGCAAATGCGGTTCCGGAACCCAAGCCGGCTTCGCAGCACGTGAAGTTCACTCCACTCCTAGGGGATACACATGAAGAAGCAGCAGGGCTTTACCCTCATCGAACTGATGATCGTGGTTGCGATCATCGCCATCCTGGCCGCGATCGCGCTGCCGGCGTACCAGGACTACATGGCCCGCTCGCAGGCCACTGCTGGTCTGGCTGATATCCGTGGCGGTGTGACGGCGGCGGAAGAGATGGTGCAGCGTGGTAGCGGCGCAGCCATTTCGCTGAACAACGTTGGCCTGACGAGCCCGACGACGCGCTGCACCATTGTCGCTACCGCAAACGCGACCACGCCCTCCCTCGCCTGCACTCTGGTGGGCAATCCGCGGGTGAGCGGCTCGCACGTTACCCTGACCCGTAATGCCAGTGGCCAGTGGCCGTGCACGACCAACATCACCGAGGCGAAGCACCGTCCCGCCCACTGCGGTTAAGAGATTCACTCTGACCGACTATGGCGGCAACGCCAAGCTTTACGCGTGACGACCGGGAGGGGGCGGCTACCAAAGTCGTCCCCTCTTTTTTTGGGGCTGCGCTGTTTGCGGAACAGGGGACAAACGCATGAGATCGTCCGGGTTTACTCTGATCGAGCTAATGATCGTGATCGCGATTCTCGCGATTCTGATGACAATTGCCCTCCCCGCGTACCAGGATTACGCAGTCCGAACTCAAGTGACTTCGGGACTGGCAGACATCGCATCCGGCAAAGCATTGTTTGAGTCCCGTATCGTCGCCGACAGCATGATCACCTTTTCACCGAGCGACGTTGGACTGCCTGCCAGTACCCCGCGTTGCAGCTCTATCTCCATTACGCCGGGTGATACTGGAAACATCTCATGCACGCTGGCCGGACACCCCCTGATACAGGGGGAAACGATCCGGCTGACACGCGTGGCATCAGGCACATGGACCTGTCACGCGCCAGCGGGCGCTTTGGCCAAGCACCGGCCAGAAGGATGTTCATGACAACAATCAGACCCGGTTGGGCATCCTGGATGACATCCGGATGGCTATGCCTGGTCGTCGCAATTGCGATCCTGGCCTATCTCCCGGGATTGTCGGGCGGCTTCCTGTTCGACGATTTCCCCAACATCGTCACCAATCCACGCGTCCACGCCAGCGCGTTGACGCTGGACAGCCTGTCGGCCGCCGCAGGCGCCTATGAGCCGGGGCCCTACGGCCGCCCCCTGGCCACGATCGGCTTCGCCTTGGACCACTACCTCGGCGGCGGCGATCCTCTCACGTACAAGCTGCACGGCCTGCTGATCCACGTCCTCAACGCCTGCCTGGTGTTTGCACTCGCACGAGTGCTGCTATCCACGGGCGGCGTGCGATCGGCAGACGAATCCAGGCGAATCCTGCCTGCGGCGGCGTTGCTGGCGACGGCCTGGGCCATACACCCGCTGCAGGTCTCGTCGGTGCTCTATGTCGTGCAGCGCATGGAGACGCTGTCCGCCTGCTTCATCCTGCTGGCCCTGCTCGCCTACTGCAGAGGGCGACTTGACCAGCTTGAGGGCCGCTCGCATGGCTGGGGGTGGCTGGCCCTCTCCGCCGCCCTCACGGTCGTGGGCCTGTTCGCAAAGGAATCCGCCGCCATCACGCCGCTGCTGGCGCTGGTGCTGGAGGCGTGCCTGTTCCACTGGAAGGCGCAATCGGCTCGCACGCAGCAGGTGCTGCGGGTGCTGTATGTACTAGGCGGTGCACTCGGCCTAGCGCTGCTCGGCGTCGCCTTCTGGCACTACGGCAATCCGGAGGCCTACGCGTACCGCGAATACTCCGCGTGGGAACGCCTGCTGACCCAGGCCCGCGTGCTGGTCCTGCATCTGAAGCAGATCGTCCTGCCCATTCCCTCGAGGATGCCGTTCTACTACGACAACTATCCGCACTCCGCTGGTCTATTCCAGCCCTGGACAACGGCGGCCAGCATCGCAGTCCTCGCAGCAATGACCGGACTGGCCCTCTGGCTCAGGACACGATTGCCGCTTGCGGCGTTGGGCATCTTCTGGTTCCTGGCGGCCCACGCGCTGACCAGCGGCATCATTCCGCTGGAACTCGTCTACGAGCATCGCAACTACCTCGCGCTGTTCGGGATCCTGCTTGCTATTTACGTGCTGGCTTCCGAATGGGTGCGCAAGGTGACTGCCTCGCCGATCATCCGCGCGGCACCGGTAGCGGTTATCGCCGGACTCTTCGCCATCACCCTGATCAGGTCGATGACCTGGGGGTCTCCGCTCCTGCTGGCGATGGACATGACCGCCACAAATCCGGGCTCGCCGCGCGCCAGCAACGACCTGGCGACACTCTACTTCAGCCTGGCGGAAGGCGACCCCGGCTCACGGGAGTGGACGCTGGCAACGCAGGAGTTCGAGCGTGGCGCGGCCTTGCAGGGGTCGTCCCCGCTGCCCGAGCATGGCCTGATCCTGATGAATGCGAGTGTCGGGCTGCCTGCATCTGACGCGTGGTGGGACGGCCTGATCCACAAGCTGCAGGTGCGCCCGATCTCCCCCCAAGAACAGATGGCTGTCACCGGGTTGCTGTCGGAGCGACAGAAGGGATTCCAGATCGATGACCAGCGGCTCTCGACTGCGTATCGCTCGCTTGTCGACAGAGGCGACCTTCCCGCGCATGTCTATTGCAACATCGGCGATCATGCCCTGAACCGGCTGGGCGACACGGAGTTCGGAAAGCACATGTTCCTCACCTGCGCGCGCAAGTCCGGGTTGGACCCACGCTTCATTCGAAAGACCGCGGAGATCCTCCGAGCTGAAGGTCACCATGAGGTCTCAACGGCACTCCTGGAACTCCAGGCCGACCGCTGATTCCGATCGTCGACAACACCGAGCAATGGACCAGCGCAATACGCGGCCTGCGGCCGCATCATCCAGCCTCCTTGGCCCGCCTCCTGCGACCCGCGGAGAGGAAGACACCCGCCATCGATGGATGATCACCGCCGCCGCTGTGCTCCTCATTGCCGTTGTGTACTGGCCGGTGCGTCACGGAGGCTTCGTCTGGGACGACATCATCAACTTCGTCGAGAATGACTGGCTCCAGGCGGGATCCCAGTGGCAGCACTACATTCTTCGTGACTTCAACGGCTGGACGAACTATTTCAGGCCCGTGGGTGTCGGCCTGTTCACCATACAAGTCCGCTTGTTCGACAACCAGCCAGGCCCAATGCATCTGGTCTCGCTGGGCATGCACCTTTTCAACACCGCGCTGGTTGGAACTCTCGCAGCGCGAGTGATGGGCCCGCTGAAGGCCTTGGGCCGACACGCCCGCTTGGCCTGGCTGGCTGGCTGCATGCTGTTCTATGGCCTGCACCCGGTGCTGATCGAGACCGTCGCGTGGGTTGGTACCCAATACGATCAGCTCGCAACGGGATTCATGCTGTTGGGAGCCTGCGCCGCACTTTCGTTGCGGCGGAGGTTCGTTCGAGCAAGCATGGTCGGGCTGTGCTTCTTCCTGGCCATCTGCTCGAAGGAATCAGCCGCGTCCTTCCCAGTGCTGTTCCTGCTGCTGGACTGGGTGGTCTTCGCGAAGTCATCGCGAGGAACGGGCATGGCGGCCCTGCGTCGCAGCTTCCTGCGCCGGAACTCGGCGGCGATCATCGCCATCGTGATCGCTTCGGTCGGATACCTGCTGTTCCGCAACTTCGGGCTCGGACATCTGCTGCAGCATGTAGCGGTAGGTGGGGGCGACCTGTCGATCTTGGGAAGTCTCCAGAAAATCGCCTGGACACTCTTCACCTACCTGAGGGTGCTGATCTACCCTTGGAACGGCTTGAATCCGATCCACTCCTACGATCCGTCCTACTTCACATCGTTCCGACCCACTATCGCACTCATTCTTGCCGGCCTTGTGGCACTACTGTTCTGGGCGACAGTGGCCGTTTACAGGCGAGCATCGGCAGCCGCCTGCGTGGTTCTTGTCATTGCGTCTGCCTTGTTGCCAGTCCTGAATATCGTGCCCACCGCGTTCGCGCTCAGTCTCTACCACGAGCGATACGCCATCAACGCGTTGGCGTTTGGCACCGCGCTGTTGCCGTTGCTTTCCTGGCCACGTCCACGCGTCGTTTCGCCACGGCTCACGCGCATGCTGCTGTCCGCCGCGGCAATCGTCTGGCTTGGAAGTTCCATTCTGACGATACGTGCCACGTTGCCTCTTTGGCTCGACGACGAGCGACTCTGGCTTTGGGCGCTGGAAGACAATCCAACAAGTGAACTCGCGCAATACAATGCCGTTGCTGCCCTGCTTCGCAATGGAAAACTGGCGAAAGCAAGCGCGCAAATCGATAGGTTTGCGGCAGGGGACGAGGCGTGCACCCGTTGCGACCTACTGGTCGCAAGCATCGAGTTGAATAACGGCGACATCCGTCGCGCAGCAGAACTGGTTGACCGTATCCGGGACGCTCCGGAGACCGCCGTGAATCTTGACGTTCGTGGCGACTACTTTCTGACTGCAGGGCGTCTCGCTCTGTCGCAAGAAAGAAACCTCGCAGCGGTCGAACTGCTCCGCTCTGGAATCGAACTCCATCCAGGCCAGCTTTCAGCGCAGGTCGATCTTGCCAAGGCGCTTTTCAACACTGGGCAGTTGGATGAAGCGATTGCCGCCGCGACCAAGGCAGTAGACATTGCAGATGACGCGAATCGACCCTTGATCGTTGCGTGGCGCGACAGCATCGAGGAATCGCTGAAGAACACGCAATCGCAGTAGCAAATAGACGTCAGCTTCGTCTACCTCAGAAAGATCTTCCACGGAGTCTCTCATGGCCTCTAATAAGCCCTACCTTGTTTTCGGCGCCCCCAGCATCGGTGAAGAGGAAATCACAGAAGTCGGCTTGGTGATGCGCAGCGGGTGGCTGGGAACCGGGCCGAAAGTTGCGCAATTCGAACAAGACTTTGCGGCGTACAAAGGCGTCAGCAGTTCATCCGTCGCCGCGGTGAACTCGTGCACTGCCGCCTTGCACGTGAGCATGGTGGCGGCTGGGCTGGATCCAGGGGCCGAAGTGATCACCACCCCGCTGACATTCTGTGCCACTGTCAACGCAATCCTCCACGCGGGCCTATCTCCCGTCCTCGCCGATGTCGATCCTGCCACGCAATGCATCGACCCCGAAGCGATCGAGGCCGCCATCACGCCGCGTACTCAAGCGATTCTGCCTGTACATTTCGGCGGACGTCCGTGCGACATGGATCGCATCATGGCGATCGCCGAGAAGCACAGGCTGGTGGTCATAGAGGATTGCGCGCACGCCATCGAAACCGAGTACAGGGGACGCAAGGCGGGCACGTTCGGCGACTTCGGCTGTTTCAGTTTTTATGTCACCAAGAACGTCGTCACCGCCGAAGGCGGCATGATCCTGGCAAGAGACGAGTCACTGGCAGCGCGGGCCAAGGTACTTGCGCTGCACGGCATGAGCAAGGATGCATGGCACCGATTCGGGGACGCTGGCTACAAGCACTATCAGGTAGTTGAGTGCGGCTTTAAGTACAACTTGACCGACTTGCAGGCAGCGCTGGGCCTTCACCAGCTTGCGCGCGTGGAGCAGAACTGGCTGAGGCGACAGAAAGTCTGGCAGCAGTATCAGGCGGCACTTGTCGACGCCCCTGTTGGCACACCGCTCGATCCCGCACCTGACACCAGGCACGCCCACCACCTCTACACCGTCATGATAGACGTCGAACGGTGCGGCGTGACCCGCGATTCCTTCCTCGATCGGATGCACGCGCTTGGGATCGGCACCGGCGTGCACTACCTGGCAGTTCCTGAGCATCACTATTATCGCGAGCGCTTTGGTTGGCGCCCAGAGCAATGGCCCAATGCCATGGAGATTGGTCGCCGCACTGTGAGCTTGCCGCTTTCACCCAAACTCGAAGACGCCGACGTGCTTCGGGTTCTTGAAGGAGTTTCAGCCTCACTCGCGTGAGCCCAGGAGGCAGCAGTTGCGGTGTCCGTCGTGCGACGCACTGCGAAATTGCCACCATGCCCGGGTGATCAGATTGCGGTCAGCTACGCAAACCCGTCCTTACGGCGGGAACGCCCACGTAGACGCTGTGCCGTTCAAGCGCGCCCTTCACGAGTGCGCCCGCGCCGACGACCGTGCCTTCACCAACCTTCGAACCGGACAGAAGGGTCGCTGATGCTCCGATCCAGCAATTCGCACCAATGCATATGCCGTTGTTCTCAGACGGGTACCGCACCGAAAGCGGAGACGCGTGGGATTCGCCTGCGTCCGAATGACTCATGAGCGTTACGCGTGGCGAAAGCACCGCGCCGTCGCCGATCCGCACTGGCCCCGCGAGGTCAAACAGGCAGTCGGTGCCGACATGCACATCGTTGCCAATCGACAGATTGGAGAATCCTCGCTGCAGGTTGATGAAACGGCAGTCGTAGATCCTCGCGTTACGCCCTATGGCGGCGCCGAGCATTGACAAAAGCCGGGCACGCAAGCGCGGATTGATACATAACCGTAGCAATATCTCTACGACCAAGAAAAGGCCGTACTTCAGGTCATGCACTTTTGTTTCCCTCCGACGTCCTGAGTGCGAGAAATCCTACCCCGGCACCGATCCCGTCCACTAACAGCAACGCAATTCTGGACGTAACGGCGAGGAGCGCCATCAGTTCGAAAGGTACGCCGGAAGACGGGCCGAGAAGTAGCAGCACCGCTTCACGGGCGCCAAGACCGGCAGGCAGCATGCTCGCGAGCCCCGCAACGTAGGACAGTGACAAACATGCCACGACCAGCCCCGTACCAACCTCGGCGACACCAGGGAGCGTGCTGGCAAGCTGCCACCATCCGATCAGGTACATCGCCCAGAATCCGGCGAGCTGGAGGGCCAAGGTTATTCCAACCCGGGAGACAGGCAACCCGACGTCCCGTACGGCTGCCAACTTCTTCGGAAGCGGCAGCCGGACAATTGCAAAGTTGAGCAGGTTGAACACCCAAGAGCGCTGCAGCGTCGATGCAGTCACAGCGAACGCCAGCAACAACGCCCCCAGTCCGATGGTAGTTCCATACCAGTGAGCGAGGAGCAGGGCTGCACCGATACCGCAGGTCGTGAAAAGCACGATCACCGCAAGCTCAACGTTGACAAGAACCAGCCGTGCTGGCGATTCGGCGCGGATTATGGACGCCTGCGCAACCATGCCCCACACGCGGCCCGGAACGTACTTGCCCAATTGAGTGAACAAGAAGACGCCGGCCATTCGCCGCTGAGAACCGGCATCGCCTTCCGGACGCCCCAACATGGTGGCAAACAGCACAGCTACGAACACATTCGCGAGCACGAGCGCGAAGATCGATGTTGCAAATGCCTGCGTGCTTGTAGTCGAGATGGCGTCCTGAAATGCGTCTCTTGAGCGGTAGACCAAATAGCTGAAGAACAACAGTCCGACGATGACCATCGCGCGGAGAAAGCTAGCGCGAGAGAATGGAGTCTGTGTCAATTGTCACTCCGTGGGGCTGTCAGGTTACCAACACGCATATCACCGCGCATGCCGCAGATGGAATACGAATCCTGGTTGCACTGGCGCCAGCGCTCTGCCGGCACGCGCAGCAAGTCCAAACGCGCGTCCCGACATAGCGTCTTCCGGGAACCCGGCTTCCAGCCTTTCCGCAAAGACGTTGCGGTACTCGAAACCCGCCTCGCGAAACCAGCGGGCCAGCCGGAAATAGCTGGAAGAGTACGCGTCGAGTTCCCTGGCCCTGTGCGATCCAAGTGCGGTCATGCAACGATGTGCGGTCGTTCTGGGCAGCCAATGCACGAACGGCCAGAATACATGCGGCTCGATGGGCCACCACAGGTTTGGACCAGCAAAGTAGCAGTGTCCATCGCGCTTCAGCATCCGGTGAATGTTCACCAGTAGCGCGAACGGATCGCGCACATGTTCGTAAACCTGATTGCAGACCACGATGTCGTACCTCGCGGCAGGTAAAGGCGGCTCGGGGCCATCACATTCACCAACATGGAAGCGCAGGTTTTCGGTTTCGGCTTCAAACGTCCGCCAATGAGTCCACGAGTCCGGATCAACACCTTCTACATACTGCACTTGGTCCGCCAGTGCCCGAGCGATGCCGCCACTGCCGCAACCCGCGTCCAGCCATCGCCCCCCTACCACAGTGTCCCCGCATATCATCCGCATGGTGCGCAAGATTGCGGCGGCCTTCCGGTCCCTGTTCTTGGCACCCCAGCGCGGTTCAGTAGACATGGGTTCTGCTCGATGCCTTGGCCAGAATGCAAGTGGCCGAGGCCTTGACGTCGAACCTCGCCGCCATAGCGACACATCCTGAGGCGTGCTGGATCGGCGAAGCCTGGATAGCCTCACGCAGCGCGTGCACGATCCCATCTGCAGTCGCCTTCGGAGCGAGAACGCCACAGGCAGGGGTCTGGGCCAGAAGACCAGGAAAGTCGCCCACCGGTGTGACGACGACCGGCAAGCCCAGCTTCATCGCATCGGAGAACACCACCGGAATGCTCTCGATCCTCGACGGAATCAGCAGGTAATCGGACGC
This sequence comes from Luteimonas sp. MC1750, assembly GCF_016615955.1. Classification (NCBI taxonomy): domain Bacteria; kingdom Pseudomonadati; phylum Pseudomonadota; class Gammaproteobacteria; order Lysobacterales; family Lysobacteraceae; genus Luteimonas; species Luteimonas sp. MC1750. Next base: position 2,436,159 of record NZ_CP067113.1, read on the forward strand.
CAGCATGGCGTCCTGGGCTTGGTCGCGGGTCAGGTAACCCGTCAGTTCCACCGGTTTCGCGTCATCCTGCAGTTTCCGCACGGCGGCACGCACTTCGACATCAAGGGGGCCGCCTCCGGCCACCACGACCCGCTCAATGCCGCCCCAGTCGGACGCCGACAGCTGCGCCAGCGCTTCCAGCAGAAGATCCACCCCCTTGTTGGGATGCCAGCGCCCCAGGAACAGGAAGCGGTACGGCGGCAGGCTGCGCATCGGCTCCAGGCGCACACGGTCGATCCTGCGCGTGCTGGGCAGGAAGGCCACCTCCCGCCCTGCGATGGCACGCGTGTCTTCCATGAGCTTCAATCCATCCGACCAGCAGTGCGTGGCTCCAGCGAGAATTCTCCGGAGAAGGCCGCGCACCACCGGGATCCGTCCCAGGCTCCATATGTCGCTACCGAGCGTCCATACCGAGTACCCGCAGGCGTGCTTTCGCGCCGACCTGCGCGCCCACTCGCCGCACGGCAGGGCCCATAACGCCAGGATGTGTGCGACAGGACCCGCAGAAGCCGCTTGCTCCGTTGCGCGCGCGCCGCCCACCATCACGCGGGCGATCTTCAGGGCATCAGACGGCTGCCAGGGCCGAAGCGTCGAGAGCGGCTGATCCGGAGTACGGTAACGGAACACATCGACGTTCTCTGACCAGGACTCGACGGCCTCCACGCCTCCGGGCGCGACCACGCGGATCGGCATGTGCTGCGCCAGCTCCTCGGCCAGATCGGCCACGAACGCGCCCGCAGCTTCGCTCCCGTCACCGGTGATCGGAAACGATGATGTCACCAGGACAAGCGCTGGCAACTCGTTCATGGCCGCACGGCCAGCACTCGATAACCCGCCGTCAAGGCGGGCCAGGGTGGAAGAAGCCTGCCCAGCAGCCAAGAAGCGATGTTGACCAGCGGAATCACAACGGTCAGGAGCGGCAGCAGAAGAATCGCGTAGCTGCGCCGGCGGATTGCTTCTCCCGCCGTCCCGCCGAGCGCAAGACTGAACAGCAAGCCGGCGCTTTCGACACTTCCCAACGTGGGCGAACACTCGCTGGCTGCGAGGCCCGCCGCCTGAAGTTCCCGCTGCAGTCCATGCGCCGTGTAACGCTGGTAGTCGTGAGGCGCGTCGTGCACCGGGTACAGGAACGGCAGCGTCATCAGCAGGACCCCTCCAGGCTTCAGCACTCGCGCGATCTCCGGCAATGCAGCCTCCGGATGACGAAGGTGCTCGAGCACTTCAAGCAGAAGCACGGTGTCGATGGAGGCATCCGGGAACGGCAACCGGCCTGCGTCGCCGAACACGTCCGGTTTTGCTCCGTAAAGCACGCCGCCGGTAGCAGGATAGTCGAGTGCCAGGTACTGACTGTCGGCCCGAAGGTGGGGAACGATCCAGCGGTCGGCGCACCCGATGTCGAGCACGCGGCCCTGGGCATGCTGTCCGACCCAACTTGCAGTGCCTGCCTGGCTGCCCAACAGCCATTGCGGGTGCAGCGGCGTTCGCCTCAATGGCAGGAGCCAGCTGCGGACGCGCTGGAGTGGTGGGTTCACGTGTCGCGCCGGTAAGTCAGGGACGTGATCTGCTCGGAGATCAGCCCGATCAGGAAGATGATCACCGACGCACTGAACAGCAACACGCTCATGTTGGTGAAGCGGCCTTCGGTGAAATATGTATACGCGTAGTATCCGAGAGCTGTCAGAAAGAACACCATCGATACCGGAACGAACAGCTTCAACGGCGAATACAGCGTCGCGATCTTGAAGATGATGAGCAGGAAGCGGACGCCGTCGCGGAGCGGGCGGATATGGCTGCGGCCGATGCGGCGGGCAACGGGTACGGGCTCGTACGCGACGGCATACGCGCTTCTGAAGAACGCCATCGTGGACGTCGTCGGATAGCTGAACCCGTTTGGCAGCAAATGCAGGAATTCACGGAACCTGTCCGCGCGCACGACCCGGAAGCCCGATGTCAGATCCTTCACATCGAATCCGGTCATGCGGCTCGCCAGCCAGTTGTAGAACGCGTTGGCGGCGCCACGGTGCATGCCCGCCTGATCACTCCAGCGGCGAGCTCCGACCACCATGTCATAGCCCTGCTCGAACCTGGCCAGCAGCGTTGCGATGTGGGCCGGATCATGCTGTCCGTCTGCATCCATGAAGACCAGGGTGTCACCCGTGGCGGCGCGCGCTCCTCTCTTGATGGCAGCGCCGTTCCCCATCGGGTAAGGCGATGACAGCACCTTGGCGCCATGGGCGGAGGCGACCTCGGCGGTCGCATCGTCTGACCCGTCGTCCACCACGATGACCTCGGCCCCCGGCAGGATGGCCCTGAGCGCAGGCAAGGTGCGGCGCAGGCCTTCGGCCTCGTTCTTGGCGGGCAGGATGATCGAAACTTGCATGGCTTCCCCTTTGCCGGAAAGGGTAGCCGGAATGCCTGGCCCACGTCAGTGCGGCGGACCGGAGCGTGACGTCCGTCAGGCTGTGGCACAGGCATTGCTTGCGCTAAAGTCTGCGCATTGCGGAGGACCCCCATGAACGCAGTCCCATCGGCCAACCTGGTCGGCATCACCGGCATCGCCCGTCGCCTCGTCCTCGACGGGGTCCTGGACGATGCCACAGCCCGTGACGCGCTGGACAAGGCCACCCGGGAGCGCAAGCCCGTGTCCCAGTACCTGCGCGAGCACAAGCTGGCCACCGCGGCCCAGATGGCCGCCGCCAACTCGATCGAGTTCGGGATGCCCGTCTTCGACCCGTCAGTGATGGACGGCAGCCAGAGCGGCCTCAAGCTGGTCAGCGAGGAGCTGCTGGCCAAGCACCCCATCTTGCCGCTGTTCAAGCGCGGCGGGCGGCTGTTCGTAGGGACGCCCGACCCGACCAATACCCATGCGCTGGACGAGGTGAAGTTCCACACCAACCTGGTGGTGGAGCCGATCCTGGTGGACGAGGAGAAGCTGCGCCGCTGCCTGGAGCTGTGGCAGGACGCCGGCGACAGCTTCGGCGAATCGCTGGACGATTCCGAGGGGCTGGACAACCTCGACATCACCGGCGGGGAGGAGGACGGCGCGGAGGGCGGCGTCGACGCCAAGGGCGACGACACGCCGGTAGTCAAGTTCGTGAACAAGGTCCTGATCGATGCCATCAAGAAGGGCGCGTCGGACATCCATTTCGAGCCCTACGAGAACGACTACCGGGTGCGCCTGCGCATCGACGGCATCCTCAAGCAGGTTGCCAAGATGCCGGTGAAGCTGAACCAGCGGATTACCGCGCGCCTGAAGGTCATGGCGCAGCTGGATATCGCCGAGAAGCGGGTGCCCCAGGACGGCCGCATCAAGCTCAACATCAGCAAGACCAAGCAGATTGACTTCCGTGTCAGCACCTTGCCGACCCTGTTCGGCGAAAAGGTCGTGCTGCGTATCCTGGACGGCAGCGCAGCCAAGCTCGGCATCGACAAGCTTGGCTATGAGCCCGAGCAGCAGAAGCTGTTCCTGGACGCCATCCACAAGCCCTACGGCATGGTCCTGGTGACCGGCCCCACCGGCTCCGGCAAGACGGTCAGCCTGTACACCGCCCTGGGCATCCTGAACGACGAGACCCGCAACATCTCCACGGCGGAGGACCCGGTGGAAATCCGCCTTCCAGGCGTCAACCAGGTCCAGCAGAACGTCAAGCGGGGCATGACCTTCGCCGCGGCGCTGCGCAGTTTCCTGCGTCAGGATCCGGACATCATCATGGTGGGCGAAATCCGCGACATCGAGACCGCCGAAATCGCGATCAAGGCCGCGCAGACCGGCCACATGGTGCTCTCCACCCTGCACACCAATGACGCCCCCCAGACCATCGCCCGCCTGATGAACATGGGCATTGCGCCTTTCAACATTACCAGCTCGGTGACCCTGGTCATCGCGCAGCGCCTGTGCCGGCGGCTTTGTCCCAAGTGCAAGCGCCCCCAGGAGCTGCCGGACAACGCGCTGCTGGCGGAGGGCTTCGCGACCGATGACATCCGAGAGGGTTTTACCGTTTACGAGGCCGTGGGCTGCGACGAGTGCACCAGCGGCTACAAGGGGCGCCTGGGCATCTATCAGGTGCTGCCGATGAGCGAGGAGATCCAGACCATCGTGCTCCAGGGGGGCAACGCCCTGCAGATCGCCGAAGCGGCGCAAGGAGCCGGCGTCAAGGATCTCCGCCAGTCGGCCCTGGTGAAGGTGAAGAGCGGGCTGACCAGCCTGGCCGAGATCAACCGCGTGACCGTGGACTGAGTTGCCTGAATCCAGCATCCGGTCACATACGAAAATTTCACTTTTCGCGCCAAGGGTTTAGGATGCAGGTTGGCTGCCCGACCGGGGTTCCGGGCCTTTAGGGGATTGACTATGGCTGTGACAGGTGGCGCTGCGCGCTCCGCTGCGAAGAAGCCGGCTGCGCCCACGCGCACGGGCGTCGAGATGGCACCGTTCGTATGGGAAGGTACGGACAAGCGCGGGAAGAAGATGAAGGGCGAGCAGACGGCGAAGAATGCCAACCTGCTGCGCGCCGAACTCCGCCGGCAGGGCATCACGCCCACGGTCGTCAAGGCAAAGTCCAAGCCGCTGCTGGGCGGTGCCGGGAAAACCATCTCCTCGAAGGACATCGCGGTGTTCAGCCGTCAGCTCGCCACGATGATCAAGTCCGGCGTGCCGATCGTGCAGTCGCTGGAGATCATCGCGAACGGCAACAAGAACACCCGCATGAAGGCGATGGTCGACAGCCTGCGCCTGGACCTCGAGGGTGGTCTGTCGATCTACGAGGCGATGAGCAAGCACCCCGTCCAGTTCGACGAGTTGTACCGCAACCTGGTCAAGGCTGGCGAGGGCGCGGGCGTGCTGGAAACGGTGCTTGAGACCATCGCCAACTACAAGGAAAACATCGAGACGCTGAAGGGCAAGATCAAGAAGGCCCTGTTCTACCCCGCCACGGTGGTCGCGGTGGCGCTGCTGGTGAGCTCGATCCTGCTGGTGTTCGTGGTCCCGCAGTTCGAATCGGTGTTCGCCGGGTTCGGCGCCGAGCTGCCGGCATTCACGCAGCTGATCGTGGCGGCTTCGGACTTCATGGTCGCCTGGTGGTGGCTCATCGTGCTGATCCTGGGCGGCACCGCATTCGTGGCGATCGCCGCGTTCAAGCGTTCGCCGGCGTTCCAGCACTTCGTCGACCGGATGATCCTGAAGGTGCCGATCATCGGCCAGATCATGCACAACTCCGCCATCGCCCGGTATGCGCGCACGCTGGCAACCACCTTCGCGGCCGGCGTGCCGCTGGTCGAAGCGCTGGGCATCGTGGCCGGGGCCACCGGCAACTCGGTGTACGAAAAGGCCGTGCTTGAGGTGCAGAGCGACGTCGCCGTTGGTTACCAGCTCAACATGTCGATGAAGCAGGTCAACCTGTTCCCGCACATGGTCATCCAGATGACGGCCATTGGCGAGGAAGCCGGTGCGCTGGACACGATGCTGTTCAAGGTGGCGGAATTCTATGAACAAGAGGTCAACAATGCCGTCGACGCGCTGGCGAGCCTGATCGAGCCGCTCATCATGGTCTTCATCGGCGTTGTGGTCGGCAGCATGGTCATCGGCATGTACCTGCCGATCTTCAAGCTCGCCGCCACCATCTGACGAATGGCCTTCCTCGACCAGAACCCCGAACTCGGCTATCCGCTGGTCGCAGGCCTCGGCCTGCTCGTCGGCAGCTTCCTCAACGTGGTCATCCTGCGCCTGCCCCGGCGCATGGAATGGCAGTGGAAGCGCGACAGCCGCGAGATGCTGGGTGAGCCGGAGCTCTATGATCCGCCCCCGCCTGGCATCGTCGTCGAGCGCTCGCACTGCCCGAGTTGCGGCCACCAGCTGAGCTGGTACGAGAACATTCCCGTGCTGAGCTGGCTGGCACTGGGCGGCAAGTGCCGCAGCTGCAAGGCGCCGATCTCGGTGCAGTACCCGGCGGTCGAGCTGCTCACCATGGTGCTGCTGGTGGCCTGCGTCTGGCGCTTCGGCTTCGGCTGGCAGGGCTTCGGAGCCGGCTTGCTGACCTGCTTCCTGATTGCCCTCTCGGGTATTGATCTACGCACCCAGCTGCTGCCCGACTCCCTCACCTTGCCGCTGATGTGGCTTGGCCTGATCGCGGCCGTCGAGAACCTCTACATCGAGCCCAAGCCGGCGCTGCTGGGCGCCATCGCGGGCTACGTCAGCCTGTGGAGCGTGTGGTGGGTGTTCAAGCAGCTCACCGGCAAGGAAGGCATGGGGCACGGCGACTTCAAGCTGCTGGCCGCGCTGGGCGCCTGGTGTGGCTTGGCGGGCGTGCTGCCGATCATCCTGATCTCGTCGCTGGTGGGCGCGGTGATCGGCAGCGCCTGGCTGTTCCTCAAGGGCCGCGACCGCGCCACGCCGATCCCGTTCGGCCCCTACCTGGCGATCGCGGGCTGGATCACCTTCATGTGGGGCGGTGGCCTGATCGACTGGTATCGGGGCATCGCCGGGTTCTAGCGCCGATGCCCTGCGCGATTGTAGGAGCGGCTACAGCCGCGATCCTGCGCGCTGGCGATCGCCGTCATTTCCAGCCAGACTTTCCGGCATGGCCGACTACACCGTAGCGCTGACCGGCGGCATCGCCTCAGGCAAGTCCGAGGTCGAACGCCGCTTTCGCGCCCTGGGCGTGCACGTCGCCGATGCCGACCTGGCCGCGCGAGAGGTTGTGGCCCCCGGCACCCCAGGCCTTGCCGAAGTCGTCCGAGCCTTTGGCCCCGAAGTCCTTGGGCCGGACGGTGCAATGGATCGCCCCGCGATGCGGCGACGGGTATTTGCCGACGACGTTGCGCGCCGCCGCCTCGAAGCCATCATCCACCCGCGCGTCCGCGCCGCGCTGCGCGCCGCCTGCGAAGCCGCGCCAGGGCCCTACGCGATCGCCGCCATCCCGCTGTACGCGGAGGCCGGGGCTGAGGCCTACGCCCCCTGGGTGGACCGCGTGCTGGTGGTGGACGTGCCGGTGGAGGTGCAGCTCGAACGCCTGCTGCGGCGCGACGGCATCGACGAGGCGCTGGCATGGGAGATGATCCGCGCGCAGGCCACGCGCGAGCAGCGGCTGGCGGTGGCGGATGACGTGATCGCCAACCAAGGCCCGCTGGATGAACTCACCGGAACGGTCTCGCGGCTACACGCGCGGTACCTGCGGCTGGCGGAAGCCGCGCTTGGCGGGTCGGTGACATCACGCTGAGGCAGCCCCCTCACAAGGGGTTCGGTCTTACATCCCCCGCGAGCGTTCACGCGCTGCAGCCGACGCCTCCGAGTAGCGGCACGCCCCGTCCCAGCCAACCTGCGCAAGCGCGCACATGCCGGCCGCGGATGCGCCCACAAGGCCGAGTCCGGCGGAACCATCCAGTGCCGGCCGAAGGTCCCATGCGTACGCGAATCCGACCGCGCTTCCAGCCGACATCCCGACTGCGACCTGCAACCACGGGCTCGCTGCGACTCGCGGCAGGTGCTGCAGCAGCGACACCAGGACACCGACGATGAACGCGGGGATGAACATCAGCCCGTAGGTCACCCTGGTCAGCCACAGCAGCAACCCGCCGGGCGGGCGCCAGGTGTCGCCCAGCATTGGCGGCCCAACCAGGCACAGCCAGGCCAGCACGGTCATCGGCGGACCCGCCAGGCTGTACAGCAGCAGCGTCCGGGCATTCAACAGCGCGAGGAGGGCCGTCATGGTCCCGCTGGATCCGTGCGCAGTGCGATCCGGCGATAGCCGTCCGCGTCGACACCGCGCGCATCACCGTCGATCCGGGCGCACAGCCGTCCGTCGCAGGAGGTCACGTCGGCGCGGTTGATGGCGTCGAGCAAGGCCTGGTCGCGCGCGACCGAGCCGAGTTCCCGGTACGCCGATGCCACCGTGACGCCCGCGGCGGCGGCCGCCAACACGGCGACGACGAGGAGGCTGCCCGAGACCATCCGCGACGCCCGCATCCGGGTGCGCATCGATGCCTGCTGCGCCGCGACCGCACGGGCGTTGTCGATGGCCAAGGCGTCAGACATCCGTGCGACCTCGGCGGCGAACGCGGCAGCCACGGCCTCCACGCGCTGGACGGCGCGGGCGCTGCGCTCGTCCAGGCGCTCCGCGACGATCGCGAGTTGCAGGGCGAACTCGCGCGGATCACCGCGCTCCGGACCAATGCTCACGGCGATACCTGTGCTGGCGCCGCCGCCGGGTTGCGCGGCGCTGAAGACCGTTCGGGCGGGTGAAGACCTTCCCGCTCGACCTGCCAGGATCGGTCCGTGGCCATCCCTTCCCGCACCACGCCACTGACGAAGGATGCCGCCATGAACGCGTGGCCCGCAGGCGTCGCCCTGTACATCGCCGTGGCAGCGTCCATTCCGGGCAGGTCGTTGCGGACGGCGGCTGCGACCAGCTGGGAAAAGCTCGCCTTCAGGTCCTGGGCATGTTCCAGCGCCTGCGCGCGCAGGGGAAACCGCGTGAAGGCCACCGCCTGGTCCACGACCCCGCTGTCGTGCTGGAACATGCCGCGCACGGCCTGCATCGCCGTGTCCATCTTGGGGTCGCTGCCGCCGGGCAGGCGCGCCCTGCCGACATGCTCGAACTCCAGCGTGGCGGCGACGCGAGGATCGACCGCGTCGCGCAGGCACGGCGTGGGCATCCGGGGACAGGCGGGGCCGAGCCGGGTGTGCAGCTCGCGCTCGCCATGCGTGCGGTAGTGGTGGTCTGGCCAGAGGCCGTACAGATGCTGTTCGGAGCGATGCACGGCGTAGAGCCTGGGATCCAGCGCCTCCGCCACCTTGCCCAGGCGTTCTCCGCCGAGCAGCGTGTTGAAGTAGTCGATCGCGAAGTTGTGGACGACGCGCCCGGTGCCGTCGAGCAGGTACGTACCACCCAGGTCGGAGTGGGCGCCGGGCACTTCGAGATTCGCCATCCGCCCCTGGTCGGACAGGCCCGGCGGCAGGTGCTGGGTCGAGGTGAAATGGCTCCGTCCTTCGTCCCGGCTGGTGATCTGCACCGCACTGACGTTCGATGCCGGCATGCCGCGGTCGGTGTCATAGACACCGGTGCCGACGGGATCTACGAGGAAAGCCACCTGCGCGGTCCGCCCTGGCGGCACCAGCGGCGGCCGGTCCGCCCAGGCGATGCTCTTCAGGATTCCGTCGCCGTCGTACCGGGCGACGGCCCCGTCCGGATCCCGGATACCGCGCTCGTGCACAAGACGCTCCAACAGCGCGACGGTCTCCGCACCGCGGCTGAACCCGATTCCGGCGAGGTGGATGCGGGCATTGGGGTCTTCACGCAACCATTGGCTGGCCTGCACGCAAAACTCGAGGTACGCATGCTCAGCCCTTTCTTCAAGCGTGAATGCCAGTGCCCCGTCCAGGATGCGCCGTACAGGTCCCGCTTGCGTGCCCACACCTTCGAGGTATCCGACTTTCACTGAGGAATCGGCGAGTGATTCGATTGCACGACCAATAACGGCAACTACCGACAGTGCTTCAAGTCCGTCTTTGAGACGGCTGTTGCTGGTGCCGTCCAGTGCAGCGACATACAGCCTGTCGTGAGGCGATGTCATCAGCCTTGGCGCGCGTACCTGCTGCATCCGGGCGCGCGTAAGGTCGAGCATGGAATGCTCTTCCTTGCTCAGCACGCGCGCTTGCACGCCGTCGGGCGTGAGCCTGTATTCGTTCATGCGATCCTCCTTGATCGCGCCGCCGGATCAATGTGTTTTCGAATGCACGAGCACCAGACCTGTATGAAGGTCGCTGTGTGGATTCGCAGGATCCTGGAGTTCCTTCAAAGGGATCCAGGTACTCATGTAGGTATTGATCGTACGATCGTTCACAACGAGGATGATGCCGGGTCGAGGGATAAGTGAGTCCTCCATGATGTCTTCTCTGGCCACGGTATGACGGACCATACGATCGGCGAAAATGTCGGCGATATCCACGCGTGCCATGAGCCTTGTGCCGTCGATGGTTGTCCACTCCACTTCGGCGGGTGGCGGGAAGTTTCTGATCGGTCCCCTGCCAGCATGAAGGGCTTCCCTCAGCGGCCGTTCCAGCGATGTGATCGGTGGTCTGGGCTGGTCGCTGCCATGCATTTGCCCTGCATAGCTGATCTGGCAGGACGCCACGCCAAAACAGTACGCACCGAAGCTGTGAAACGGAAACCACAGCGGCCAATCCGCCACCGTCCCCGTATACGGACCATGCCCAGGCGGCGGCTTCATGTTGTCCGGCGAAGAAGGCGCCCTCGAGCTGCACGCTTGCAGCAGCGCGGCAGCCAGGATCAGAACGGCGGCGGTCCGGGCGAGGCGTGCCGCGCGCGAGTCACGTCGTGTGTGCATGCGTCCATGTCCGTATGGGCTCGATTCGACGCTAGTCGCTCGCGCCCCCGACCGTCAAGCCGGGCTGGTGCGGACGTCCCGGCGCGCGCGCCTCTGCCGGCGGCGGCGTCAGCCCGGACGTCCGGCCACCAGCCATGGCCTGCGCGAACCTGTCCATCTCCGCGCGCGCCTGCGCCGGCGTGGCTTGGCTGGATCCGGGAACCTGCGGCACGATGAGCGAGACCTCGAGCAGGTACTGGCCATCGACGACGAACTGGCTGATGCCCATGGTGGTCAGGAGGTCTTCCTGGGCGTTGAAGCGGGACGTCGGGAAGCACGCCGACGGGGCACGGCCGGGGACCAGCATCTCCAGCCCGCGACCGGGTTTTCCGAAAGATGCACGAAGGTGACGGGCAGGCCCGGCACGGACCGGGCGCTCTCGAGCTGCAGGGACATCATGGCGACAAGCGTGCCGCTGGGGCTGCCCGTCTGCAGTGGCTCGGGCAATTCGGTCACCACCACGGCCGCGATCGGCGGAGCGTCGAGGTCGCGCGCGAACAGGATGGAATGATCGATGAAGCGGCGCGACCGGTCGCCCTCGACGATCGTCACGACCGGCTTCCCGCCTCCCGGCAGTTCGGGGATGGCGAAGCTGTATCCGGTTCCCGGCAAGGCGACCCGCCCTGATGCCAGGATCGTGGCTTCCGCAGGATGGCGGACCTGCTGGAGCATCGCGTCGCGGCCGCAGTCAAGCGTCCCGAACCAGATGCTCTGAGCACCGGCCCCCGGTGCGCCATCGCGTGTCGCGGCGGCGGGTCCGGCCGCCAGGGCGAGGACCACCGTGAGCGCGAGTGCAGCTGGCAGGCGCGGATGCACGCGATGTGCGCCCCCTGCATTCGTGTCTTCCATGACGAGCTCCATCCCGGGTGGAGATCGAGCATGCCGCGCCCGGCAACGGACGCACCGTCGGGGAATCCTGATTCGGGCACCGGTGTGCGACGCGGCCGTGAGCCGCTATGCGCCGCGACAGCCCCACAGTGCACGGATCCCGGCGATGCCCTGCCCGCCCCGGCGCCTGGCGTCGCCCATGTCCTCCGGCCCAAGCCCGCCGATCGCATACACGGGCAGGCTCACAGACTCCCGCAGCGCTGCGAATGCCTCCCAGCCGATGCCCGGCTCGCCAGGGTGGCTGGCCGTCGCCTTCACCGCCCCCAGCACCACGAAATCGCAGCCCAGCCGCGCGGCGTGGGCGAGGTCTTCGGCCGTATGGCACGACGCGGCCAGCAGCGAACCTTCCGCCAGCATCGGGCGTTGGGTGATCGTGGCGAGCTGCGACGAGCGCAGGTGCACGCCAGTGCCCAGTTCGCAGGCCAGGGCGACGTCGGCGTTGACCAGCAGCTCCGCGCCAGCGCGGCGGCAGCGGGCAGCGGCGGCGGTCGCGAGTTCGCGGAACAGGTCGGGGGCGGCGCCGGGAAGGCGGAGCTGGATGCGGGAGATGCCGTTGGCCAGCGTGGCGTCGAGGCCAGCGAGCCAGTCGACCGCGGCGGCGGTGGCATCTGTGTCTGTAGGAGCGGCTATAGCCGCGATCGCATCTCCGCAAGTGCGATCGCGGCTATAGCCGCTCCTACAGGAGATCGCGGGCGACCGCAGACCGGTAATGGCGTAGGCGTCAGGCTGCGGCAGGCCGGGGCTGATGGCGTAGCGGTCGGGCTGTTGCAGGGCGGCCACCACGGGGATGTCGGCCGGGGGCATCGCGTAGCTCGACAGCTTGTGCGGCGGCACCCAGGCCAGGGCCTGGCCTTCGCGGCCGCGCGGGGTGCCGGTCCAGCGCGCGACATGGCGGACATCGAGTCGCAGGCGCTTGTCGGGATAGCGCTGCGGCACGGTGATCAGATGCTCGCCCACGCGGGCGTCGATGCCGAGCTCTTCCTGCAGCTCGCGGGCCAGCGCGGCCTCCGGGCTCTCGCCGGCCTCGCGCTTGCCGCCGGGAAACTCCCAGAGACCGGCGAGGTCACGGCCTTCGGTGCGGCGGGTCAGCAGGATCCGACCGCGGGGATCGGTGATGACGGCGGCGACGACTTCGACGACTTTCATCGATAGGCCCCGAAGCCGCGTGCCCCAATGCAGGAGCGGCTACAGCCGCGATCGCCTAGCACTACGGGATTGGCCGGGGCAGCCGCGGGATCGAGTCGCAACACCGGATTGGCCGAGCTAGCCGCGAGGTCGATCGCGGCTGTAGCCGCTCCTACAGGGGGCGGTGCTTTGGCGTCAGGCGAGCTGCCCATGGCAGTGCTTGTACTTCTTGCCGCTGCCGCAGGGACACGGGTCGTTGCGTCCCACCTTGGGGCCGCGGTCGGCGGGGTCGCCCTCGTACTGGTAGTCCGGGTCGGCGGCTTCCTCGTCGGCGCCGTAGCCGCCGCTGTCGGCGTGCTGGAACTGCATGCGCCGCGCCTGGGCTTCGGCCTGCTCGCGCTCCTGTGCTTCCAGCGCGGCCACTTCCTCTTCGGTGCGTACGCGTACGCGCGCGAGCATCATCACCACTTCGCGCTTGACCTTGTCGAGCATCTCCGAGAACAGCTCGAAGGCCTCCTTCTTGTACTCCTGCTTCGGCTGCTTCTGGGCATAGCCGCGCAGGTGGATGCCCTGGCGCAGGTAGTCCATGCGCGCGAGGTGCTGCTTCCAGTTGTCGTCGAGCACGCTGAGCATGATGTGCTTCTCGAGCATGCGCATGGTTTCGGGGCCGGTCGAGGCTTCCTTCGCGGCCACCGACTGCTCCACCGCCTCCTGCACGTGCTCGAGGATGCGTTCGGCGTCGACCTCGGCCTGCGCCGCCACCCAGCCGGCGACGTCGATCGCCATGCCGAAGTCGGCATCGAGCGCGGCCTGCAGGCCGGCGATGTCCCACTGGTCGTCGACTGAATCCGGCGGCACGAAGCGCTCGACCAGGTCGCCGACCACGTCGGTGCGGATGCCGGCGATGTTGCCGGCGATGTCCTCGGCCTCGAGCAGTTCGTTGCGCTGGCCGTAGATGACCTTGCGCTGGTCGTTGTTGACGTCGTCGAAGTCGAGCAGGTTCTTGCGGATGTCGAAGTTGTGCGCCTCGACCTTGCGCTGGGCGTTGGCGATCTGCTTCGACACCAGCGGGCTTTCGATGATGTCGTCTTCCTTCAGGCCCATGCGCGCCATGACCTTCTGCACCCAGTCGGCGGCGAAGATGCGCATCAGGTTGTCTTCGAGCGACAGGTAGAAGCGGCTGGAACCCGGATCGCCCTGGCGACCGGAGCGACCGCGCAGCTGGTTGTCGATGCGGCGGCTCTCGTGGCGCTCGGTGCCGACGATGTGCAGGCCGCCAGCGGCCTTCACCGCGTCATGGCGCTCCTGCCAGGCGGTCTTCAGCGTGGTGCGCGTTCCGGCGTCGATCTCGCCCTGCTCGGCCTCGAGTGCGGCCAGCTCCGACTCCAGCGAACCACCGAGCACGATGTCGGTGCCGCGGCCGGCCATGTTGGTGGCGATGGTGACCGCGCCCGGACGGCCGGCCTGGGCGATGATGATCGCCTCGCGCTCGTGCTGCTTGGCGTTGAGCACTTCGTGGTGGATGCCGGCTTCGGTCAGCTGCTGGCTCAGCATCTCCGAGACTTCGATCGAGGTCGTGCCGACCAGCACCGGCTGCTGGCGGGCATGCGCTTCCTTCAGCTCGTTGATCACCGCGCGGTACTTGCCGGCGCGGTTGAGGAACACGGCATCGGGATGGTCGACGCGGATCATCGGGCGGTGGGTCGGGATCACCACCACTTCGAGGCTGTAGATGCTGTTGAACTCGAAGGCTTCCGTGTCCGCGGTGCCGGTCATGCCCGACAGCTTTCCGTACATGCGGAACAGGTTCTGGAAGGTGATGCTGGCCAGCGTCTGGTTCTCGCGCTGCACCGGCACGCCTTCCTTGGCCTCGACCGCCTGGTGCAGGCCGTCGGACCAGCGGCGTCCCGGCAGGGTGCGGCCGGTGAACTCGTCGACGATGATGACCTCGCCGTCGCGCACGATGTAGTCGACGTCGCGCTGGTAGATCGCGTGCGCGCGCATCGCGGCGTTGAGGTGGTGCACCACGTGGATGTTGTGCGGGTCGTACAGGCCATCGTCCTCGCCGAGGATGCCGGCGCGGCGCAGCAGGGTCTCGGCCAGCTCCTGGCCGGCCTCGGACAGGTGCACCTGCTTGCCCTTCTCGTCGACCCAGAAGTCGCCTTCGGCCTGCTCGTCGGCCTGGCGGGTGAACTCGGGGACGATGCGGTTGACCTTGATGTACAGGTCGGGCGTCTCGTCGGCGGGTCCGGAGATGATCAGCGGCGTGCGCGCCTCGTCGATCAGGATCGAGTCGACCTCGTCGATGATCGCGTAGTGCAGGCCGCGCTGGTAACGCTGCTCCTTCGACAGCGCCATGTTGTCGCGCAGGTAGTCGAAGCCGAATTCGTTGTTGGTGCCGTAGGTGATGTCGGCGCCATAGGCGGCGTGCTTGTCGCCGTGCGGCATGCCCGGATAGACCACGCCCACCGACAGGCCCAGCCAGTTGTAGAGCCTGCCCATCTGCGCGGCGTCGCGGCGCGCCAGGTAGTCGTTCACCGTGACCACGTGCACGCCCTTGCCTTCCAGGGCGTTGAGGTAGACCGCCAGCGTCGCGACCAGGGTCTTGCCCTCGCCGGTGCGCATCTCGGCGATCTTGCCGGTGTGCAGCACCATGCCGCCGACCAGCTGCACGTCGTAGTGGCGCATGCCCAGCACGCGGACCGAGGCCTCGCGGCAGACGGCGAAGGCCTCGGGGAGGACCTTGTCGAGCGCTTCGCCGTTGGCGATGCGCTGCTTGAATTCGGGGGTCTTGGCCTGCAGCTCGGCGTCGGAAAGCGCCTGCATCTGCGGCTCGAACGCGTTGACCTTCGCGACGACCTTGTTGAACTGACCGACGATGCGTTCGTTGCGGCTGCCGAAGACGCTGGTGAGCAGGCGATTGAGCATTGGGTGACCGGTTGGGAGGAGTGGATGGCGCTGGCATGGGCCCGGAAACAGGAAAAGGGCGCGAGGCGCCCTTTCCAGCTGGCCACGGGATTGTACCGTGGGGGTCCCGGGACCGCCTATCAAGCCCCGCGGAGCGACCAGGCCTCGCGGCTGACCTGCCGAAACACCCTGCTGTAGGAGCGGCTACAGCCGCGATGGCCCGCTGCCTGGCAGTGCCAAGCGGCAATCGCGGCTGTAGCCGCTCCTACAGGGCAGGCTCGCGCAATCGCGGCTGCAGCCGCTCCTGCAGGGCTGATTGCGTCAGTGCTTCTCGCCGAGGAACTTGCGCGGATTCATCACGCGGCCGTTCTCCCAGACCTCGAAGTGCACGTGCGCGCCGGTGCTGCGGCCGGTGCTGCCGGCCTTGGCGATCTCGCGGCCCACGCGCACCAGGTCGCCGACCTGCACGGTGTTGCGGGAGTTGTGCGCGTAGCGGGTCACGTAGCCGTTGCCGTGGTCGATCTCGACCACGTTGCCGTAGCCCGAGCGCGAACCGGAATAGCTGACCACGCCGTCGGCCACGGCGAGCACCGGATCACCGGTGCGCGCATCGAAGTCGATGCCTTTGTGCCAGGCCGCGCCGCCGCCGAACGGATCGGCGCGGCGGCCGAAGCCGGAGGTGATGTAGCTGGAGGCCACCGGCGAACGCGAGGGTACGGCGTTCTTGTCGAGCTCGCGGTTGAACAGCAGCATCTCGAGCACCGACAGCTGGCCGCCGGCGGCGGCGAAGTCGGCGTCGATGCCGGTGATGCCCTCGCGCAGCTCGCCCGCCGGCATGTCGCGCACCGGGCCATGGCCGCCGATGCCCACCGGGCTGTTGAAATCAAACTCGCCGTCGCCGAGCTGGGCGACCTGGGTCAGGCGGTCGCCGAGGGCGTTGAGGCGCGTGGCCTCGGCCTGCAGTTCGCCCAGGCGCGCCGCCAGGGCATTGACCTCGCGCTGGGCGTCGGCGCGGGTGTCCTCGAGCTGGGCATCCTGGGTCGCGAGCTCCGTGCGCAGCGCGTTGACCTCGCTGGACTGGATGCTGGCGCCGAGCGCCGCGCCGGCCACCAGGGTGGCCGCGACCAGCGCCAGCGGCTGGCGGGCGCCGAGGCCGGCCATGCGCCTGCCGCCGCGGCGGAGGTAATGCAGGCACCAGGCCTGAGAATGAAGAAGCGTACGTTGTAGAGTCATATCACCATGTCTTCCGGTAGAGCCTAGTGGCTTCCCCCAAAGGTCCGCGCGCCGTCCTCGACGCGCTGGCAGCCGATGCAAGCGGCCGCTCCCCGATCAAGCGCGCGTTGTGGCTCGACGCACTCGACCGCACCCTGCGCCCACATCTTCCGGTTTCACTTGCCGCGCACGCGCGGCTTGCGAATGTGGATGGCGCAAAGCTCGTGTACCTGGTGGATTCGCCACTGTGGAACGCCAGCCTCAGGCTTGCCGCTCCAGCGCTTCTGGACGCCGCCCGTTCGCACGGGCTGGATGTCCGGGAGCTCAGGGTCAGGACGACCACCCAGCCGCTGTTCCCGCCTGCGCGGGTCGAAACGGCCATACGTCCGCTGTCGGCATCCGCACCACAAGGGCTGCGGGATGCCTTGGCGTCGCTGCGTGTCCCCCTGGACGACGACAGCGACGGGTCCTGAATTCGACGACCCGCTTCCGGGCCGACGGAGCATCCTAGCGGTCACGGGCATGTGAAACGTTAACCGGACCGGGCGTTATTTCGCCATTTCCGTTAATTTTTCATTAAAAAGAGCACCTGGCGCACATGATCCGGAAGGCGGACAGGTGGAGGACAGGTCCGTGAGGGCCGAACCTGTAGGAGCGGCTATAGCCGCGATCGATCTCGAACGATGAAAGCAACCCTGATGGGTGCCATTGCCCCGCGCGGATGCCGATGTGGATCGCCGCAGGGTCTGCATCCGGGATACAGCGGAGGGCGATCGCGGCTGTAGCCGCTCCTACAGGGGGAGCCGGGGGAGCGCGCTACGCCGCCGGCTGCAGGGCGCCGTAGGCGACCGGGCTGGTATCCGTCTCGGGGTAGGTCACTTCTTCCCACGCGCCCTCTTCGGCCAGCAGCGCACGCACCAGCTTGTTGTTGAGCGCATGGCCGGACTTGAAGCCCTCGAAGGCGCCGATGATCGGTCGCCCCGCCAGGTAGAGGTCACCGACCGCGTCGAGGATCTTGTGGCGCACGAACTCGTCGGCGTAGCGCAGGCCGTCCTCGTTCAGCACCCGGAAGTCGTCGAGGACGATGGCGTTGTCCATCGAGCCGCCCAGGCCCAGGTTGCGGTCGCGCATGTACTCGAGGTCGCGCATGAAGCCGAAGGTGCGCGCGCGGCTGACCTCGCGGATGTAGTTCTCGGTCGAGAACTCCACCTCGGCCCGAGAGCGGGTGGTCGGGATGGCGGGATGGTTGAAGTCAATGGTGAACCCGAGGCGGAAGCCGTCGTAAGGCTCGAAGCGGGCGATCTTGTCGCCCTCGCGGACCTCGACCGGGCGGGTCACGCGGATGAAGCGCTTGGGCGCGTCCTGCTCGACGACGCCCGCCGACTGCAGCAGGAACACGAACGGGCCCGACGAGCCGTCCATGATCGGCACCTCGGCGGCGGACAGCTCGACCATGATGTTGTCGATGCCGAGTCCCGCCAGGGCCGACATCAGGTGCTCGACGGTCTGCACGTTGGCGCCGTCGGTGGACAGGCCGGTGCAGAGCGTGGTCTCGGTGACCAGGGTGGCAGCGGCCGGGATCTCGACCGCCGGCTCGACGTCGATGCGGCGGAACACGATGCCCGAATCGGTCGGCGCCGGGCGCAGGGTCATATAGACCTTCTCGCCACTGTGCAGCCCCACGCCGGTGGCGCGGGTGACGTTTCGGATGGTGCGCTGCTGGGCCATTCGCGGGGGCTCTGGGTCCTGAGCGGCCGCGCAGGGCGGGCGCCAAATGAAAGCGGTTCGCAATTTAGCACGCGACAGGCTGAACCTGAACGGTGCGGGGCGGCCGTTGGCGGGGCTTGCCGTGGACGCACTGTCCTGCGTGCAGGGCGCGGCTATGGGTGCGATTGGCGGCAGAGGCAGCGCAAGAGCAACCTGTAGGAGCGGCTATAGCCGCGATGGCGTTGGCTCTCGACGACCGCGCGTACCAGGACGTGCGGCGATCGCGGCTATAGCCGCTCCTACAGGGGCGGACCGGGCGTGGCGAGGGCGCGCGCTCGGGGCTGGAGCGCCCCGAACCACACCGTGGCCAATGGGCCCCGCCATCGGCGGGGCCCCCTTCCGGTCAGTCGGCCTGGCGGCGCAGGAAGGCCGGGATGTCGAGGTAGCCGGACTCGTTGCCACCGCCGAAGTCGGCGACGGCGGGCGTGACCGGCGCGGCGGCCGGCTCGGCCGAGCCGCGGCGCAGGCCGAAGCCGCCCGTGGCCGCGACCGGCTGCTGCACCTCATCCTCGATCAGCATGCCGGTGGTGCCGTCTCGGCGGCCGGTGTTGATCAGCTGGATGTGCGAGCGGCGCTGGGGCTCCTGGTAGGCGTCGGCGCGGCCATGGCCGTGGCCGGTGCTGCGGGCGCGGCTGGCGTTGAGGCCGGTCGCCACGACCGTGACCCGAACGTCGTCCTGCATGTCCGGGTCGAGCACGGTGCCGATGACGATGGTCGCGTCCTCGCTGGCGAAGTTCTCCACCGTGCGGCCGACTTCGTCGAACTCGCTCATGGTGAAGTCCGGGCCGGCGGTGATGTTGACCAGGATGCCGTTGGCGCCGGCCAGGTTGACGTCGTCGAGCAGCGGGTTCTGGATCGCGGACTCGGCGGCGGCCTGGGCGCGGTCGTCGCCGCGGGCGGTGCCGGTGCCCATCATCGCCAGGCCCATCTCGCCCATCACGGTGCGCACGTCGGCGAAGTCGACGTTGATCAGGCCCGGGCGCACGATCAGGTCGGCGATGCCCTGCACGGCGCCCAGCAGCACGTCGTTGGCGGCGCGGAAGGCCTGCACCATGGTGGCGTTGCGGCCGAGCACGGTGATCAACTTCTCGTTGGGGATGGTGATCAGCGAGTCGCAGCTGGCGGCCAGCTCCTCGATGCCCTTCAGCGCGACCTGCATGCGGCGGCGGCCTTCGAACGGAAACGGCTTGGTGACCACGGCGACGGTCAGGATGCCCATCTCCTTGGCCAGCTGCGCGACGACGGGCGCCGCACCGGTGCCGGTGCCGCCGCCCATGCCGGCGGTGATGAAGACCATGTCCGCGCCCTGCAGCGCTTCCATGATCTGGTCGCGGTCCTCGAGCGCGGCCTGGCGGCCGACTTCCGGATTGGCACCTGCGCCCAGGCCCTTGGTGACGCTGGTGCCGAGCTGCAGCTGCAGCTTGGAGCCGCAGTTCTTGATCGCCTGCGCGTCGGTGTTGGCGGTGATGAACTCCACGCCGTCCACGCTGCTGTTGACCATGTGGTTGACGGCGTTGCCACCGCCGCCACCCACGCCGATGACCTTGATGACGGCGTTGGGAGCCATCTTTTCAACCAGTTCGAAGTGCGCCATGTCCGTAGTCCTCTTGATGTCGTGATGTGGTGCTGGTTTTTGTTGTTATGGGTGTCGCGGGGTGGTGCGGATGCTTCGTTTTCGTTTTCGACGGGTGTCGTGGGAGGGGTCGCAGCTGTAGCTGCTCCTACAGGGGTGTTGGCGGGTGCTGGCCATGGTCAGAACTCCCCCTGGAACCAGGTCTTGAGCTTCTTCAGGACGCTGCCGGCGCGGCCGGTGGGCAGCACGGGGCGGCGTGGGTGCTCGATCTGGCTGCCCATGAGCAGCAGGCCGACGCCGGTGGCGTGGACCGGGTTGTTGACCACTTCGCCCAGGCCGGTGACGTGCTGCGGGATGCCCACGCGCACCGGCATCTGCAGCATTTCCTCGGCCAGTTCGACCACGCCTTCCATCTTCGCGGCGCCGCCGGTGAGCACCATGCCGGCGCGCACGTGCTGCTCGAAGCCCGAGCGGCGCAGTTCGGCCTGCACCATCTCGAAGATCTCCTCGTAGCGCGCCTGCACGGCCTGGGCCAGCGACTGGCGCGGCAGGCGCCGCGGCGGGCGGTCGCCGACGCTCGGCACCTGGATCGACTCCTCGCTGGTCGCCAGCTGCGCCAGCGCGCAGGCGTAGCGGACCTTGATCTGCTCGGCCTCGGGCGTGGGCGTGCGCAGCATGTGCGCGATGTCCTCGGTCACCTTGTCGCCGGCGATCGGCAGCGACGAGGTGTGGCAGATCGCACCCTGCACGAACACGGCGAGATCCGTGGTGCCGGCGCCGATGTCGACCATCACCACGCCCAGCTCGCGCTCGTCGCTGGTCAGCACCGCGGTGCTCGAGGCCAGCGAGGAGAGCACCAGGTCGTCGATCTGCAGGTCGCAGCGCTGCACGCACTTCGAGATATTGGCGGCGGCCGACTGCGCGCAGACCACCAGGTGCGCATGCACCTCCAGGCGCACGCCGGTCATGCCGACGGGGTTGCGGATGCCTTCCTGCGAATCATCGAGCACGTATTCGCGCGGGATCGCGTGCAGGATCTTCTGGTCGGCCGGGATCGCGACCGCCTTGGCGGCGTCGAGCACGCGGTCGAGGTCCGACCAAGTCACTTCGCCGTCGCGGATCGGCACGATGCCCGGCGAGTTCTTGCACTGCACGTGGCTGCCTGAGATCGAGGCGTAGACCGAGCGGATGTCGCAGCCGGCCATCAGCTCGGCCTCTTCGATCGCGCGCTGGATCGACTGCACGGTGGACTCGATGTCGACCACCACGCCGCGCTTGAGCCCGCGCGATTCGTGGCTGCCGATGCCGATCACCTCGATCGGGTTGCCCGGCGAGTACTCGCCCACCAGGGCCACCACCTTGGAGGTGCCGATGTCGAGGCCGACGATCAGGGCCTTGTCGCCTTTGCGGTTCATGCAGTGCTTTCCTCGGCCCAGGTCAGGGCGAAGCCATTCGTGTATCGGAGATCTGCGCGCGACAGCGGCAGCTGTTCCTGCTGCAGCAGCTGCGGCAGGAGGCGGGCGAAACGGGCCATGCGGATGCGCGCCTGGTGGCTGCCGATGACCACCTCGGTGCCGTTGGAGAGGACCATCGCCCAGCTGCCGCGGTTGTCGAGCAGCAGCGCACGCACGCTGTAGCCGGCCGGCGCGAACAGGCCGCTGGCTTCCTGGTACAGCTCGACCACCTCGTCGACGCGGCCGTCGGGGCCGTGCAGCAGCGGCAGGCCCTGCGGCACGTCGACATCCGCGGCGGGGAATACGCGGCCCTGCTGGGACAGCAGGCGGCCCTCGCCCCAGCGCGCGTAGGGACGGTGTTCGCTGACCCGCACTTCGAGCACGTCGGGCCAGCGCTTGGACACCTCCGCCTGCTCCACCCAGGGCAGGCGCGCGACGGCGTGGCGCGCCTCGTCCAGGCGCACCGCGAAGAAGCCCTGCTGCGCATAGGGCAGCACCGCTTCGCGCACGACGGCCGGATCGACCTGCTGGAGGTTGTCGTTGATCCGCAGCGTGCGTAGCGGCCAGCGCTCGGCGCCGATCCAGCCCTGGACCACGGCGACCACCGGCAGCGCGACCAGCGCCACCGCGAGCGTCCAGGCGAGGATGCGCGCCAGTGCGTTCACAGCGTCTGCTCCAGCACGCGCCAGCACAGCTCGGCGTAGTCACAACCCAGCTGCGCGGCGGCCTTGGGCACCAGGGAATGGCTGGTCATGCCCGGCGCGGTGTTCACCTCGATCAGCTGCAGGCCGCGCTCGCGGTCGCGCATCACGTCGACGCGGCCCCAGCCGCTGCACGCCGCCGCGCGGAAGGCGCGCAGCGCCAGGTCGCGGATCGCGGCTTCGTCCTCGCCGTCGAGGCCCGGACACAGGTACTGCGTGTCCTCGGCGACGTACTTGGCGTGGTAGTCGTACCACTCGCCGGCCGGCACGATGCGGATCGACGGCAGGGCGACGTCGCCGAGGATGCCGACGGTCAGCTCGTCGCCGCGCACCATCTGCTCCATCAGCAGCTCGCCGTCGTACGCGGCCGCGAACGCGATCGCCGGCGCCAGGTCGGCCTCGGCCAGCACGCGGAACACGCCGACGCTGGAGCCTTCGGACGACGGTTTGACGAACACGGGATAGCCGAGGCGCGCGGCGGCGGCGGCCAGGTCGGCGCCCTTCGCCAGCCGCTCGTAGCGGGGGGTCGGCAGGCCTTCGGACAGCCAGACCTGCTTGGTGCGGATCTTGTCCATGGTCAGCGCGCTGCCAAGCACGCGCGAGCCGGTGTACGGCACGCCAAGCGCGTCGAGCAGGCCCTGGAGCGTGCCGTTCTCGCCGGCGCCGCCGTGGAGGATGTTGAACACGCGGGCGTAGCGCCCGGCCTGCAGCTCGGCCAGCAGCGTCGGGACGCCGTCGACGGCGTGCGCGTCCACGCCGCGCGAGCGCAGGGCCTCGAGCACGCCGGCGCCGGAGTCCAGCGACACCTCGCGCTCGCTGGTGTCGCCGCCCAGCAGCACGGCCACGCGGCCGAAGGCGGTGGCATCGGTCACGCGCAGTGCGGGCAGGTGCAGGCTCATGCGCCCTCCCCCGCGGCCGGGAAGCCGTCGGCGGCCAGGCTCTGCGAGGCGTGGCCGATGTCGCCGGCGCCCATGACCAGCAGCAGGTCGCCGTCCTCGAGGATGTCGGGCAGCACGTCGCGCAGGTCGCCCGGTCCGTTGACCACGACCGGGTCGATGCGGCCGCGGGCGCGGATGGCGCGCGCCAGCGCACGCGCGTCGGCATTCGGCAGCGGCTGCTCGCCGGCCGGGTAGACCTCGGTCAGCACCAGCGCGTCGACGTCGGACAGGACGCCCGCGAAGTCGTCGAGCAGGTCGCGCGTGCGGCTGTAGCGGTGCGGCTGGAAGGCCACGACCAGGCGGCGCTCGGGCCAGCCGCCGCGCGCGGCTTCGAACACCGCCGCCAGTTCACGCGGATGGTGCCCGTAGTCGTCGACCAGCTGCACCCGCGCGCCGCGCGCGGTGGTGAGCTCGGCCAGGCGGTTGAAGCGGCGGCCGACGCCCGCGAACTTCGCCAGCGCGGTGCGCATCGCGTCCGGCTGGACGCCCAGCTCCCAGGCCACCGCCGCCGCCGCGAGCGCGTTCTGCACGTTGTGCCGGCCCGGCATCGCCAGCTCCATCGGCGTGGACGAGCCGTCGGGCAGCACCAGGTCGAAGTACATCGTGGCGCCGTCCTGGCGCACGTTGTCGGCGCGCACGTCGGCGTCGGCATGGAAGCCGTAGGTCATCACGTGGCGCGAAACCGTGCCGGCCAGCGCCGCCACTTCGGGGTCGTCGATGCACAGCACCGCGAGGCCGTAGAACGGCAGCCGGTGCAGAAACTCGGAGAACGCCTGCTGCACGCGAGCGAAATCGCCGCCGTAGTTCTCCAGGTGGTCGACGTCGATGTTGGTGACGATGGCGACCAGTGGATTCAGGCGCAAGAAGCTGCCGTCGCTCTCGTCGGCCTCGGCCACCAGCCAGTCGCCGCCGCCCAGGCGCGCGTTGGCGCCGGCGGCCAGCAGCTTGCCGCCGATGACGAAGGTGGGATCGAGGCCACCCTCGGCCAGCACGCTCGCCAGCAACGAGGTGGTGGTGGTCTTGCCATGGGTGCCGGCCACGGCGACGCCGCGGCGGAAGCGCATCAGCTCGGCCAGCATCTCGGCGCGCGGCACCACCGGGATGCGCTGCGCGCGGGCTTCCAGCAGCTCCGGGTTGTCGGGCTGGATGGCGCTCGACACCACCACGCAGTCGGTGCCCAGCACGTTGGCCGCGCCGTGGCCGCGATGCACGGTCGCGCCAAGGCCCGCGAGGCGGCGCGTCACCGCGCTGTCGGCCATGTCCGAACCCGAGACCTGGTAGCCCAGCGTGCACAGCACCTCGGCGATGCCGCTCATGCCGGTGCCGCCGATGCCGATGAAATGCACGCGCGAATGCCGCCGCGCGAAGTCGGCCATCGGCACGCCGTGGGTATCGTGAAGGCGGCGGATCATGCCTGGGCTCCGGGGCTGAGGCGGGGCTCGATGCGCTGGCGCAGGCGGCTGGTGCCGCGCGCGGCCAGCGACGGCACCGGCTGGGTGGTGGCGGGCATCGGCGCCGGCGGCGCGGCAGGCGAGGCGGCTTCGCCACGCAGGCGCGCGACCTGGCGCTGGGTGCGGTCGAGCTCGTAGGACACGCGCAGCAGCAGGCCCACCGCGACGCAGGTCATCATCACGCTGGAGCCGCCCGACGAGACCAGCGGCAGGGTCAGCCCCTTGGTCGGCAGCAGGCCGAGGTTCACGCCGATCGAGACCAGGGTCTGCAGGCTCATCCACAGCGCGATGCCGAAGGCGATGTAGCCGGCGAAGTGGCGGCGGTTCTCGACGCAGCGCAGCCCGATCAGGAAGGCGCGGCCGACCAGCAGCGCGTACAGCCCGATCACCAGACAGACGCCGACGAAGCCGAGCTCCTCGGCGATCACCGCGAGGATGAAGTCGGTATGCGCTTCGGGCAGGTAGTTGAGCTTCTGGATCGAAGCGCCCAGGCCCACGCCCCAGAACTCGCCGCGACCGACCGCCATCAGCGCGTTGGCCAGCTGGTAGCCGCTGTTGAAGGGATCGGCGAAGGGGTCCATGAACGAGGTCAGGCGACGCATGCGGTAGGGCTCGGCGATCGCCACCGCGGCCAGCGCCGGCAGCAGCAGCACCACCGGCGCGGCCATCCGCGGCAGGTGGACGCCGCCCAGCACCAGCATCCCGGCGGTGATCGCCAGGATCAGCGCCAGCGAACCGAAGTCGGGCTGGAACGCGAGCAGGACCATCAGCACCACGGCCACGCCGATCGGCTTCAGCATGGCGCCCCAGGTGGCGTTGACCTCGTCGCGGAAGCGCACCAGGTAGCTGGCCAGCCAGACGATGTACATCACCTTGACCGCCTCGACGGCCTGGAACTTGGACACGCCCAGGTTGATCCAGCGCTGCGCGCCGTTGACGCTGGAGCCCAGCCCCGGAATGAACACCGCCAGCAGCGCCAGCACGCAGCCCAGCAGCAGCAGCCGGTCGTAACGCTCGACGGTCTTGAGCTCCAGCCGCATCGCCATGAAGGCGAGCACGCCGCCCAGGCCCATGAACACCACGTGGCGCACCAGGAAGTAGTTGGGGCCCACGCCCAGCTCCTCGCCGATGGCGATCGAGCTCGAGCCCACCATCACGATGCCGAGCGACGCCAGCGCCAGTGCGGCACCGAGCATCCACGGGTCGTAGCGCCCGCCGATGGACTCGAGGCGGACGGCCTGGCTGCTGCGGTCGTGGGTCCTGTCCATCAGCGCACCTTCAAGGTGGCGAGGCCGACCAGCACGAGGATCACCGAGATGATCCAGAAGCGCACGATCACGCGCGGCTCCGGCCAGCCCTTGAGCTCGAAGTGGTGGTGGATCGGCGCCATGCGGAACACGCGCTTGCCGGTGAGCTTGAAGCTGGCGACCTGGATCATCACCGACAGCGTCTCGATCACGAAGATGCCGCCCATCACCACCAGCACCAGCTCCTGCCGCACGATCACCGCGATGCAGCCGAGCACGGCACCCAGCGCCAGCGCGCCGATGTCGCCCATGAAGACCATCGCCGGATAGGTGTTGAACCAGAGGAATCCGAGGCCGGACCCCGCGATCGCGGCGCAGATGATCACCAGCTCGCCGGCCCCCGGCACCCGCGGGATCTGCAGGTACTCGGCGAACACCGCGTTGCCCGAGGCATAGGCGAACACGCCCAGCGCGCAGGCCACCAGCACGGTCGGCATGATCGCCAGGCCGTCCAGGCCGTCGGTCAGGTTGACCGCGTTGGAGAAGCCGACAATCCAGAAGTAGGCGATGGCGACGAAGGACACGCCGGCCAGCGGCAGTGCCACCGCCTTGAAGAACGGGATGTAGAACGTGGTCGCGACGGGCGTGTCGGCGCTGAACCACAGGAACAGGCCGGCGGCGAGGCCGATCACCGACTGCAGCGCGTACTTGGTGCGCGAGCGCATGCCGTTGGGGTCGCGCTTGACGATCTTGATCCAGTCGTCCCACCAGCCGATGGCACCGAAGCCGGCCATCACCACCAGCACCAGCCACACGTGCTTGTTGCGCAGGTCGCCCCACAGCAGCACCGAGGCCAGCACCGTGATCAGGATCAGCCCACCGCCCATGGTCGGCGTGCCGGCCTTGGAGAAATGCGTCTGCGGCCCGTCCTGGCGGATCGGCTGCCCACCCTTGTACTGGGCCAGCTTGCGGATCACCGCCGGACCCCACCAGAGCGACAGCGCCAGCGAGGTGAGGGCCGCGAGGATGCCGCGGAAGGTCAAGTAGCCGAACAGGCCGAACAGGCCTTCGAGCTGCTGCAGCCAGCGCGTGAGTTCAAGCAGCATGGGTGTCGACTCCTTCAAGCAGCGCGTGGACCACGCGATCCATCGCGCTGCCGCGCGAACCCTTCACCAGCACCGTGGGCACCGGCCGATCACCCGCCACCGCCGGCGAACGACCCGCCCCTGTGGGAGCGGCTACAGCCGCGATCCGGGTGTCGTCGACAGCTGGCATCCGCGGCGTGGCGATCGCGGCTGTAGCCGCTCCTACAAGGGCGTCCTTCACCGCGGCGGCGAGGTCTTCGTGGGATGCGAACACCTGGCCGCCCTCGCCGAACGCCTCGACCGCCTTCGCCGCCAGCCTGCCCAGCGCGAACAGCCGCGCCACGCCCGCCTCGCGCGCGCGGCGGCCCGCGGCCGCGTGCAGCGCTTCGGCGTCCTCGCCCAGTTCGCGCATGTCGCCGAGCACCAGCCAGCCGCCACCGCCGGCCGTGGCCAGGGTGTCGATCGCCGCGGCCAGCGAACCCGGATTGGCGTTGTAGCTGTCGTCGACCAGCCAGGCGTCCGGCAGGCGGTGGCGCACCAGGCGACCCTGCACCGGCCGGGCCAGCGTGAGCCCCTCGGCAATCGCAGCAAGCGGGGCGTCGCAGGCCAAGGCCAGCGCCGCCGCGGCCATCGCATTGGCGACGTTGTGCCTGCCCGGCAGCGCCAGCGCGACCGCGGCCTCGCCCAGCGGCGTCACCAGCACGAAGTCGCTGCCGTCCTCGCGCAGCACCAGGTCGCGCACGCGCACGTCGGCGCGGGCCACGAAGCCGAAGCGCAGGATCCGCCGACCATGCGCGCGCTCGGCGAAGAACGACTCGAAGGCGTCGTCGGCGTTGACCACCGCGGTGCCATCGGCCGGCAGGGCGTCGTAGATCGCGCCCTTGACGTCGGCGACGTTGGCGATCGTGCCCATGCGCTCGAGGTGCGCGGGGGCGATGTTGTTCACCAGCGCCACGCGCGGCGCCGCGATGCCGGCGAGGTACGCGATGTCGCCAGGCTTGCCGGCACCCATCTCGTAGACCGCGAAGCGCGCCGCGTCGTCGGCGTCGATCATCGCCAGCGGCAGGCCGATCTCGTTGTTGCGGTTGCCCGGGCTCGCGACCACGGTCGCGAAGCGCCCGAGGATCGACAGGGCGAGCTCCTTGACGCTGGTCTTGCCGTTGCTGCCGGTGACCGCGACCACCGACTGCCCGACGCGCGCGGCCTGCAATGTGCGGGCAAGCGACCCCAGCGCCTCGACCGTATCGCCGACCACGACCTGCGGCAGCGGCGCGTCGACGGGATGCGACACCAGGGCCGCGACCGCGCCGCTGGCGGCCGCTGCCGCGACATGCGCATGGCCGTCGAACTGCTCGCCGGCGATCGCCACGAACAGCGGCGCGCCGCCCGCGGCCAGGGTCCGGCTGTCGCTCACGACCGCGTCGACGAGCAGGTCCTCGCCCTGGAGCCGGCCATTGCAGGCCTGCGCGACCTGCGAGAGCGCCATTGGCTTCATGCCCGGCCTCCGAGGGCGCGCTGCGCCACGTCGCGGTCGTCGAAGGGATGGCGGACGCCGCCGATCTCCTGCCAGGACTCGTGGCCCTTGCCCGCGACCAGCACGATGTCGCCGGGACCCGCCGCGCCCACGGCACGCGCGATGGCGGCGGCGCGGTCGCGCTGCACCGTCACCCGCGACGCGTCGGCGAACCCGGCCATGATTTCGGCCACGATGGCATCGCCTTCTTCGCCGCGCGGGTTGTCGTCGGTCACGATCACGGCGTCGGCGCCCTGCTCGGCCGCGGCCGCCATCTCCGGGCGCTTGCCGCGGTCGCGCTCGCCGCCGCAGCCGAAGACGCAGGTGATGCGGCCGGCGGCGTGGGCACGGACGCTGGACAGCGCCTGCACGAGGGCATCCGGCGTGTGC
This sequence comes from Luteimonas sp. MC1750, assembly GCF_016615955.1. Taxonomy (NCBI): domain Bacteria; kingdom Pseudomonadati; phylum Pseudomonadota; class Gammaproteobacteria; order Lysobacterales; family Lysobacteraceae; genus Luteimonas; species Luteimonas sp. MC1750. Next base: position 2,464,826 of record NZ_CP067113.1, read on the forward strand.
GCGTAGTCGACCACGACCAGCGGCAGGCCATCGTGGCCGCCGAGGCGGTTCATGCGTCCGGCGATCGGCTGCAGCCGGCCCAGCACGCCGGCGATCGCGTCGGCGGCGACGCCCTGGGCATGCAGCACGCCGGCGACGGCCAGCAGGTTCTCGACGTTGAAGCGGCCGAGCAGCGGCGAACGCACGGCGTGCCGCGCCTGGCCCACGCGCAGCCCGAAGGCGATCCCCGCCACGTCGAGCACGACGTCCGATGCCGCCACCTCGGCCCGCGCGTCGTCGCGCGCGCTGGTGGCGATGCGGCGCAGGCCCGGGGGCAGGCGCGCGAACAGTCCCTGGCCGAAGCCGTCGTCGACGTTGACCACCGCGGCCGCGAGCCCCGGCACCGCGAACAGGCGCTCCTTGGCCGCGCCGTAGGTGGCCATGTCGCCGTGGTAGTCGAGGTGGTCGCGGGTGAGGTTGGTGAACACGCCGACTTCGAAATGCACCGCGTCCACGCGGCCCTGGTCGAGCGCATGCGAGCTGGTTTCCATCGCCACCGCCTGCGCGCCGGCGTCGCGCAGCTCGGCGAGCAGCGCGTGCACCTGCAGCACCAGCGGCGTGGTGAAGCCGGTCGGGCGCACGTCGCCGTGCAGGCCCGCGCCCAGCGTGCCGATGGTCGCGGCGCGGCGGCCGAGCAGCTCCCAGGCCTGCGCCAGCAGTTGCACGGTCGAGGTCTTGCCGTTGGTGCCGGTCACGGCGACCGTGGACATCGCCGCCGAAGGACGGCCATGGAAGGCATCGGCCATCGCGCCCATGCGCGCGCGCAGGCCGGGGACGGCGATCGCGCCGGCAGGCGGCGCAGGCACGTCGCCCGGCACCGGCGGCTCGAAGAGCACGGCGGCGGCACCATCGGCCAGCGCGCGCCCGGCGAAGTGCAGGCCATGGGTGCCGAAGCCGCCGATGGCGACGAAGCCGTCGCCTGCGCGCACGCTGCGGCTGTCGAGCACCAGGCCCGACACCTCGAGCGACGGCGGCACGCCGTCGACGTCGGGCAGCAGTTCGGCCAGGCGCATGCGGCGGCTCACCGACGCCCTCCCGGCGCGGCGGCTGCCGGCAACGAGGCCGGGGTGGCACCGGCCGGCAGCGCGCCCGTGGACAACGCGGCACTCGCACGCGCCTGGCGCGGCGCACTCCGCGCGCGCTCCTTGGCCTGCTGCTTGGCCTGCTCGGCCAGCCAGGTCTCGATGTCGTCCGGCGGCACGTCCATCAGGCGCAGGGCGCCATCCATGGTCTTCTGGAACACCGGGCCAGCCACCGCGCCGCCGTAGATGCCCTTGGCGGGATCCGGATCGTCGATCACCACCACCATCGAGTAGCGCGGGTTCTCGACCGGCACCACGCCGGCGAAGAAGGACACGTAGCGGCGCGAGTAGCCGCCGCCCGAGGCCTTGCGCGCGGTACCGGTCTTGCCGGCGACGTGGTAGCCCGGGATCGCGGCCTGGATCGCGGTGCCGCCCGGCTCGGTGACCGTCTGCATCATCTTCAGCACGGTGTCGGCCACGGTGGCGTCCATCACCTGCGCGGGCTCTTCGTGCTGGCCCTTGACCAGGGTCGGGCGCACGGCGCGCCCGTGGTTGGCCAGCGTGGCGTAGGCGCGCGCGATCTGCAGCGGCGTGACCGACAGGCCGTAGCCGTAGCTCATGGTCTGCTTGCTGGTGCCGCTCCAGTTGGCGGCCGGCGGCAGCAGGCCCGAGGCTTCGCCGGGGAAGCCGCTGCCGGTGCTGCGGCCGAAGCCCAGGCTGGCGAGGTAGTCGTGGAAGTAGGCGTTGTCCAACTTCGCGACGATCCGCGAGGTGCCGATGTTCGAGCTCTTGGTGATCACGCCCGTGGTGTCGAGCACGCCCAGGTTGCGGTGGTCGGTGGTGCGGTAGCGGCCGTTGGGGATCCAGCCGGGGTTGGTGTCGAAGATCGTCTGCGGGGTGATCACGCCGGCCGAGAGCCCTGCCGCCACGGTGATCGGCTTGATCGTCGAGCCGGGCTCGATGAGGTCGGTCACGGCGCGGTTGCGGCGCGCATCGCGGTGCTCGCCGGTGACCGAGTTCGGGTTGTAGGTCGGCAGGTTGGCCATGGCGAGGATCTCGCCGGTACTGATGTCCATCACCACCACCGAGCCCGCGCTGGCGCCGGTCCGCTCGAGCGTGGCACGCAGCTCGCGGTGCGCGAGGTACTGCACGCGGCGGTCGATGCTGAGCGTGAGGTCCTTGCCCGGCTGCGCGGCGCGCACCAGGTCGACGTTCTCGACGATGCGGCCGCGGCGGTCGCGGATCACCTTCTGCGCGCCCGGCGTGCCGCGCAGCCATTCGTCGAACGCAAGCTCCACGCCTTCCTGGCCGGCGTCGTCGATGTTGGTGAAGCCGAGCACGTGGGCCAGCGCCTCGCCCTGCGGATAGAAGCGGCGGAATTCGCGCTGCGAGAACACCCCGGGCACCTTGTGCGCCAGGATCGCCTCGGCCTCGTTCGGATTGATGCGGCGCTTGAGGTAGACGAATTCCTTGTCGGCGCGCTGCGCGAGGCGGCGCTCGAGGTGGTCCAGCGGTACGCCGAGGGCCTCGGCGAGCTGCGGCAGCCGGTCCGGGTGCTTGAGCAGCTCCTGCGGATTGCCCCAGACGCTGTCGACCGGCGACGACACGGCCAGCGGCTCGCCGTTGCGGTCGGTGATCATGCCGCGCGAGGTGGCGATCGGGATCTCGCGCAGGAAGCGCGAATCGGCCTTCTGCTGGTAGTAGGCGTTGTCGACCAGCTGCAGGTCGACCGCGCGCGCCACCAGGATGACGCCGCAGGCGCCGAGCACGCCGACGATCAGCTTCAACCGCCCGCGCAGGTCGAACTGCGCGCGGCCCCGCGGCCTGACGGTCCCGTTGCGGTCGCGGCGGAACCTCACGGCTGCACCACCACGATCTCGTCGGCCTCGGGGAACTTCATCCCCAGTCGCGCGCGTGCGACCTGGTCGACGCGGTTGGCCTCGGCCCAGGTGGCCTGTTCGAGCTGCAGGCGGCCGAAGTCGATGTTGAGCTCGTCGCGCTCGTCCACCAGCCGGGTCAGCTCGACGAAGAGCTGGCGATGCTGGTGGCGCGCGTGGACCACGCCGATGCCCGCGACGATGTTCGCCGCGAGCAGCACGATGACCAGGAAGCGGGTCATGCCACCGCCTCCAACTTCTCGGCCACGCGCAGCACGGCGCTGCGCGCACGCGGATTGTCGGCAAGCTCGTCGGAACCGGCGCGGATGGCGCCGCCGATCTCGCGCAGGGTCGGCACGAACGGCGCGGCTTCGGGCAGGCGGCGATTGCCCGCCGGTGGCTTGGCACGCGCGGCGATGAAGCGCTTGGCGATCCGGTCTTCCAGCGAGTGGAAGCTGATCACCGCCAGCCGGCCGCCCGGGCGCAGCGCGTCGTGCGCGGCGGCCAGGCCGGTCTCCAGGTCGGCCAGCTCCTGGTTGACGTGGATGCGGATGGCCTGGAACGAGCGCGTGGCGGGATGGATCTCGTGGCGGCTCGGCTTCGGACGCGGCATCACCGAGGCGATCAGCTCGGCCAGCTGCCCGGTTCGGGTCAGCGGCGTCGCGATCCGGCGCTCGACGATGGTGCGGGCGATGCGGCGGCTCATCCGCTCCTCGCCATAGGTCCACAGCACGTCGGCGATCTCGTCGGCGGAAGCGCGCGCCAGCCACTGCGCGGCGCTTTCGCCGGCGTCGGGGTCCATGCGCATGTCGAGCGGGCCGTCCTTGCCGAAGCTGAAGCCGCGCTCGGCGACGTCGAGCTGGGGCGAGGACACGCCGAGGTCGAACAGCACGCCATCGAGTCCGGAAGAGGCAGCGTCCCAGCGGCCCAGTTCGGCGAAGCTGCCGCGGAAGATCGAGACGCGCGGGTCCGTGCCGAACCCGCGTTCGGCGACGGCGATGGCCTCGGGATCCTTGTCCATCAGCAGCAGCCGGCCTCCACTCCCCAGCGCCTGCAGCACGCCACGCGCGTGGCCGCCGCGGCCGAAGGTGCCATCCAGGTACGTCCCGTCCTCACGCACGCGCAGCCCTTCCATGACCTGCTTGAACAAGACCGGAAGGTGCGCGGAGCGGGCATCCGCGGCACCCACGGTCACAGCTGCAACCCGACCAGGTCGTCGCCCAGATCGTCGTCGCCCAGCGGCGTCCCGATCTGCGCGCGATGTGCCTGCTCGCTCCAGAGTTCGAACCTGTCGCCCATGCCCAGCAGGACGGCCTTCTTCTCGAGGCCCAGCGCGTTGCGCATGCTGGCGGGAATGGCGATGCGTCCGTTGCCGTCCGGCTCGACGATCGAGGCGGCGCCCACCAGCTTCAGCTGCATGGCGCGGTTGGTCGCCTTCAGGCGCGACAGCTTGTTGACGCTGTCACGCACGCCTTCCCAGACGGCGTAGGGGTAGATCCAGAGGGCGCCAACCTCGAAGGGGTTGTAGGTGATCACGAGGCGGTTGCCGAAATCGGACGCGACGATCTCCCGGTAGCCGGTCGGAATCGCCAGCCGTCCCTTGTCGTCGATCGTGATGGCGTTCTCGCCCTGCAACACGTCTGCCACTCCATACCCGTCTGCGGCGGGTTTCATGCGTCGGAAAACCACGATATTCCCGGTCTCCCCACACGACACCACCTTAGGAGTGACCCCCACCCTTGTCAACAGCTCCTGTGGGGAATTTTCGCCAGTGCCGTCAATGACTTGCAGCGAACTTGAGAGACTTGTTCAAGCTTTATCCACAAGCTCATGATTCGTCTCAGATTGTGAGAACCGTGACCTTCTTCACATGGTTTTGACATGTCGGGTTTGGCGATGCCGGCCGTGGTTGCCCTGGGTGAGAATGTCCCCCGGCGGGCGGCCAGGCGTGGTTGCCCTTGGGTGCGAATGTCCCCCGGCGGCATGGATGCCGTGGCCCTTCCCGACATCCAGGCCGCCTCCTCCTTGAATTTCGCACCCAAGGGCAACCACGCCCGGCTCCAACCGCCGAGGTGGACTGGTGGGGAGAGCCGGGCACCAGCGCAAGCTGGCGACGTCGTCGCGGTGTGCGAATGCTCGGGGTGGGAGAGAAGCAGCCCCGGCGTGGGTGGGAGGCCCTTGTGGCGAAATTCAAGGAGGAGGCGGCCTGGATGCCGGGAAGGGCCACGGCACCCATGCCGCCGAGGGACATTCGCCACAAGCGCCTCCCACCCGCGCCGGGGCGGTCGGAGGAAAGAGGTGGCGGAGCCGGCCGATAAGCCGGGTTCTGTCGTGGACAGTCATTCCTCTAGGCGCATCGTCACCGATACGCTCAAGCAACCTACCCGGACCCGACGCGGGCCGCGCCATGAGGTCCCTATTTGGTCTTGCTCCCGGTGGGGTTTGCCGTGCCGGTCTGTTGCCAGACTCGCGGTGCGCTCTTACCGCACCATTTCACCCTTGCCTGATCCATTCGCCCCGAAGGGCGTCCGGCCATCGGCGGTATCTTTCTGTTGCACTTTCCGTCGGCTCTCGCCGCCCAGGCGTTACCTGGCACCGTGCCCTGTGGAGCCCGGACTTTCCTCGGCACCCGGTTCCACCGAAGTGGTTCCGGATGACGCGACTGTCTGGCCGACTCCGCCGCGCGCATTGTCGCACGCCGGCGGCCGCGCCCTTCGTCGCCGAGGCGCCCCGACTCGACACGCGCGCCTCCGGCTAGCCGCCGTACAGCGCCTTCCTCGGCGCGCCGGTGATCTCCGCGGCCAGGCGGGCTGCCACCGACGGTTTCAGTTCCGCCGCCAGCAGGGCGTAGACGCGCCGGCCCTCGGCGATCCGCGCATCGGCATCCTCGCCCGCGCCCTGCACCAGCAGCACGAACTCGCCGCGGCGCTGGTTGGGATCGGCCTCGACCTGCGCCTGCAGCGCCGCCAGGTCGCCGTCTAGCACGGTTTCGAACAGCTTGGTCAGTTCGCGCGCCACCACCGCGGGGCGGTCGCCGCCGAAGGCCGCGACGCAGTCGGCCAGGGTGTCGGCGATGCGGTGCGAGGACTCATAGAAGACCAGCGTCCGCACCTCGCCCGCCAGCGCGGCCAGGCGCTCGCGCCGGGCGCCCGCCTTGGCCGGCAGGAAGCCTTCGAAGGTGAAGCGGTCGCTGGGCAGCCCGGCGACGCTCAGTGCGGCGACGATCGCGCTCGCGCCGGGCACCGGGCTGACGCGGATGCCGGCCTCGCGCGCGGCGCGCACCAGCCGGAAGCCGGGATCGCTGACCAGCGGCGTGCCCGCGTCGGACACCAGCGCCAGCGAATCGCCGGCCGCCAGGCGGGCGACCAGCCTGTCCGCGACCTCGGCCTCGTTGTGCTCGTGCAGCGCCAGCAGCGGCCGTTCGATGCCGAAGTGCGCCAGCAGCTGGCGCGTATGCCGGGTGTCCTCGGCGCAGACCGCGGCCACGGAGCGCAGCGTGTCCAGTGCACGCGGCGAGAGGTCGGCGAGGTTGCCGATCGGCGTGGCGACGACATGGAGGGTGCCGGCTGCGGGCTGCATCGTGTCCTTGCGGGGCTGACGGTAGAATCCGGGACATTCTCGCAGCCGGAACGACCAGATGCGCCACCCCTGGAAGCAGGCCTTCGCCGCCACCGCCCTCGCCCTGGCCATCGCCGGCTGTTCCACCGTGCAGGTCTCGCGTCCCGCCGAGGCGCCGGCCAGCCTGCCCGAGCCGGTGTCGACCAGCCACTGGCAGTTCGACGCCGGCGATCGCCCGCCCGCGGAGCGTGACGGCTATCGCCCGCCGCGCAAGCTGGCGGTGCTGCTGCCGCTGACCGGCAGCCTGGCAACGGCCGCCGGCCCCGTGCGCGACGGCCTGCTGGCCGGTTACTACGGCGAACAGCGCCGCCGTCCCGACCTCGAGTTCTACGACACCCTGGGCACGGGTTATGGCGCGGTGGCGGCCTACCAGCGCGCGGTCGCCGAGGGCGCCGACCAGGTGCTGGGCCCGCTGGGCCGTGACGAAGTCGATGCGGTGTTCGAGCAGGCCACGGTCACCGTGCCGGTGCTGGCGCTGAACCGCGCCGGCACCCCGCCGACGAACAGCGCCAGCTACGCGCTTGCGCCCGAGGACGAGGGCAAGGCCGCGGCCGACTTCCTGGCCTCGCGCGGCGCGAAGCGCGTGCTGGTGCTGAGTTCCGGCGACGACAACGCCCGCCGCAGCATCGACGCACTGTCGGCGCGCCTGCAGGAGCTGGGCGGCGGCGTCGCCCAGTTGCTGGCGGTGGTGGGCGACAGCCCGCCCGACCTCGTCGGCCCGATGCAGGCCGCCGTGCAGGCCGAAGGCGGCGTGGACGCGGTGTTCTTCGCGCTGCGCGGGCCGCAGGCGCGCCTGGCCGCGGCCCAGGTGTCCGCGGCGGGGCTGTCGGGCCGCCCGCGCGTGGCGACCTCGCAGCTGCTGTCGGGCACCGGCAAGCCCGGCGAGGACGCGGCGCTGGACGGCATCGCCTTCCCGACCGATGCCTGGACCGTCTCCGGCGTGCCGGGCCTGCCCTCGGCGCGCGGCGTGGCGGACGCCCTGCCCACCGCCCGCGGTCCGGCGGCGCGCCTGTTCGCCTTCGGCTACGACGGCTGGCTGCTGTCGGCCTATCTCGCTCACCTGGCGAGCGGTGCCGACGCCTCGGTGTCGAGCGCCAGCGGCGTGCTGCGCATGTCGGCCGACGGACACGTGCTGCGCACGCCCGCCTGGTCGACCTTCAGCGGCGGCCACGTGGTGCCGCTGGCCGGCGCCGGCCGTTGATCGACGCACGCCGGCGCGGTGCCGGCGTCGAAGCCGCGGCGCGCGCGCACCTGCTGCGCGCCGGCCTCGTGGAGGTGGCGGCCAATGCCGGCTACCGCCTCGGTGAACTCGACCTGGTGATGCGCGACGGCGACACCCTGGTGTTCGTCGAAGTCCGCTACCGCGCCAGCGCCGAGTACGGCGGCGGTGCGGAATCGGTCGACCGCGGCAAGCGCCGGCGCATCGTGCGCGCCGCGCAGCTGTTCCTGCTGCAGCATCCGACGCTGGCCGAGGACTACTGCCGCTTCGACGTGATCGATGCGAGCGGGGACCCGGACGCGCCGGCGTTCACCTGGCACCGCGATGCGTTCAGCCTGGACCAGGCCTGAGGGCCAGAGCCCCGCATCTGCTCTTCCTGTAGGAGCGGCTACAGCCGCGATCCGACCTCGCGAGGAGCGATCGCGGCTGTAGCCGCTCCTACAGGGCGGAGGGCCTCGGACCCGAGCGAAACGTGAGGCCCGGAACGCTCAGGCGAAGTGCTCGTGCCCCGGGCGCTCGGGCCGCCAGGGCCGCCCATCCCGATCCACCGCCTGGACGCCCTGCCCCGCCACCACCGTACCCACGCGGGTGACTTCGACACCCGTGGCGGCCGCACCCGCGGCGGCCCTGGCGATCGCATCGGCGCCCGCGGGCACGGTGAAGCAGAGTTCGTAGTCGTCCCCGCCCGCTACCTGCAGCGTGCGGACCGCCTCGCCTCCGAACCACCGACGCAGGCGATCGGCCCCCGGCAGGGCATCGATGTCGAGCAGCACGCCCACCGCGCTCGCGGCACAGACATGCCCGAGGTCGGCCAGCAGGCCGTCGGAGACGTCGATGCAGGCGCTGGCCACACCGCCCAGCGCGCGCCCCAGCGCAACGCGCGGGCGCGGCCGGTCGAGGCGCTCGCCCAGGGCGGCATCACGGGCGCCACCCGCGCGCCACTGCTCCAGCGCCGCCGCCGCGGCCCCCAGGCTTCCGCTTACCCACACTTGGTCGCCCACGCGCGCGCCATCGCGGCGCAGTGCGCGGCCGGGATCGACGAAGCCGAGCACGGTGACCGAGATCGACAGCGGCCCGCGCGTGGTGTCGCCCCCGACCAGGGCGACGCGGTGCTCGCCGGCGAGCGCCAGGAAGCCATCAAGGAAACCGTCCACCCAGGCCGGATCGCCGTCGGGCAGCGACAGCGACAGCGTGCACCAGGCCGGCTCGGCGCCCATCGCGGCGAGGTCGGACAGGTTCACCGCCAGCGCCTTCCAGCCGACCCGCGCGGCCTCCGTGCCATGGGGAAAGTGCACGCCGTCGTTGAGCGTGTCCATCGCCACCACCAGCTGCATGCCCGGCGGGGGCTGCAGCAGCGCGGCGTCGTCGCCGATCCCCAGCACCACGTCGTCGCGCGGGTGCGCGGCGCGTGCGCGGATGCGTTCGATCAGCCCGAATTCGGCCATGCCGGCGGGCGCGCGCTCAGCCGCGCGCGGACTGCACTTCGGCCGCGCGCCAGTCGACGGCGGCGTGGTCGAGCACGCCGTTGACGTAGGTGTGCCCGTGCTCGGAGCCGAAGCGCTTGACCGTCTTCAACGCCTCGTCGATGACCACCCGGTAGGGCACGTCGATGCGGTGGCGCAGCTCGTAGGCGGCGATGCGCAGCATGGCGCGCTCGATGGGATCGACCTCGCCGATGGGACGGTCGAGGAAGGGCGCGAGCGCGGCGTCGATGTCGCGGCGGTGGGTTTCCACCCCGCGCACCAGGTCCTCGAAGTATTCGAGATCGGCGACTTCGTGCGCCTGCTCGTGCGCGAACTGCGCAATCGCGTTGCGCGCGTCGACGCCCGAAAGCTGCATCGCGTACACCGCCTGCAGCGCTCGCCGGCGCGAGCGCGAGCGCGCGACGGTGTCGATGCCGCCGCTGCGGCCTCCGCCGGTCCTGTTCGGCCTCATGGCAGCTTCACCAGCAGGTTGGACATCTCGATCGCGACCAGGGCGCATTCCTCGCCCTTGTTGCCATGGCTGCCACCGGCGCGGTTCTCCGCGTCGGCCATGTCGTCGACCGCGAGCACGCCGTTGGCGACCGGCACGCCGCGCTCGAGCTGCACCCGCGCCAGGCCCTCGGCGCAGCTGTCGGCCACGTGCTCGAAATGGCGGGTGTCACCCCGCACCACGCAGCCCAGGGCGACGATCGCCGAATGCGCGCCGGCACCGGCCAGGCGCGCGGCGACCATGGGGATCTCCCAGGCACCGGGCACGCGGACGACGTCCACCGCCTGGGGCGGCACGCCGTTGCGCTCGAACGTCGCGCGCGCGGCGCCCACCAGCGCATCGACGATGCGCGGATTCCAGCGGCTGGCGATGATCGCGAAGCGCGCGCCTTCGGGCGCGTGCAGGTCGCCTTCGTGATGGGTCATGGCGTGTTCCTTGGGGAGGAGCGCATTCTAGCCGGTCCGTCCACGGCGCATTCCCGGGGCAGGGGCCGGCCGGGAGACCCGTGGCCGGGCAGCGGCGGCCCGGAGCGCGCGGTTTCAGCAGGCGTCCGGCTCGAGGTACTCGACGACCTCGAGGCCGAAGCCGGCCAGGCCGACCTGCTTGCGCGGGGTCCCCAGCACGCGCAGCTTGCCCAGGCCGAGGTCGGCGAGGATCTGGCTGCCGGCGCCGTTGCGGCGCCATTCGGCCAGCGCCCCGCCCCGCCCGGTGGCCGCGGTCGTGGCCTCGTCGGACGAGACGGCTCCGGCATCGCCGGCACGCAGGCGCTGCAACAGCGCGTCAGGCGTCTGCCCGCCGTCGAGCAGGACCAGTGCACCGCGCCCTTCGGCGTCGATCGCCGCCAGCACGTCACCCACCGCCGGGCCGAAGTCCGGGCGCCGCCAGCGCAGCACGTCGGCCAGCGCGTTGCGCACCTGTACGCGCACCAGGGTGGGCGTGTCGGCGTCGGGCGTGCCGCGCACCAGGGCGAAGTGCAGCGCGTGGCCCAGGCGGTCGTGGTAGGTGTGCAGCCGGAAGGCGCCGTGCTCGGTCTCGACGTCGCGGCTGTCGACGCACTCGACCGTGTGCTCGGTCTCCAGGCGGTGGCGGATCAGGGCCTCGATCGAGCCCATCTTGAGCCCATGCTCGCGCGCGAACACTTCCAGCTCCGGGCGGCGCGCCATGGTGCCGTCGGGGTTGAGGATCTCCACCAGCACGCCGGCCGGCTCCAGTCCCGCGAGCAGGGCCAGGTCGGCCGCGGCCTCGGTGTGCCCGGCGCGCGCGAGCACGCCGCCGGGCTGCGCGGTCAGCGGGAAGATGTGGCCAGGCTGCGCGAGGTCGGACGGCGCCGCGTTCGGGCGCACCGCGGTGCGGATCGTGTGCGCGCGGTCATAGGCGGAGATGCCGGTGGTGACGCCCTCGGCGGCCTCGATGCTGACGGTGAAATTGGTGTGGTGCGACGACGTGTTCGACTGGACCATCGGCGGCAGGCCCAGCTGCGCGCAGCGCTCGCGGGTCAGCGACAGGCAGACCAGGCCGCGGGCGTGGGTGACCATGAAGTTGATGTCGGCCGGGCGCACGAGCTCGGCGGCCATGATCAGGTCGCCCTCGTTCTCGCGGTCCTCGTCGTCGACGATGACGACCATGCGGCCGGCGCGGAGTTCTTCGAGCAGTTCGGGGATGGGGGCGAAAGGCATGTCACTGCGACCTGGGTTGAGGATTGCGGAGTTGCGGGCGAGGCCCGGCGGCGACTGGCACCTGTAGGAGCGGCTATTGGCGACTGTGGGAGCGGCTACAGCCGCGATCGCCCTTCATGATGGTTTCGATCGCGGCTATAGCCGCTCCTGCAGTGGTGGTTCACGGGGCGCTTTGCAGGCGTTCGAGATAGCGTGCGATCAGGTCGACCTCGAGGTTGACCGGGTCACCCACGCGCGTCGCGGAGAACGCGGTGTGGGCCACCGTATGCGGTACCAGCGCGACCTCGAAGGCCCCGGCTTCGGCGGCATTGACGGTCAGGCTGACGCCATCCACGCAGATCGAGCCCTTCTGCGCGACGTACTTCGCCAGCGCCGACGGCATGGCGAAGCGCCAGCGCTGCGCGCGCGCGTCCTCGCGCACGTCGAGCACGCGACCCGCGCCGTCGACGTGGCCGCTGACCAGGTGGCCGCCGAGGCGGTCGGTGGGCAGCATGGCGCGCTCCAGGTTGAGCGCCGCGCCCTCCGCCAGTCCGCCGAGAGTGGTCAGCGCGAGCGTCTCGTTGGAGGCGTCGGCCTCGAAGTGCGTCGCGTCGAAGGCGACCACGGTCAGGCAGACGCCATTGACCGCGACGCTCTCGCCCAGCTTCGCGTCCGCGAAGGGCAGCGTGCCGACGTGGATCCGCAGGCGGGCATCGCCGCCGCGCGCCTCGCGGCCGGCCAGGCGGCCGACGGCTTCGATGATTCCGGTGAACATGGGCGTCCTATCCTGCCGCGCCGGCATCGCCCGCCGGCTGCGCCGGGACCAGGCGCAGGCGCAGGTCGTCGCCGACGCTGACGATGTCTTCGATCCGCAGCGCCATGCGCTGGGTCATGTCGTGGATGTCGAGTCCGGCGAACAGCGGCCGCGCCTGCGCGCCCAGCAGCACCGGCGCCATGTACAGCAGCACCTCGTCGACCAGCCCGGCCTGCATGAAGGCGCCGGCCAGCGTGGCACCCGCCTCCACCTGGACCTCGTTGATGCCGCGATCGGCGAGCACGCGCAGCACCGCGGCGAGGTCGAGCGCATTGCCGAGCGCCGGCACGGCGACCCGGTCGCTGGAAAAATCGCGCGGCGGCTTGGCATTGGCCGCGTGCACGTAGAGCGTGGGGGCGTCGCCCTCGCGGACGCGTCCGCGCGCCACCGTGGCGAGGCCCGGATCGAGCACCACCCGCAGCGGCGGCACGAACTCCGCGTCGTCGTCCAGGCGCACGGTCAACTGGGGATCGTCGGCCATCACCGTGCCCGAGCCGGTCAGGAGCGCGCCGGCGCGGGCGCGCCAGCGCATCACGTCACGGCGCGAGGCTTCTCCGCTGATCCATTTCGATTCGCCGCTGGCCAGCGCCGTGTGCCCGTCGAGACTCATCGCCAGCTTGACCCGCAGCCACGGCCGGCCGCGCACCACGCGCGACAGGTAGCCGCGATTGAGCGCCTTCGCGGCGGCTTCCATCAGCCCGTGCGAGACCTCGATACCGGCCGTGCGCAGGCGCTCGAAGCCGCTGCCGTCGACCTGCGGGAAGGGATCGCGCATCGCCGAGACCACCCGCGACACGCCCGCGGCAACCAGCGCGTCCGCGCAGGGTCCGGTGTGCCCGGTGTGCGCGCAGGGCTCGAGGGTGACGTAGGCGGTCGCGCCGCGCGCGCGTTCGCCGGCGGCCTCCAGCGCGAACACCTCGGCGTGCGGCCCGCCCTGGCGCTCGTGCCAGCCTTCGCCGACGACCGCGTCGCCGTGGGCCAGGACGCAGCCCACCATCGGATTGGGCCGCGTCGTCCAGGCGCCGCGCTCGGCCAGGCGGAGTGCGCGCGCCATCATCACGTGGTCGGTTTCGGAGTAGCCGTGCATCAGGTGATCGTTTCCACGTTCGAGTAGAGGGGGTCGGCGCCCGCCAGCCAGCTGGCGGCGCGATGGCGCTCGCTGGCGATGCTGGTGCAGCGGCTGATCGCGTCGGAGGCAGCGCGGTCGATGGGGTCGCCATCGATCGCGAGGTCGCGGTCGATCAGCGCCGCGGCATCGATGTCCAGCCGCGCCCAGCCGCCGGTGGCGACCACGGCTGCGAAGTCCATCGGGCCCGGGCGCAGCGCGTACTCGCGCAGGCGCCAGTGCACCGCGAGCTGGCGCGCCAGGAAGCTGTCGATCTCGTGCTCGGGGCGCAGGCTGGCCGCCTCGAGGGCCTCGAGCGCGCGCGTGTCCAGGAAACCGAGCGGACCCGCGAGGTCGTTGGGGTCGGCGAGCCGGTCGTGGGGCAGCGGCGGGTGGACGCCCAGTGCCCAGGCCAGCGCGTAGACGCCCTCGGCGCGCCAGCCGGCGTCGAGCACTGCGGCCTCGCCCAGGCTTCCGGGCGGCGCCTGCAGCAGGGCGCGTTCACCGTTTTCGAGCTCGGCATCGAGTCCGGTGCGCGCCAGCCACGCCAGCATCCGCGCCTGCCAGTCGGCGGCGTCGGCGCGCGCGGCGTCGGCCTCCATCGCGGCCCGCGCGGCCACGGCGAACAGCGCCAGCGCACGGCGCAGCACCTCGGCCGCCTGCGGCCTGCGATCGCGCCCTGGCTCGCCCCTGCCCTGCACCGCGCTAGCGCTTCCGGCCCTTGCCGGAAGGCGGCTCGAAGGCGACCACGGCACCCACGCCGAGCAGCGGCAGCTGGCCGTCCTCGGGCAGGTCGCGCTCCAGCCGGTCGAGCTCCTCGCGGAAGTCGGCCACGTCCTGGAAGGAGCGATAGACCGATGCGAAGCGCACATAGGCCACGTGGTCGAGCTTGCGCAGCTCGGCCATCACGAACTCGCCCACGCGCCGCGAAGCCAGCTCGCGTTCGGTGGTCATGCGCAGCTGGTGGATCACCGCGCGCACCGCGGCTTCGATCTGCTCCTCCGAGACCGGACGCTTGTGCAGCGCACGGTCGAAGCTCTGGCGCAGCTTGCGGGCGTCGAAGTGCTCGCGGCGGCCGTCCGACTTGATGATCGCCGGCAGCTTCAGCTCGATGGTTTCCAGCGTCGAGAAGCGCTCCCCGCAGGCTTCGCACTCGCGCCGGCGCCGGATGGTGGCGCCGTCGTCGCTCACGCGCGAATCGATGACCCGGGTGTCGACGTGCTGGCAGAAGGGGCAGTGCATCGCGTCGGCGGCGTCAGATGTCGTAGTTGAACGGCAGCAGGAAGGCGGCGCGCCTGGGTTCGCCGGCGCAGGTGGCCGGCGCGTAGGCGATCGCGCGCGCGGTGGCTTCGGCGGCGGCGGCGAAGCGCTCGTCGCTGGCACAGACCGCGCGCGCGTCGTGCACCCGCCCTTCGCGGTCGATGCGCACCAGCACCTGCGCGCCGCCGCTGACGCCACGGGCCTGGAGCAGGGCCGGGTAATCCGCACTGGCGGGCACCTCCAGCTTGCGCGCGGGGCTGCAGCCGTCGCCGGTCTCGTCCCACTCCGCGTCCAGGCCGCGCAGTTCGTCGCGCGCGACGAGCTGGAGTGCGCCCGCCGAGCACTGGCCGGTCGATGCCTGGTAGCGCACCTCGAAGCGTGCACCGTCGTTGCTTGCCAGCGGCGCGCGCGCCATCCCGCTGGCGACCACGCGAGGCGTCGCGCCACCGCCGGCCGCGCATCCGGCGACGAGGACCACCGAAACGGCCATCGCCACCGCCGCGAACCGCCGGCGCGGGCCCATCAGCCGTAGACCGGCAGGCGCCGACACTGGGCGACGACCTTGTCGCGCACCGCGGCGATGACCGCCTCGTCGGCCGGCGCGTCCAGCACGTCGCAGATCCAGCCGGCCAGCTCGATGCAGTCGGCCTCGGTGTAGCCACGCGTGGTCACGGCCGGCGTGCCCAGGCGCAGGCCCGAGGTCACGAAGGGCTTCTGCGGGTCGTTGGGCACCGCGTTCTTGTTCACGGTGATGTTGGCGCGGCCCAGCGCCTCTTCGGCGGCCTTTCCGGTGACGTCCTTGCCGATCATGTCGACCAGCATCAGGTGGTTCTTCGTGCCGCCGGAAACGATCTTGTAGCCGCGGTCGATGATCACCCTGGCCATCGCCTGCGCGTTCTTCACCACCTGCTGCTGGTAGGCCTTGAACTCCGGCTCCAGCGCTTCCTTGAAGGCCACGGCCTTGGCCGCGATGACGTGCATCAGCGGGCCGCCCTGGATGCCGGGGAACACGATCGACTGCAGCTTCTTGACCATGTCGTCGGCGCGCTCGCCCATCGCGGCGCGGCTGGCGACGATGATGCCGCCGCGCGGCCCGCGCAGGGTCTTGTGGGTGGTCGAGGTCACCACGTGCGCATGCGGCACCGGGTTCGGGTACACGCCCGCGGCCACCAGGCCGGCGACGTGGGCCATGTCGACGAACAGGATCGCGCCGACCTTGTCGGCGATGGCGCGGAAGCGCGCCCAGTCGATTTCCTGCGAATAGGCGCTGAACCCGCCGACCAGCATCTTCGGCCGGTGCTCGACGGCAAGACGTTCGACCTCGTCGTAATCGATCAGGCCCCGAGCGTCGACGCCGTACTGGATGGCGTTGAACAGCTTGCCGCTGATGTTGACCTTGGCGCCGTGGGTCAGGTGGCCGCCATGTGCCAGCGACATGCCGAGGATCGTGTCGCCGGGCTGCAGCAGGGCCAGGTACACGGCCTGGTTGGCCTGCGAGCCGGAATGCGGCTGGACGTTCGCGTAATCGGCGCCGAACAGCTGCTTCACGCGGTCCAGCGCCAGCTGCTCGGCGACGTCGACGTGCTCGCAGCCGCCGTAATAGCGCTTTCCGGGATAGCCCTCGGCGTACTTGTTGGTCAGCTGGCTGCCCTGCGCCTCCATGACGCAGGGGCTGGCGTAGTTCTCGCTGGCGATCAGCTCGACGTGGTCTTCCTGGCGCCGGGTTTCGGCGGCGATCGCCGCGGCCAGTTCGGGGTCATAGGCTTCGATGCGTGCGTCGCGCGGAAACATGCCAGCTCCAGGGGCCGTGGGGACGGGCCATTGTAGCCCGCCCCCCGCCCCCGGGCGGACGGGCGCCCCCGGAACTCAGCGGCCCATGATCACGTCGGCGATGATCCCGGTGGCGATGGCCACGAGCAGGAAGTCGCCGGTGTCGCTGCGGCGCCAGTGGTGGCCCCGCGGCGGCTGGCGCAGGCCGTAGGGACCGTAGTCGTGGACCACGTAGGTGGGCGCATAGCCGGCGTGGCGGTAGTGGTGGCCGCGTGCCCACGGCGGCGGGCCGCGGTGGCGCACCACCATGCGCGGCGGTGGCGCATAGACCACGCGGACGTCGCGACGGTCGTGGCGGCGGTCATGCCAGCGGTCATGCCGGCGGTCGTCATGGCGGCGCGCCTGGCGGTAGTCGCGGCGGCGATCATCGCGACGGTGCTCGCGGCGGTCGTCGCCGCGGCGCCAGTCCTGGCTGGAATGGCCGCGGTCATGGCCGCGACGGTGGTTGTCGCGTGCCTCTGCCGGAGCCGCGAAGGCGACTCCGAGCGCAAGCGCGAGGGTGGCAAGTCCAAGGGTGCGGATCGGATTCATCACGACTCTCCGGTGGAGGGGGTGTGAACCGACTATCCCGTTGCGCGCCTGAACCATCGCGTTACCGGCAAGGCCCGGCCCCACTCCGGTGGATTCCATTCATTTTCCAGCGCCGCCGCGGCTTGCGCCCCGGCTGCAAGCCCTATAATCGCGCCATCCCATCCGCGCTTTCCGCCCATGGCCCCAGGCCCGGGCGGCGGCCACGCTGCACCGGAGCTCCCATGTCGCAATACATCTACACCATGAACGGCGTCTCCAAGACCGTTCCGCCCAAGCGCCAGATCATCAAGGACATCTCGCTGTCGTTCTTCCCCGGCGCCAAGATCGGCCTGCTGGGCCTGAACGGCGCCGGCAAGTCGACGGTGCTCAAGATCATGGCCGGCGTCGACACCGACTTCTCCGGCGAGGCGCGGCCGCAGCCCGGCATCAAGGTCGGCTACCTGGCGCAGGAGCCGCAGCTGGATCCGGAAAAGACCGTCCGCGAGGCCGTCGAGGAAGGCGTGGGCGAGGTCCTGCAGGCGCAGGCGCGCCTGGACGAGGTCTACGCCGCCTACGCGGAGGACGGCGCCGACTTCGACGCGCTGGCCAAGGAGCAGGAGCGCCTGGAGGCGATCCTTGCCGCCGGCGACGCGCACACGCTGGAAAACCAGCTGGAAGTCGCCGCCGACGCGCTGCGCCTGCCGCCGTGGGATGCGGTCATCGGCAAGCTGTCGGGCGGCGAGAAGCGCCGCGTGGCGCTGTGCCGCCTGCTGCTGCAGAAGCCCGACATGCTGCTCCTCGACGAACCCACCAACCACCTCGACGCCGAATCGGTCGAATGGCTGGAGCAGTTCCTCGCCCGCTACACCGGCACCGTGGTGGCGGTGACGCATGACCGCTACTTCCTCGACAACGCCGCCGAGTGGATCCTCGAGCTCGACCGCGGCCGCGGCATTCCGTGGAAGGGCAACTACACCGACTGGCTGGTGCAGAAGGAAGACCGCCTCAAGCGCGAGGAGTCGACCGAGAAGGCGCGCCAGAAGGCGATCGCCAAGGAGCTCGAGTGGGCGCGCAGCAACGCCAAGGGCGGCCGCAGCAAGGGCAAGGCGCGCCTGGCCCGGATCGAGGAGCTGCAGGCGGTCGACTACCAGAAGCGCCAGGAAACCAACGAGATCTTCATTCCGCCGGGCGAGCGCCTGGGCAGCAAGGTGATCGAGTTCAAGAACGTCTCCAAGAGCTTTGGCGACCGCCTGCTGATCGACAACCTGAGCTTCATCGCGCCTCCGGGCGCGATCATCGGCATCATCGGCCCCAACGGCGCGGGCAAGTCCACGCTGTTCAAGATGATCACGGGGCAGGAACAGCCGGACTCGGGTTCGATCGACATGGGCCCGACGGTCAACATCGCCTACGTCGACCAGAGCCGCGACAAGCTGGAGGGCAACCACAACGTCTTCCAGGAAGTCGCCGGCGGTGCCGACATCCTCAACATCAACGGCATCGAGATCCAGTCGCGCGCCTACATCGGACGCTTCAACTTCAAGGGCCAGGACCAGCAGAAGATGGTCGGCTCGCTGTCGGGCGGTGAACGCGGCCGCCTGCACCTGGCCAAGACCCTGCTGCAGGGCGGCAACGTGCTGCTGCTCGACGAACCGTCCAACGACCTGGACATCGAGACCCTGCGCGCGCTTGAAGACGCGCTGCTCGAGTTCCCCGGCAACACCTTCGTGATCAGCCATGACCGCTGGTTCCTCGACCGCATCGCCACGCACATCCTCGCGTTCGAAGGCGACAGCCACGTCGAGTTCTTCCAGGGCAACTACCGCGAATACGAAGAAGACAAGCGCCGCCGGATGGGCGACGACGCGGGTCCGCGCAGGCTTCGGTTCAAGGCGCTCAAGTAGGAGAAGCAGGAGAAGCGTTTGCCACGGATGACGCGGATTGCGCGGATTTGCGCGGATAGAGCAGAAGAGAGAATCGTCCGGCGGGGTCGGTAGGGACTGCGAGTTCCTGCACCTGATTCGGCTCGACCCGCGCGACCCCCCTTAACTGCTTGATCCACTTGATCCACTCGGTTCGCTTATCCGCTTGACCAGCTTGATCCGCGCAAATCCGCGCAATCCGCGTCATCCGTGGCAAAAAGGAAAGACCAGATGGATTTCATGAAGCAGCTGCGGCAGCGCTGGGCCACGTCGGGGTCGCTGGTGTGCGTGGGGCTGGATCCGGAGCCGGCGCGGTTTCCAGCGCGGTTCGCGGGTGATGCCGATGCGGTGTTCGGGTTCTGCCGGGACATCGTCGATGCGACCGCGGAGTTCGCCTGCGCGTTCAAGCCGCAGATCGCGCACTTCGCGGCGCTGGGCGCCGAGGGCGCTCTGGAGCGGCTGATCGCGCACATCCATGCCGGGCACCCGGGCATCCCGGTGATCCTCGACGCCAAGCGCGGCGACATCGGCTCCACCGCGCAGCGCTACGCGGCGGAGGCCTTCGACCGCTACCGCGCGGATGCGGTCACCGCCAATCCCTATCTCGGCGGCGATTCGCTGAAGCCCTACCTGGACCGCGCGGACCGCGGCGTGGTCATCCTCTGTCGCACCTCCAATCCCGGCGCGGGCGACCTGCAGGACCTGCTGGTCGACGGCAGGCCGCTGTACCAGCACGTCGCCGCGAAGGCGGCGTCGGAGTGGAACGGCAACTGCAATGTGGCGCTCGTGGTCGGTGCAACCTGGCCCGGGCAGCTGCGCGACGTGCGCGCGATCGTCGGCGACATGCCGCTGCTGGTGCCGGGCGTCGGTGCCCAGGGCGGCGATGCCGAAGCCGTGGTGCGCAACGCGCGCACCGCCGATGGCACGGGACTGATGGTGAGTTCGTCGCGGGCGATCCTGTACGCGTCGCAGGGCGACGACTACGCCGCCGCCGCTGCGCACGCCGCGCGCGCGCTGCGCGACACGCTGGACCGCCACCGCCATTGAGCGCGAGGGCGTGGATTGCCACCGGCATCACGCGGCCCGGATATCCTCGCGGCACCGGGCCACCGCCTGCCGATGGATGGAATCGATGACCCCTCTGCCACAGTGCGCCGCGCTTGCGCTTGCGATCGCCCTCGCGGCCTGCAGCCCGTCCGACGCTCCGGCGGCCACGGCTTCGCCTGCCGACGCCAGCGCCATACCGACGGCGGACAGCGCGCCCTCGCCTGCGCCCGACCTGATCGCCGGCACCGGCTCGCCGACCACCGCGGCGGAGCCCGCCACCGACGAACTGGCCGCAACGCCGGGCAGCGACGCCGAGGACACCCAGTACTTCGACTTCAGCGGCGCCGCGCTCGCGCGCATGCGCAGCGAAGCGCGCCCGGCCACGCCGGCGCTGCGCGACGCCGCCCGGCGCATCGTCGACGAGACCGGACGCGAGCGCGAATGCGGGACCTATCCCGAGGGCGAACGCCTGTTCGTGCTCGACCTCGATGGCCGTCCCGGCGACGAGGCCCTGCTGCTTTACACGATGGAAGGCTGCGGCGGCGGTGGCAACTACTATGACCGCAGCGGCTACGTGCTGCGCGAGGTCGACGGCGCATGGAAGCAGGTCGCCGAATTCCCGATGGGCACCAAGCTGGTCGGCAACGCCACCATCAGCGCGCTCGAGCCCGGCGTGGTGGTGATCAGCCCGGACGGCGACAGCCTGTTCGAGCCGCACCGCGCCGAGATTCCGCCGCGCTGATCCAGCGCTGCGCCACGAACGCTCCTGTAGGAGCGGCTACAGCCGCGATGCAATGCTGCGATCGTCGACACCGACGCGATGCGATGATGCGATCGCGGCTGTAGCCGCTCCTACAGGGGCGCTGTGGCCGCCCTTACAGGAGCTGATTGGCCGGGGGCTGCGGGACGTCGAACACCTGGCGCAGGTAGCGCAGATAGTCCTCGTCGTCGACCATGGTCTTGCCCGGGGAATCGCTCAGCTTGGCGACGGGCTGGCCGTTGCAGGCCACCATCTTCAGCACGATCTGCAGTGCCTTCGGGCCGGTGTCGTTGGTGAGGTTGGTGCCGATTCCGAACGAGGTGCGGCAGCGGCCGCGGAAACGTTCGTAGAGCGCCATCACCTGCCCGACGTCCAGGCCGTCGCTGAACACCAGGGTGCGCGTGCGCGGGTCGACCCGCATCGATTCCAGGTGCGCCAGCATGCGCTCGCCCCAGGCATGCGGATCGCCGGAGTCGTGGCGCATGCCGTCGAAGAGCTTGCAGAAGTACAGGTCGAAGTCGCGCAGGAAGGCCTCGAGCCCGATCACGTCGGTGAGCGCGATGCCGAGGTCGCCGCGATATTCCTGCGCCCAGGCCTCGAACGCCGCCTTCTGCGAGTCGCGCAGCCGCGGACCCAGCGCCTGGTGCGCCTGCAGCCATTCGTGGGCCATCGTGCCCTGCGGCACCAGGCCGTGGCGCCGCGCGATGTCGACGTTGCTGGTGCCGGCGAACTTCGGCCCGAACAGCTCCGCGACCCGCGGCACGAGCCGCTCCTGCCAGGCGCGCGAGTAGCGCCGGCGGGTGCCGAAATCGGTGATGCGGCAGTCTTCGTAGCCGACCGCGGCGTCGATGCGGTCGACCTTGGCCTGCAGGCGCCGCAGCCCTTCGGCCGCGTCGGCCGGCCCGTGTTCGCCCACCGACCAGGCCTCGCTGACGATCGCCAGCAGCGGCACCTCGAACAGGATCGTGTGCAGCCACGGTCCTTCCACGGTCAGCGACAGCCCGCCCTGCTCGTCCCCGCTGCGCTCCAGCCGCAGGTAGCGACGGTCGAGCCGGAACAGGCCGAGGAAATCGACGAAGTCCGGCTTGATGAAGCGCAGCCCGCGCAGGTAATCGAGCTCGTCGGCCGTGAAGCGCAGTTCGCACA
This sequence comes from Luteimonas sp. MC1750, assembly GCF_016615955.1. Taxonomy (NCBI): domain Bacteria; kingdom Pseudomonadati; phylum Pseudomonadota; class Gammaproteobacteria; order Lysobacterales; family Lysobacteraceae; genus Luteimonas; species Luteimonas sp. MC1750. Next base: position 2,486,624 of record NZ_CP067113.1, read on the forward strand.
GGACATCGATCGCATCCGACACCACGTCGATATGCCGCGCGAGGTCGACCCCGGCGGACCGGCAGCGGAAGCGGTAGCGCGCGTGCGCCGCGGGATAACGATGCAGCACCGCCTGCATCATCGTGAACTTGTAGAGGTCGGTATCGAGCAGCGAGCGGATCATGGCGTCGCGGCCCGGAGCGATGCCGCCAGGATCCGCGGCAGGCGTGACAGCCAGTGCGTCCAGATCGCCAGCCACACCGCGGCGCGCACCGACGCGCCGCGCGCGGGTGCCTCGAAGCGGCGGAAGTAGCGCCACAACCCGCGGTGCTTGTGCCACTCGACGAAGAACGGCCGCGCGCGCGAGGACACGCCGCGCAGGTGCAGCACGCGCACGTCGTTGGCCACGGCGACGGTGGCGCCGGCGATCCGCGCGCGGCGGCACAGGTCCAGGTCCTCGGCGTGCAGCCGGTAGGCGGCATCGAAGCCGCCGATCCGCTCGAACAGCGCGCGCGGTACCAGCATCAGCGCACCCGAGACCGCGTCCACCGGCTGCAGCGCGGCGCCCTCGTCCACCGCCACGTCCAGCGGGCGCCCGCGCCGTGCGCGCAGCGGCCCGCGCAGCATGCCGGCGAAGTCCGGATCGTTGCGCCGGGCGGCGCCGTCGCGCACGCCGTCCTCGTCGACCAGGTCGGCCCCGAGCAGGACGTCCGCGCCCGCGGCGCCGGCGTGGCGCAGCAGCCGCGGGAAGGTGTCGGCTTCGACCAGGCAGTCGGGATTGACGAAGGCCAGCCACGGCGCCTGGCTGTCCGCCGCGCCCTGGTTGCAGGCGGTGGCGAATCCCGGGTTGTCCGGATTGGCGATGAAGCGCAGGCGTGGGTCGGTCACCGCGTGGCGCTGGACCACGGCCAGGGTGTCGTCGCTGGACGCGTTGTCGATGACGCGGATCTCGGCGACGCCGGTGGCGGCGCGCAGGCGGACCAGGCAGGCGTCGATGCTGGCGGCACTCTCATGGCTCACCACGATGGCGGCGACCGCGTTCACGACGCGAACAGCTCGTGCTGCGACGGTGGATCCACGCCGTCGAGGCGCCGCGCCAGGGCGCTGCGCAGCCCACGCGCCGGATCCTGCATCAGGAAGCGCGCCAACCGCGGCGGCCACGCCGGCCAGCGCGCGGCCAGCGCATCCAGGTCGCCCTCGGCCGGCCCGCCCTCGCCGCCGCGGGCCACGAAGGCGGTTTCGCACAGCACGTTGCGCCAGCCCAGGCCGGCCATCCGCAGCGAGAGATCGATCAGCGCCGCATAGCGCGACGCGTAGCTGGCGGCATCCAGTCCGCCGGCCCTCGCGCGCGCCCGGCCGCGGATGAACACCGCATGGTCGATCGCCGCCGGCAGCTCGGGATGCACCGGCGACATGCCGCCCGCGGCGCGCGCCAGCCGGGCCAGGTCGGCGCCTGCGGGCTGCGGGCCGACCTCGCCGCAGTCCGGCCATGCGGCGGTTTCGCCGGCGTTGCACCAGGGCGTGGCGGTGGCGATGGCACCGTCGCGCGCGGCGCAGGCCGCCAGCTGCTGCGCCCAGCCGGGACCGGGCACGGCGTCGGGCGCCAGCACGATGACGTCGGCGTCGCCGCAGGCCGCCAGCGCCTCGTCCAGGTGCGCCACCTCGCCCAGCGGCCGCGGCCGGCGCGTGTACTCGGCGCGCAGCGGCGTGCGGTCCAGCCAGCGCTCGATGATCGCGAGTCCGCGCGGGCCCGCCTGCGCATCGTCGGCCAGCCAGACCCGCGTGCCCGCGGGCGTGCCGGCGTCGAGCGCGGCCAGGCAGGCGTCGAGCGTGCCGTCGTCGATCGCGACCGGAAGCAGCACCACCGGGACCTCGGGCACGCCGGCGCCCCCTCCGCCGGCCATGTTCAGTCGGCGGACCGGTTGAGCGGCTCCAGCGCGCGGAAGCGGCGGCCGTATTCGTCGGTCAGGTTGCGCGCGTCCTGCTGGTTGCGGACCAGGGTCGGGGTCAGCAGCACGATGACCTCGCTGCGGCTGCTGTTCGACGACTGCCGGCCGAACAGCCCGCCCACCACCGGGATGCGGCTCAGGCCCGGGAAGCCGGTCGAGCCGCGGCTGGTCGTGTCCTGGATCAGGCCGGCCAGCATCACCGTGTCGCCGCTCTGGACCACGGCATTGGTCTTCAGGCGCCGGGTGTCGATGCGCACGTTGCCGTTCTGGTCGGGCTGGCTGCCGGGACTGCTGACTTCCTGCACGATGTCGAGGAACACGGTGCCGTCCCGGGTGACCCGCGGGCGCACCTTGAGGATGGTGCCGGTGTCGAGGTACTGCACCTGGCTGTAGGAGCTGTCGCCGCCGAAGCCGGGATTGACCGTCACCGACGAGATCGGGATCCGGCTGCCGACGTTCAGCGTGGCCTCGTAGTTGTTGCGCACCATCACCGAGGGCGTCTGCAGCATCTGCACGTCGCTGACCTCGTCGAGCGCATTGATGATCGCCGCGGCGTTGCGGCCGAGGAAGGTCCACGCCAGGCCCGCGGGACCGGCCCCGGTGTTGGTGCCGGTCACGTTGCCGGCGATCGCGCTCCAGGTGTCGCGGCCGACCGCGCTCGGCAGGCCGGCATCGGTCACCGCGCGCTCGAAGAACCAGTTGACGCCGTAGCTGAGGTCGCCGCTCAGCGAGACCTCCACCACCTGCGCCTCGATGTGCACCTGCAGCGGCATCACGTCCAGGCGGTCGATGACCTCGCGGATCGAGCGCCAGGCCTGGCCGGTGGAGCGCACCAGGAGGGTGTTGGTCTCGTCGACCGCCGACACGCCGACTTCGGCGCCGTCGACTTCGAGCGTCACCGAGGTGTCGCCGCCCTGGCGCTCGCCCAGCGACAGCGAGCCGCTGCCCAGGCCGCCGCCGCTGCCGCCGTCGCTGCCGCGGTCACCGATGCCCGCGCTGCTGGTGCCGTCCATGCCGCCGTCGCCGATCTCCGTCGACTCCAGGCCGGGCATCAGCGAGGCCCCCCCGCGGCGCCCGCCGCTGCTGCCACCGCCACCGCGCCGGCCGTACACCTCGGACAGGCGCTCGGCCAGGTCCTTGGCGGTGACGTACTTGAGCTCGTAGGAGAACAGCTGCACGCCGCCGCCGGCGCCGTCGATGCGCGCGATCCACTGCTCGATCTGGTCGAGGTAGGCCGGCTGCGCGGTGATCACCAGGACCGAGTTGGCGCCCTCCAGCGGCATGAAGCGGAACATGCCGGCGACCGGCGAGTTGCTGCCCTCGCCGAACACCTTCTCCAGGTCGGCCACCACCTGCGGCGCGCGGCCGGCGACCAGGGGGAACACGCCGACCGACATGCCGGCCAGCCAGTCGACGTCGAAGATCTCGATCGTGCGCAGGTAGTTCTCCAGCTCCTGGCGGGTGCCGGCCACGGTGATGACGTTGCGCCCGGCGTCGACGTTGACGATGGCGTTCGGGCGCGCATACGGCTGCAGCACCTTCTCCATCTCCACCGCGGAGACGTACTGCAGCGGCACGACGCGGGTCTCGAAGCCACGCGCGCCGGCGGCGGTGCCGGTGCGCGCGGCCACCGCGCCGCTGGCCACGGCGGCGTCGGCGGGCACGATGTTGTAGCGGCCGTCGGCGTAGATCATCCGGGCGTTGTTCCAGCCCAGCACCATCTCCAGCAGGCTCAGCGCCTGCGCCGGGCTGACGGTCTTCGGCGTCGCCAGGGTGACGGTGCCCTGCACGCCCGGCGCGATCACGTAGTTCTGCCCTAGCATGTCGCCCAGGATCACCTTGACCACGGCATGCAGCGACTCGCCTTCGAAATTGAAGGTGGCCTCGCCGCTGGTGCCGGCCAGGTTGGGCGGCGCGGAGGCCGCCAGCGACTCGTTGATCACCCGCCCGTCGCCGCGGTGCTTGATCGCGCGCGGGTCGCCGGCCAGCGGCTCCTCGACGATGCCGTCGGCGGCCATGGCCGCTGGGCCGGTGGCCGCGCGCGGCACGCCGTCGACCTGGATGACCGGCTGCGGCATGCGTGCATCGCGGCGCACGTCCGGCGCCGGCACCGAGGCGCAGGCGGCCAGCAGCGTGGCGAGGAGCGCGGCGAGCGCGGGCTTGAGGGGGCGTGTCAGGGTCATCGTGGGCATTCCAGGGGTTCCGTCCGGCTACTGGCCCTGCTGGGCCTGTTCGCGCAGGCGGGCGCGACGCGCCTCGATGCGCGCGCGGATCGCCTGCACCTGCTCGTCGGAGCTGCGGGCGGTGGGCGTGTCGGGTGGGGGGGCAGGCGGGGGGGCCTGGGTTCCACCGTCGGCGGACGGCGGAGGGGGTGGCGTCTCGCTCGACGGCTGCTCGCCGGCACCGGCAATTCCGCCGCCGGCCGGATCGGCCGGGCTGCCCGCGGCATCGGCGGCGCGTGCCCCCGGCGCCGCCGGCTGGGCGGACGCGGACGCGCGGCGCGCGGGTGTCGCCTCGGGACGCGCGGGCACCTGCCCCGGCGCCTGCGGGCTGGCGATCGCGGTCGGCGCTTCGCCGCCGGTGCCATCGAACACCCGCAGCTCCAACGTGCGCTGGCCCTCGGGACCGTCGAACACGGCGCCGCGCGGCGAGATCGACGACAGCTGCCAGCCCTGCACGCCGGCCGGCGACTCGCCCACCTTCAGGCGCACCGGTTCGCCGCCCGCGGCGGGTTGCACGATCGCGACCTGCAGGCCGGGCGTCATCAGCACGCTGGTCAGCACGTACTCGAACTCGGCCGGGGCCTCCTCGTCGACCGGATTGATGACGAACAGTTCCGGCCGGCGATCGGTGGTGAACAGCGGCCGCTCGCCGAACTCGGCGTACTGGGCCAGCGGCCCGAGGCGGTCCTCGGTTTCCCGCGCGGCCGCGGGCAGGCCCTGGACCAGGGCCGGATCCGGCGGCAGCCGTTCGATCCGGCCGCCGAGCCCGAACAGGCCCAGCACCCAGGTGGCCAGCGCCCACAGCGCCAGCGCGCCGAGCAGCCAGGTGCGCGCGCCGGCGCTCTCAGCGCGCATCGCCCGCTCCCGCCGTGGCCGGCTGCGGCTGCAGGTAGCCGTAGAGATCGAAGGTGACGTCGAGGCCCGCGCCCTGCGCCGCGCCGCCGCGGCCGAAGGCCTGGCGCGGCGCGAGCACGTTGAGGTTGTCGACGAACAGGCGCGGCGAGCCGTCCTCGAGCGAGTGCAGCACCGCCGCCAGCTCGCCGTTGCCGCAATGCAGGCGCACCTGCACCAGGGCGCGGCGGAAGCGGCCCTGCTGGCGGGTGTCGGTCATCGGCGAGCGGTTGCGGATGGCGCAGCTGCGGTTGCCGGGGCTGGCCTCGAGCACGGCGGTTTCCAGCCGTGCGCTGAGGGCGGCGGTGGCGAGTTCGGCGCTGCGCTCGTCCATGAACCCGGGCACGCGTGACGCCACCTCGCGCACCTGCTCGAGCCGCGCCTGCACCTGCGGCGCCTGGGCGAGTTCCATGCGCACGCGCAGGTCGCGCTGCTGCAGGCCTTCGATGCGCTCGCCGGTTTCCAGCATCGGTGCCGTCCACCAGGGGTGGACCAGCAGCACGTAGGCCAGCGCGAGCGCGCCGGCGAGGATCGCCAGCGCCAGCCAGCGGTCGCGCTCAGGGATCGCTTCGCGCATCGGCGGCCCCCCTGCCCGGTCCCGCCTGTCCCGCGGCGCCGGTGACCGGCGCGACCACCAGTTCGGCGGTCAGGGTGAAGCGGTCGCGGCCGCTGCGCGGATCCGGCTGCAGGGCACCGGCCAGCGCCGGCGAGCGCCACAGCGGCGAGCCCTCGAGGCGCTGCACCAGCGCCGGGGCCTCGCTGCTGAGGCCGATGAGCAGGATCCGGGTGTCCTCGATCGACAGCTTCTCGAGATAGGTGGAATCGGGCAGCCGCCGGGCGAGTTCGTCCATCACTTCGACCGTGGTCGGGCGCGCGGCGCGCGCGGACTGCAGGAAGGCCATGCCGTCCACGAGGTCGACCAGCGCCTGGCGCTGCGTGGACGCGGTGCGGGCGCGGGACGCGGCCTGCGCGACCTCGGCCTCTAAGACGTCGGCGGCGGCGCGCCGGTTGTCCAGGACCTGCCACAGCCCGGCCGCGATCGCGACCACGGCCACCAGGCCCAGGGCGAGGTTCCAGCCCAGCCACGGGTCCGCGCGCCGGTGGCGGCGCGCGCCCGGCAGCAGGTTCACGCCCAGGCCACCGCCGGCCGCGCTTTCGACGTCGACGCCGGTCAGCGTGTTCGCCAGCGGTCCCAGCGCGACCAGCCGCGATTCCAGCGCCTGGCGCGGGACGACCACCAGCTCGGCGTCGACCTGGCCGTCGCCGCGTCGGCCGAGCAGGCGGGCGTCGTACTCGACGTCGGCGGCCGGGAACGGGGTCTGCCGCTCGATCTCGAAGCCCAGCACCTCGCGCAGCCGGTCGGCGGCGGCGGCGGGCAGCGGCAGGGCGCGGCGCAGGCTGGCCTCCGCGGGCAGCAGCAGCCAGCGCGGCAGGCTCGCCACGCGCTGCGCGAGCAGCGGTGCGAGCGGATCGTCGGCGCTGGTCGACAGCGGCGGCAGCTCGGCCAGGCGGCGCACGCCGTCGGGTCCCTCGATCGCCAGCAGCAGGCCGTCACCGGTGACCTGCAGCAGCAGGCGCTCACGGGCAAGGCCGAACAGCTCGCGCAGCCGCTGCGGCAGCCAGGTGGCCAGGGCGCGGGTCCACCAGCGCCAGAACCCGGCCGCGCGCGGGCGCAGCGAGCCGCCGAGCCCGGCCATGGCGGTGCCCGGGCGACGCGGTGTACCGGCGGTGTGCTCTACGGCTGCCATCAGCGCGGCGCGGCTCCTTCTTCCCAGGCCAGTGGCACGTATGCCGAACCCGGCAACGTGCCCCCACCCGCGCGAACCACCGCCCGCAGCACGGCCTGGCGGCCGTCGGCGAGCCGCGCGCGGCTGTCGATACTATACGTGCCGCTGCCGGCCCCAACGAGGTCCGGCCCGGGTCCGGTGGCGCCCTCGCGCTGCTGCAGCATCAGCGCGGGATCGGCGCCCAGCGCCTGCAGCACGTCGCCGCTGGCGAAGCGCTGGTCGGGCTGCGGGAGGCCGCTGAACACGGTGAGGTGGCGCACCGCCGCCTCGAACAGGGCGCGGTCCATGCCGAGCACCTGCTCGACCTCGGCCACGGTCTCGAATGGCGCGTCCTTCGCGCCATAGGGCAGGCCGGCCGCCTCGTACTGCGGATCCTCGGCGCCGCCCATCGGCTGGGTGAGCTGGTCGCCGTCGCGCCAGTCGACGATCGCGCCGGCCACCGCGTCGGCCTGCTCCTCGTCGGCCCCCAGCACGCGGAACAGCGCGCCGAGCAGGCCGGCGTCGGCGGCGTTGAGGTCGACCTTTCCGGACTCGTCGACAATGCGGACCTCCACCTCGGCCGCGCCGAAGGCCCAGCGGTAGGGCCGGCCGTCGGGCAGCCAGGCGCTGTCCGGCTGGTCGGTCTGCAGCCGCACCAGGGCGTACTCCAGCCCGGCGCGCGCCGCCGACTCGGCGACCACCGCGCCGTGCAGGCCGCGGCCCTGCATGTATTCGATGCGCGCGGTGGCCGCATAGGCACCGACCAGCGCGGTCAGCAGCGCCACCAGCCACATCACGATCACCAGGGCCGCGCCCTGCTGGCGGGCCATCAGCGGCGGCCCCGCAGCTCGCGCAGGCGGTTGCGCTGCCGGCCGTCCGGGCCCGGTCGCGCGCCGGGCGCCAGGCCGGGCCGGACGCCAGGCGCCAGTCCGCGGCGCGTCCCCGGAGCCACCCTCGAGGCGCGGCCGCTGCCGAATTCCGGCGCACTGGCGGCCTGCGGCAGGGCCACCACCAGCGGCGGCCAGGCGCCGCCCTGGTCGCTCTCGATCTCGATCGAGACCTGGAGCGGGAGCTGCTCGTAGGAGTCCCAGGCATCGAGCCAGTCGGTCAGCCCCTCCTCGTCCAGTCCCCGGTAGCGGATGCGCAGGCCGGTGAGCCCCTGCACCAGCGGCTCGGGCGGCCGCGGCTGGTCCTCGTGGATGGTTTCCCCCGCCAGCACCATGTCGAAGGTGACCGCCAGCGCCGAGCCGCCGGCATCGTCATGGACGGCGATGTCGTGCAGGTGCGGACCGCCGCGGCCCAGGTAGCTGGGCAGGTCGGCGACGAAGCGGATGCGGTCGGGCTCGCCGATGAAGCGCAGCGCGCCGCCGGTGTCCTCGTCCGGGGCGAAGGCGATCGGCTGGGCGGCGGCGAGCCGTCGGCGCAGGAAGCCTTCGACCGCGCGCATGCGTTCGGTGCGCGCGGCCATGGCTTCGCCGCGCTCCACGGTCGCGGTGGCGGCGCGCAGCGTCCCGAAGCCCAGCGCCAGCCCCGCGGCCAGCAGCACGGTCGCCAGCAGGACCTCGATCAGGGTGAAGCCGGCGGCGGCGCGGGCGCGGCCCGTGGAGCGGGCGCGGCCCATGGCGTGGGCGCCGCTCACGGCGCGGGTACGGCTCACGGCGTGGCCCCCGGATCGGGCTGGACCAGGCGCAGCGACTCCACCACCAGGCGCTGCGCCGGCCCGCCATCGCCCCAGGACAGCTCGAGGCGCAGGTGCAGCAGTTGCGCCCCGAACGGATCCTGCGGCGCGGCGGCCGGCAGCAGCGGGTCCACCCAGGGCGAGACCTCCAGCTGCCACCGGTAGCGGCCGTCCTCGAGGTCGCCCTCGTCGCGACCGGGCTCCAGCGCCGCGCCCACGCCGACGTCGGCCAGCAGCGACTGGGCGTGCAGCGAGGCACGACCGGCGTCCGCCGACCAGCGCACCTGGCGGGTCGAACCCGACAGCGTGCCGAGCAGGAAGGTGAGCGCCAGCGCCAGCACGCTGAAGGCCACCAGGACTTCGATCAGGGTGTAGCCGCGCTGGCGCGCCGGGAGCGGGATCGCGGCTGTAGCCGCTCCGACAGGAGCGGGCCCTGGTCCTGTAGGAGCGGCTACAGCCGCGATCGGTCTCGCCGCAGACACCACCGGCCACCAGCCCTTCATCGACCTGGCTCCGTGCGATGCATGGTCACCTCGCCGGTCAGCCAGGCCACGTCGATGTCGAACGCGGCCGCGCCGCGGCTGAGCTGCACCCGGCCGCCGGTGGAGGCGCCGTCGCCGAAAAACACGATCGCGCCGACGCCGTCGGCAGGCTGGACTTCGCGCGCGCCGGTGAAGTGGATGCCCAGCGCGTCCGGCACCTCGCCGCTCCGCCCGTCGGCGCCCTGCCAGGCATGGCCGACCGGATCGATCGCGAAGGTCTGCGGCACGCCGGTCGCCAGCGCGCGGGCGCGGGTGTAGCGCAGCTGGCTGGCGATGTCGCGCGCGCTGCCGCGCAGCTCCATGCGCGCGAAGCCGCCGCCAAGGATGCCCGCGGCCAGCACGCCGGTCGCGGCGATCAGCACCATCACCAGCAGCAGCTCCAGCAGCGAGAAGCCGCCGGAGCGGCGCCTTCCGCCGCGCCCGGCGTTCATGGCGGCGCAGCCTTATTCGTAGCGGATGTCCGCGTCGACGCTTTCGCCGCCGGGCTTGCGGTCGGCGCCGTAGCTGACGATGTCGTAGGGGCCGCTGTCGCCCGGCACGCGGTACTCGAAGGGCGTGTTCCAGGGATCGTTGAGGTCGGCGGCCTTCGCATAGGGCCCGAGCCAGCCGCCGGCGCCGCCGGGCGCGGTCACCAGCTCCGACAGCGCGCCCGGCAGGGTGCCGGTGTCCATCTCGAACTGGCTGACCTTCTCGGCCAGGGTCTGCACCTGCGCGCGCGCCAGGTTGACCTTGGCGCGGTCGCCGCCGCCGAGGATGCGCGAGGCCGCGAAGGCGACGATGCCGCCCATCAGCACGACCACGACGATGATCTCGATGAGGCTGAAGCCGCCCTGCGCGGACGGACGGGGGGAACGGTTGAGCGGACGCTTCTGCATGGATTCCTGCCTGAACATTGATTGGAGGCCGCGGGCCGGGCAAGCCCCTAGCCTATGACATTGGTGAGGTCGTAGATCGGCACCAGCACCGCCAGGATCACGACCATGACCACCACCGCCAGCAGCAGGGTGATCACCGGGACCAGCGCGGCGAGCATGCGGTCCAGCGCCTGCCCGGTCTCGGCTTCGAAGGTGTCGGCGGTCTTGAGCAGCATCGTGTCGAGCGCGCCCGACTCCTCGCCCACCTGCACCATCTGCAGCGCCAGACGCGGGAAGCGCTTGTTGCGCGCCAGCGCGGTCGAGAGCGCGACGCCGTTCTTGACCTCCTCGCCCGCGGCTTCGACATCGGCGGCCAGCGCACGGTTCCCGAGCACGTTGCGCCCGATCGCCAGCGCGGCGATCAGCGGCACGCCGTTCTTCAGCAGCGTGCCCAGGGTGCGGGCCAGGCGCGCGGTCTCGATGCGCGCGACCAGGCCGCCGGCGAGCTTGCGCCCCAGCAGCCATTCATCGAAGCGGGCGCGGAACGCCGGGTCGCGCAGCCGGCGGTCGAACCACAGCGCCGCCAGCGACGGCACCGCCAGCAGCACGATCCACCAGTCGCGCACCAGCTCGCCCAGCCCGAGCACGATCTTCGTGAAGAACGGCAGTTCCGCGTCCAGGCTCTCGTACATCACGCCGAACTGCGGCACGACGTAGCCGAGCAGGAACAGCAGCGCCAGGCCCACCATCACGATCAGGATCACCGGATAGATCAGCGCGTTCATGACCCGGCCGCGCAGCGCGCGCGAGCGCTCCAGGTAGTCGGCCAGGCGCTGCAGCGTGTCCTGCAGGGTGCCGCCGGCCTCGCCGGCGCGGACCATGTTGATGTACAGGCGCGAGAACGTGCCGTGCTGGCGCTCCAGCGCGGCCGACAGCGAGGTGCCGCCGCGCACCTGGTCGCGCACGTCGGCGATGGTGCGCCGCGCGGCCTCGTCCTCCGGCAGGTCGAGCAGGATGGTCAGCGCGCGGTCGAGCGGCTGGCCCGCCCCGAGCAGGGTCGCCAGCTGCTGGGTGAACTGCACCAGGCGCTCGCCGGAAAAGGGCTTGGGCTTGAACAGTGCCTTGAGGCTGCCGCCGCCACCGCCCTCGCTGGCCAGCTTCGCTTCCACTGGCAGATGGCCCTGCTCCTGCAGGCGCAGCACCACTTCGGCGTCGCTGGCTGCCTCCATCTGGCCGTCCAGGGTCTCGCCGCGGCTGTTGAGCGCCTTGTAGCGGTACAGCGCCATGCTCAGGCGTCCTCGGTGACGCGCAGCACTTCCTCGATCGTGGTCTGCCCGGCCAGCGCCTTGCGGATGCCGTCCTCGTACATCGTCTGCATGCCGGCGTCGCGCGCCAGTTGCTCGAGCTCGCCCATGCCGGCGTGGCGCATGACCGCGCGGCGCAGGGCGTCGTCCATCACCAGGAATTCGACGATGGTGGTGCGGCCGAGGTAGCCGGTGGGCGCGATGGCCGAACCGCGCGGGCGGTACAGGGCAATCTCGCCTTCGGGCTGGAAGCGGCGCAGGTCGAACTTGGCGATCTCTTCCGGGCTGGCGGGATAGCGCTCGGCGTGGGTCGGCTCGAGCCTGCGCACCAGGCGCTGGGCGAGGATGCCGTTGATGGTCGAGGTGAGCAGGTAGTCCTCGACGCCCATGTCGAGCATGCGGGTGATGCCGCCGGCGGCGTTGTTGGTGTGCAGCGTGCTGAGCACCAGGTGGCCGGTCAACGCGGACTGGATCGCGATGCGCGCGGTTTCCAGGTCGCGCATCTCGCCGATCATGATGATGTCGGGGTCCTGGCGCACGATGCTGCGCAGGGCGTTGGCGAAGTCCAGGCCGATCTGCGGCTTGGCCTGGATCTGGTTGATGCCCTCGATCTGGTACTCGACCGGGTCCTCGACGGTGATGATCTTGACCGTCGGCTGGTTGAGCTTGGAGAGCGCCGTGTACAGCGTCGTGGTCTTGCCCGAGCCGGTGGGGCCGGTGACCAGCAGGATGCCGTGCGGTTGCTGCAGCACGTGGTTGAAGCGCGGCAGGAACTCGTCGGTGAAGCCCAGACGGTGGAAGTCGAACACCACCGTTTCGCGGTCGAGCAGGCGCATGACCACGCTCTCGCCGTGCGCGGTGGGCACGGTCGACACGCGCAGGTCGAGCTCCTTGCCCTGCACGCGCAGCATGATGCGGCCGTCCTGCGGCAGGCGGCGCTCGGCGATGTTGAGCTTGGCCATGATCTTGATGCGGCTGATCACGGCGGCGGTGAGGTTGGTCGGCGGGCTCTCGCCTTCTTCCAGTACGCCATCGACGCGGTAGCGGACCTTGAGCCGGTTCTCGAACGGCTCGACGTGGATGTCGGACGCGCGGAGCTCGACCGCGCGCTGGATGACCAGGTTCACCAGCCGGATCACCGGCGCCTCGCTTGCCAGGTCGCGCAGGTGCTCGACGTCGTCCATGTCGCCGCCTTCGCCCTCGGCGGTCTCGACGATCGCGCCCATCGCGCTGCGGCCCTGGCCGTGCCAGCGCTCGATCAGGTCCGAGATCTCCGAGCGCAGGGCCACGCGCGTGCGCACCGGCTTGCCGGTCGCCAGGCGCACGGCATCGAGCGCATAGGACTCCTGGGGATCGGCCGCGAGCACGTCGACGACGTCATCGCCCTCGGCCACCGGGATCACGTGGAACTGGGTCATGAAGCGCACGCCCAGGGGCGTGCCCTCCGGCGGCAGTTCCGGCATGTCCTTGGCGCTGGCGAGCGGCAGGCCCAGGACGGCGGCACAGGTCTCGGCGTGGTCGCGTTCCGACACCAGGCCAAGGCGACCCAGCAGCCCGAGCAGGCTGCCCCCGGTCTCCTCCTGGAGTCGCCGCGCGCGGGCCAGGTCGGCCTCTTTCAGTCGGCCCTTTTCGAGCAGCGCGGCGACGATGCGCTCGTCGGCGCCGACGGCTCCGGTGGTCTGCTCCGCGGCGGCGTTCATTCGGTGCGGGGGCTCGCCAGGAAGGGGGCCAGCACTGTAGCAAACGCGCCCCGGCTTCCTGCCGGCGCGTCAGCCGACGGCCACGCGCGCGTTCCTGAACATGCGCAGCCACGGCGAGGCTTCGGGCCACGTGGCCGGCGCCCAGCTGAAGTTGGCCGTGGCCAGGGTGCGCTCGGGGTGCGGCATCAGCAGGGTGGCGCGGCCGTCATCGCTGGCCAGCCCGGCCACGGCGTCGTCGGAGCCGTTCGGATTGGCCGGGTAGCCCGTCGCGGGCCGCCCGTCGCCTTCGACGTAGCGCAGCGCCACGCGGGCGGCGGCGCGATCGGCATCGCTGGCGAACTGCGCGCGCCCTTCGCCGTGCGAGACCACCACCGGGATCCGCGAGCCGGCCATGCCGCGCAGGAACAGCGAAGGCGAGTCCAGCACTTCGAGCATCGACAGCCGCGCTTCGAACTGCTCGCTGCGGTTGCGCAGGAAGGTCGGCCAGTGCGCGGCGCCCGGCACGATGTCCTTCAGCTGCGACAGCATCTGGCAGCCGTTGCAGACGCCCAGGGCGAAGCTGTCGCCGCGGGCGAAGAAGCGTTCGAACATCTCGCGCAGGGCCTCGCGCTCCAGGATCGAGGTCGCCCAGCCGCGGCCCGCGCCGAGCACGTCGCCGTAGCTGAAGCCGCCGCAGGCCGCGAGGCCGGCAAAGTCGGCCAGCGTGGCGCGGCCTTCGACCAGGTCGCTCATGTGCACGTCGACGGCCTCGAAGCCGGCGAGCGTGAACGCCGCGGCCATCTCCACCTGGCCGTTGACGCCCTGCTCGCGCAGCACCGCCACGCGCGGGGCGGCGCCGGTGGAGACATAGGGCGCGGCGATGTCCTCGGCGGGATTGAAGCCGAGTTCCGGATGCAGGCCGGGCGCGTCGAAGCGCAGCGCGGCGGCGCGCTCGGCGTCGGCGCACTCGGGATTGTCGCGCTGGCGCTGCATGGCATGGCTGACCGACCACCAGGCGCCGAACAGGTCTTCCCAGACCCACTCGGCCATGACCTCGCCCCCGGCGAGCACGCGCACCGAGGACGCCGTGGTCGGGCGCGCGATGCGCTGAGCGCACTCCACCAGGCCGTGGCGCGCGACCAGGTCGGCGAACTCCACGCGGTCGTCGACCGCGATCTGCACCACCGCGCCCAGCTCCTCGTTGAACAGGGTCCGGAAGACGTTCTCGGTGCGGTCGTCGCCCCAGGCATCGAGGTCGATGTCGAGGCCCACGCGCGAGCAGAACGCCATCTCGCACAGGCTGGCGAAGACCCCGCCGTCGGAACGGTCGTGGTAGGCCAGCAGCAGGCCGGCCTCGCGCGCCTCGCAGACCAGTTCGAAGAAGGCCCGCAGCCGCTGCGGATCGTCGAGATCCGGGCAGGCGCCACCAAATGCGCCGTGCACCTGCGACAGGATCGAGCCGCCCATGCGCTGCTTGCCGGCGCCCAGGCCGATGAGCCACAGCTCGGTGCCGGCCTGGCGCGCCAGCAGCGGGGTCAGCTGCGCGCGCACGTCGGCCACCGGCGCGAAGGCGCTGACCACCAGCGAGACCGGCGACACCGACTTCTGCTGGCCGTCCGCGTCCTGCCACTGCGCCTGCATCGACAGCGAGTCCTTGCCCACCGGGATCGACAGCTCGATCTCCGGGCACAGCTGCATGCCGACCGCGTGCACGGCGTCGAAGAGGCGCGCGTCCTCGCCGGGATGCCCGGCGGCGGCCATCCAGTTGGCCGACAGCTTGGTGCGCGCCAGCGACTCGACCGGCGCGGCGCACAGGTTGGTGATCGCCTCGCCCACGGCCATGCGCGCGCTGGCGGCGGCGTCGATCAGCGCCAGCGGCGTGCGCTCGCCGATCGCCATCGCCTCGCCGGAATGGCCGTGGAAGCCGGCCAGGGTGATCGCGCAGTCGGCCACCGGCAGCTGCCAGGGGCCGATCATCTGGTCGCGCGCGGTCAGCCCGCCGACGCTGCGGTCGCCGATGGTGACCAGGAACTGCTTGGCGGCGACCGTCGGATGCGCCAGCACGCGCAGGCCGGCCTCGTGCAGGGCCTCGCCGGCACCGCCGCCCGCGGCGAGCGCGACGACGTCGAGCTGCGGCCAGCGGTGGGGCGTGGCGCGCGCGGTGTCGCGGTGCATCTTCGGCGCCTTGCCGAAGATGAGGTCCATCGGCAGGTCGATCGGCAGCGTCTCGGCGGCCGCGTCGCGCGGCTGCAGCGCCAGGCCGAGCCCGGACGCCGACGGCGCCAGCACGCCGTAGCCGACCACCAGCCGCTCCTCGGCCGTCGCCACGCCCACCACCGCGAACGGACAGCGTTCGCGCCGGCACAGCGCGGCGAAGTCGTCGAGGCGGTCGGCGGCGATGCCGAGCACGTAGCGTTCCTGCGATTCGTTGCACCACAGCTGCATCGGCGACAGCGACGGATCGTCGCTGGGCACCCGGCCGAGGTCGACCACGCCGCCCACGCCGGAATCGTGCAGCAGCTCGGGGATCGCGTTGGACAGGCCGCCGGCGCCGACGTCGTGGCACCACTTGATCGGATTGCCGTCCTCGCCCCTGGCCGCGCAGCGGTCGAGGACCTCCTGGCAGCGGCGCTCCATTTCCGGGTTGTCGCGCTGCACGCTGGCGAAATCGAGGTCCTCGGCGCTTTCGCCCGAGGCCACCGAGCTCGCGGCGCCGCCGCCCAGGCCGATCAGCATCGCCGGGCCGCCGAGCACGATCACCGCGTCGCCCGGCGACAGCCGGCGCTTGGCCACCTGGTCGCGGTCGATCGCGCCCAGGCCGCCGGCGAGCATGATCGGCTTGTCGTAGGCGCGGACCAGGCCGTCGGCCTCCGGCAGCTCGAAGCTGCGGAAGTAGCCGGTGAGGTTGGGGCGGCCGAATTCGTTGTTGAACGCCGCCGCGCCCAACGGGCCGTCGGTCATGATTTCCAGCGCCGGGGCCATGCGCGGGTTCAGCGCGCGCGGCTGTTCCCAGGGCTGCGGCAGCGCCGGGATGCGCAGGTGCGAGACGCTGAAGCCGACCAGGCCCGCCTTGGGCTTGCCGCCGCGGCCGGTGGCGCCCTCGTCGCGGATCTCGCCGCCGGCGCCGGTCGAGGCCCCGGCGAACGGCGAGATCGCCGTCGGATGGTTGTGGGTCTCGACCTTGATGCAGAACGCGCTGTCGATCGCCGCTTCGGCGCGGTACATGGCGGTGTCCGGATCCGGGCGGAAGCGCCGCGCCGGATAGCCCTCGACCACCGCAGCGTTGTCGCTGTAGGCCGACAACGTGTGCGCGGGGGTCTGCGCGTGGGTGTGCCGGATCATCCGGAACAGCGACTGCGGCCCGCCCGACGGCGCACGCATGTCCTCGCCGTCGATGGTCCACGACGCATTGAAGATCTTGTGGCGGCAGTGCTCGGAGTTGGCCTGCGCGAACATCATCAGCTCGACGTCGTGGGGATCGCGGCCCAGCGCGGCGTAGCGCTCGCGCAGGTAGGCGATCTCGTCCTCGGCCAGCGCCAGGCCGAGGCGCCGGTTGGCGTCTTCCAGCGTCGCCAGCGGGACCACCTCGACCTCGCCCCGGGCCGGCGCGCCGAACAGCGCTTCCGCGCCCGCGTGCGAGACCAGCAGCGACTGGGTCATCGGATCGTGCAGCAGGCGCTCGACCGCCGCGGCGGCCGCGGCATCGGCCGGCCAGCCGGCGACGTCGACGCGGGTGCCGCGCTCCACGCGCTTCACCGGCACGCCGGCGCCGCGCAGCAGTTCGCCGGCCTTGCTGGCCCAGGGCGACAGCGTGCCCAGGCGCGGCGAGACGAAGCGGGTGGTGGTGCCGGGGGCCGCGGCCTCGACGCTGGCGGACGCCTGCAAGATGCGGTGCAGCACCGCCGGGTCGGGCGTGGCGCCGGCTTCGGCGGCGATCCAGTACA
This sequence comes from Luteimonas sp. MC1750, assembly GCF_016615955.1. Lineage (NCBI taxonomy): Bacteria > Pseudomonadati > Pseudomonadota > Gammaproteobacteria > Lysobacterales > Lysobacteraceae > Luteimonas > Luteimonas sp. MC1750. Next base: position 2,503,432 of record NZ_CP067113.1, read on the forward strand.
CGTGCCAGGCGCCGGTGACGCGCAGCGCGGGATCGATGGCTTGCAGGCGGGCCTGGAGGCGTTCGCGCCGGAACGGCGACAGGGCGGGCAGGCCCTCGAGGACGATCATGTCCGGGTTCGACCGTGGAAACGGGCCCGCCATTGTAGCGAAGCCGGGCGACCGCGCGCGGCGCGGCGTCCGGCGGTCAGGGGTGGCCGGCCGCGGCGCGGCCGGGGGCGGTCAACGGCTGCCGGCGGCCCCGGCGGCCGGAGCGGCGGGCGCGGCGGGCGCGGCGGCAGCTTCGGCCGGCGAGGCCTTGCCGGCCAGTTCGTCGAGCGCGGCGCGCAGGTCGGCCGGCGGCATGTAGCCCGGCATCTGCACGCCCGAAGCGGTGACGATCATCGGCGTGCCGGTCAGGCCGACGCGGCGGCCGATGTCGTAGTGGCGCGCCACCGGGTTGGTGCAGTCGCGCGAGGCGACCTTGCGCCCTTCCTTGGCGGCGGTCAGCGCCGCGCCACGATCGGCCGCGCACCAGACCGCGACCATCTTGGCGAAGTCCTCGCTGGCCGGGCCCATGCGCGGGAAGGCCAGGTACTCGATCGCGATCCCCAGGCGGTTGTACTCGGCGATGTCCTGGTGGAGCTTCTGGCAGTAGCCGCACTCGACGTCGGTGAACACGCTCACCGTGTACTCGGGGTTCTCGGGCGCGAACACGATGCGCTCCGAGGCCGGGATCGTGGCCAGCAACCGGCGCCGCACTTCGGCCATGCCGGCCTGGCTGAGGTCGGTCTTCTCGACCACGTCGTAGAGCGCGCCCTGCAGCAGGTAGCGGCCGTCATCGCTGATGTAGACCACCTGCCCGCCAACCACCGCCTCGCGGAAGCCCGGCAGCGGCGCCGGACCCACGTGGTCGACCTCGATGCGCGGATTGATCGACTGCAGCGCCTGGATCGCGCGCGCGTCGACCGAGCCCGCTTCGGCGCTGGCCAGTCCCTGCGCAGGCGCGCGTTCGACGGCAGCGGCGCCCTCGCCCGCGGCGGTGTCGGGAGCCTGGGCGCAGGCGGTGAGGCTGACGGCGCAGAGCAGCAGGGGCAACAGGGACTTCATTCGCGGTCTCGATCCGGGCAGCGCCGCGCGGCGGCGCCAATACCCTGCATTCTCGCACGAGGCCCGGGCGCGGGCGCCGGCCGCCCGGCCCGCCGTTGCACGGGCTTTCAGGCCCGCGGGTGATGCCGGGCGTGCAGGCGCTTGAGCTGCTCGCGCGCGACCAGGGTGTAGATCTGGGTGGTCGACAGCGAGCTGTGGCCCAGCAGCATCTGCAGCGAGCGCAGGTCGGCGCCATGGTTGAGCAGGTGGGTGGCGAAGCTGTGGCGCAGGCCGTGCGGGCTGACGCGCGCGGGGTCGACGCCGGCCGCCGCGGCATGGCGCTTCACCAGCGCCCAGAAGCCCTGGCGGCTGAGCGCTGCCGCGCGCGTGGTGAGGAACAGCGCCGCCGGCGTGGCGCGCCCGGCCAGCGCCGGCCGTGACCGCGCCAGGTAGCGCTCGAGCCAGTCCTGCGCCTGCTCGCCCAGCGGCACCAGGCGCTCCTTGCCGCCCTTGCCGGCCACGCGCAGCACGCCCTGGCGCAGGTTCACGCCGGTCGCGGGCAGGTCGACCAGCTCGCTCACGCGCAGCCCGCAGGCATACATCAGCTCGAGCATGGCGCGGTCGCGCAGCCCGTCCGCGGTGTCGGCGTCGGGCGCCTCGAGCAGGCGCCCGATGTCGCTTTCCGACAGCGCCTTGGGCAGCAGCCGCGGCAGGCGCGGCGGCTCGAGCAGCGCGGTGGGATCGTCGCTGCGCAGGCCCTGGCGCAGCCGCCAGCCATAGAAGGCCCGCAGCGCCGACAGCAGGCGGGCATTGCTGCGCGGCGACCAGCCCTCGCGGCTGCGCCAGGCGAGGTAGTCGAACAGGCCGGCCCGGTCGGCGTCGGCGATGTCGCCGCGGTCGCGCCAGCGCGCGAAGCCCTGCAGGTCGCGGCGATAGCCATCCAGGGTCTGGCGTGCGGCACCCGACTCGGCCCACCAGGCATCGACGAAGCCGTCGATGGCACGCGCATCGGCGTCGCGCAGTGCCGGCAGGGCCAGCACACGGGCGCGGCGCTCGGCGGGCGTGGTCGCGGTCATGGCCACGAGCTTAGCGGCGCGCGGACGGCGGCGGCTATCCTGTGGCGATGGACGCGGACACCTCGCTCGACACCCCCAAGCCAGCAGCCCGACACGGCGCGCGTGCCGGCGCACATCTCGGCAAGCGCGTGCTCGCGATGGTCTACGACCTGCTGCCGGTGCTGTCGATGTGGTTCCTGCTCGGCTTCCTGTTCGCCGTGGGCTACACCCTTGCCGGACACGCGCCGCGCGAGAACATCGAACCCTGGAGCCCGCTGCAGTGGCTGCTGTGGCTGTGCTGCTGGCTGGTGACCGGCGCCTATGCGACGGCCAGCTGGCGTCGCGGCGGCCAGACGCTGGGCATGCGTCCGTGGCGCCTGCGGGTGGCGGCTACCGGCGGCGCCACGCTCTCGTGGCACGGCGCCTGGCTGCGCTACGCGGTGGCCACGCTGTCGGTGGCGGCGGGCGGACTTGGCTTCTGGTGGGCGTGGTTCGACCGCGACCGCCTGACCTGGCACGACCGCGCGGCGGGCACGCACATGGTCCACGAACCGAAAACGACGAGGTGACTCCCATGCGCATCGACATCTGGTCCGACCTGGTCTGCCCCTGGTGCTGGATCGGCAAGCACCGCCTGCAGCGCGCGCTCGCAATATTGGGCGACGACGCTCCGGCCGTCGCGGTGCACTGGCATCCCTTCCTGCTGGATCCGGACGCCGACGCCACGCCGGTCCCCCTGCGCGAGGCCTATGCCGCCAAGTTCGGCGGCGAGGCGCGCGCCGCGGAGCTCCTGGCGCAGACCCAGGCCACCGCGCGCGCCGAAGGCCTGCCGATGGACTTCGACCGCGGCCAGGTGCGCGTGACCACCCTGCACGGCCACCGGCTCATGGGGCTGGCCGCGCGCGAGGGCGATGCCGAAGCGGTGGGCGAGGCGCTGTTCCGCGCGCACTTCGCCGAGGGCCGCAACCTGGCCGATCCCGGGGTGCTGGTTGCGGCCGGCGCCGCGGGCGGCCTCGCGGAAGCGCGCGTGCGCGCGATGCTGGATTCCGACGAGGGCGTGGCCGAGGTGCAGGCCGCGCTGGCCCGCGCGCAGGCGATGGGGATCCGCGCGGTGCCGACCTTCGTCGTCGACGGCCAGCACGGCATCCAGGGCGCGCACCCGCCGGAGGCCCTGGCCGAGGCGCTGCGCAAACTTGCGCCGCCGCCGGCATCGGGCGACGGTGCGGCCTGCGGGCCCGACGGCTGCGAGGCCTGACCGGGGCACCGCGCTCAGGAACCGGCGGCACCCGGCGGCGCACGCGGCGGCGCTGGCGCAAACCAGCCCACCAGCGTGCACAGCAGGCCATAGGCGATGAACGAGCCGATGCCGAGCAGATCGCCCAGGTGCTGGCGGTCGACCAGCACGAGCTTGGCCAGCACCACCGCCATCAGCACCGCGCCGGCCAGCCACAGCACGCGCTGCCCCCGGCGTGAACCGCCGATCCAGCCGGCCACGCCAAGCACGCTCCAGACCACGGTCAGCGCGGTCTGCGCCAGGCTGGTCGACCAGAGGCCCTCGCCCCACGGCACGCCGCCCCAGTGGTGCACCGCGCGCAGGGTGATGCACGTGACCAGCAGGAATCCGGCCGACGACAGCAGCGCCACCCGCCGCCGGGCGAACGCCGGCGCCTGCGACGACCACAGCCAGCGGGCGAACAGCCCCAGCGCCGCGAGCTGGACGAGATCCAGGGGATTGACCAGGGGCAGCCATGGCAGGGGCGCGCTGTCGCCGGCATCGCGCAGCGCGCGCAGCCAGCCGACGCCGACCAGGGCCAGGCAGGTCGCCATGAACGCCGGGTGCATGGCGTCGAACCCTGGGCCCAGCGGCCATCGCAACCGGCGCCAGCGGAATTGCCCCAGGGCCAGCAGCGCAAGCCATGGCAGCGCGGGCAATGCCAAGCGCCAGCCTCCGCCAAGCGCCATGTCGCGCGCGAGCTCCCACGCGGACAGCGAACCCACCAGCGCCCACAGCAGCCACCAGGCGAACTGGCTCCAGGCTGCCGGTTGTCCGCCGTCCGTCCGGAGGCAGGCGAGGCTGCGCACACCGCAAGCAGCGAACGCCAGCCAGGCCGCCGCGCCCCAGCCCGCGAACGGCTGGCCATGGGCATCCATCTGCAGGATCGCCAGCGGCGCCGCCAGTACGAAGGCACCGAGCACCGTCAGCACCAGCGCCGGAGCCGGGCGCCAGCGATGCGCTTCCGCTGCAAGCAGGGTGGTGAGCGCGACCGCGACCAGCAGCACGTCGGCGCGGAGGCCGCTGGCGACGTGAGCGTCGACTTCCTGCACGGCGTTGCCGAGCCACCAGGCCAGGCCCCAGAGGTAGAACGCCAGCGCAGCCGGTGTCCGCCCCGCCCCGCGATACCACCACGCGCTGGCGAAGCCCGCCATCGCCAGCAGCAGCGCGCCGGTGAACCTTGCGTTGGCAAGCACGGGCGCATCGTGCACATGCCCCGCCACACCGATGGAGAACGACACGGCCGCAGCCAGCTGCAGGCAGGTGCCGATCCAGCGCGGCAGACCCCGCCCGGTGCGTAGCCCCAGCCACACCAGCGCGGCGCCCTCGACCGCGAACACCGCCGCGGTCGCACGCGCCGACAGCGCCAGCGGCACGGCCAGCGTCGCGAAGCCGCCTGCAAGCAGGACGTAGGCCTCGGCAAGCACCGCGTGCGGGCCCCGCCGCTGCCACCAGGCCAGCGCGGCATAGATCGCGGCCAGCGCCACGGCGCACAGTGCCAGCTGCGTGCGCTCCCCTTCGAGCAGCGCCGCCTGCAGGCTGAAGGCGATCAGCGGGGTGCCGAACAGCAGGCAGCCGTCGACCACGTCGCGCCGGCCCGGCGGCCTGCGTCGGGCGTAGAGGATCGGCAGCAGCAGGTAGAAGGCGAAGAACAGCAGCAGGAAGGGCTGCGTGGTGGCGAACTTGGACGGCTCATAGGCCAGCACGCCCCAGGCGACCCCGATGCCCCAGGTGAAGATCCAACCCAGCAGGTTGAGCTCGCGCCAGGGCCGCAGCCAGGCGATGGCGAAGATCGCCGCGTTGAGCAGGGCGTAGTACGAGAACAGCACCACGTGGTTGCCGCTGCCCGACGACAGCCAGATCGGCGCCATGAAGCCAGCGAGGATCCCGAGCACCGCCAGCGTGCGCGAACCCTGCAGCACGGCCAGCGCGCCCAGCGCCGCCACCAGGACCACGCTGATCGCGAACGCCGCGCCTGCCGGCAGCATGGCGTACAGCTTGAAGGCCGCGTACACCACCAGCAGCAGTACGCCGATCGCCCCGCCCTGCACCGCCAATGCGAAGCTGCGGTGGCTGCTGCGCTTGCGCCACGCAAAGGCCAGCGCCATCAGTGCCGCCGCGGCAATGGCCGCAAGGCGCAGGCCGATGGGCAAAGTCAGCCAGCCCTGGTTGCTGGCATATCGCAGCAGCGCGGCGACGCCGGCCAGCAGGACCAACACGCCCACCTTGACCGGCACGTTGCCCTCGGTGAACCAGCGGCGCACCGCGTTCGCCAGGCGGTCGAAAGGAGGCGGAGACGCGGGGGCACGTCGCGCTTCCGCCGCGATCGGTTCGACGCGGCGCGCGGGTGCGGGTGAAGGCGCGCGTGATGCCGAAACCGTTGCTGGTGTCTGCGTCGGCGTCGGCGTCGGTCTCGGCTCCGGCGTCGACCCGGACCTCGGCGACGGCGGTGACATCGCAGCCGCGTCCAACCACGCGGCCGGCAGCGGTGCGGTGCCCGGCTTCGCCTGCGCCTGCACCGACGGCGTCTGGACGCGCGCCAGCGCCGCCTCGAGTTCAGCCACCCGCCGCTTCAGGTCCCCCAGGCCCACCAGCGCCACCACCAGCAGCACCGGCAACGAGAGCACCGCCAGCCCCAACAGCATCAGCATCGATTCCATCCGTGCGATCCCTTCCCCTGCCGTCGCCACGGCCCAGAGGGCACCTTGGCGCACCCACCCACAAACAGGAAGCCCCGCGCGAGGCGGGGCTTCCGTGGTCCAACGTGGCTGCGGCCTTACTTCGCGGCCACCACGCGGGCGAGCTCCAGGCACTTGTTGGAGTAGCCCCACTCGTTGTCGTACCAGGCCACCAGCTTGACGAAGGTGTCGTCGAGCTGGATGCCGGCCTCGGCGTCGAAGATCGAGGTGCGTGCGTCGCCGCGGAAGTCGGTGGCGACGACCTTGTCCTCGGTGTAGCCGAGGATGCCCTTCAGCGCGCCTTCCGACTGCGCCTTCATCTCCGCGCAGATCTCGGCGTAGCTCGCGCCCTTCTCGAGCTCGACCGTCAGGTCGACCACCGAGACGTCGGACGTCGGGATGCGGAAGCTCATGCCGGTCAGCTTGCCATTGAGCTCCGGAATCACCTTGCCCACGGCCTTGGCCGCGCCGGTGGACGACGGGATGATGTTCTCGAGGATGCCGCGGCCGCCGCGCCAGTCCTTGTTGGACGGGCCGTCGACCACCTTCTGGCTGGCCGTGGCGGCGTGCACGGTGGTCATCAGGCCGCGCTTGATGCCCCACTTGTCGTTGAGCACCTTGGCGATCGGCGCCAGGCAGTTCGTGGTGCACGACGCGTTGGAGACGATCGCCTCGCCGGCATACTTTTCGTGGTTCACGCCGTAGACGAACATCGGCGTGTCGTCCTTCGACGGCGCCGACAGGATCACCTTCTTCGCGCCGGCGTCCAGATGCTTCTGCGCGGTGGCCTTGTCGAGGAACAGGCCGGTGGACTCGATGACGACGTCGGCGCCGACCTCGTCCCACTTCAGGTTGGCCGGATCACGCTCCTGGGTCAGGCGGATGCGCGTGCCGTTGACCACCAGTGTGCCGTTGTCGATCGAGACGTCACCGTCGAAGCGGCCGTGCACCGAGTCGTACTTCAGCATGTAGGCCAGGTAGTCCGGCTCCAGCAGGTCGTTGATGGCGACGATCTCGATGTCGTTGCCGAAATTCTCCACCGCCGAACGCAGGACGTTGCGCCCGATGCGGCCGAAACCGTTGATGCCTACCTTGATCGCCATGGAATGCAGACTCCGTATCGCCGCGCGCCGCGGCAAGGGTGGGTGGAACACGCAGAACGCCCATTTTAGCAGGCCCCGGCGCGCGGGGCCCGGACTTGATCGTCGTCAATGCGGCTGGGTATGGCTCGACGCACCATGTCGCCATCCCCACCGCTAGAAGGCGTCCCACATGCTCCGCAAGACCCTCCCCCTGCTCGCCCTGGCCATCGCCGGCGTCCTCGCCGCGCCCGCCGCCCTCGCCCAGTCCGCAGGCGACTGGACGGTCGCGATCGGCGCCCACCAGGTCAACCCGGACTCCGACAACGGCGCCCTGGCCGGCGGCACCCTGCCCCTCGACATCGGCTCCAGCACCCGCCCGACCATCGCGTTCGAGTACTTCGTGCGCGACAACCTCGGCCTGGAAGTGCTGGCCGCGCTGCCGTTCCAGCACGAGATCGCCATCGAGGGCCTGGGCCGCGTCGGCAGCACGAAGCACCTGCCGCCGACGGTGAGCCTGCAGTACCACTTCAACAGCCAGGGCAAGGTTTCGCCGCTGCTGGGCGTGGGCCTGAACTACACCACCTTCTTCAGCGAAGAGACCCGCGGCCCGCTGCAGGGCTCGAAGCTCGAGCTCGAAGACTCGTTCGGCCTCGCGCTGCACGCCGGCGTGGACTTCAAGGTCGGCCAGAAGGGCGCGATCCGCGTCGACGTTCGCTGGATGGACATCGACAGCGACGTCAAGCTCGACGGCGCGAAGCTCGGCAGCGCGAAGATCGACCCGCTGGTCTACGGCGCGGCCTACGTCCTGCGCTTCTGAACCGCGCGGGCGACCCCGGGCGCATGCGGCTAGAATCGCTGCATGCGCCCGAACCGTGACCGCCCGATGACCCGTTTCCTCCCCGTCCTCGCCCTCGCCTGCGCGTTCGTCGCCGGCGACGCCTCCGCGTGGAGCGCGGAAGGCCACCGCATCGTCGCGCACATCGCCGATGCCGGCCTCAGCCCGGCCGCGCGCGCCGAGGTCGAGCGCCTGCTCGCCGGCGAAGCCGATCCGACCCTGGCCGGCGTGGCCACCTGGGCCGACGAGCTGCGCGACACCGATCCCGACGGCCTGGGCAAGCGTTCGGCCAAGTGGCACTACATCAATTTCGACGGCCGCTGCGGCTTCGAGCCGCCGCGCGACTGCAAGGGCAACAACTGCATCGTCACCCAGACCAACCTGCTCTACCGGATCCTTGCCGACCCCACGCGCGACCCGGCCGACCGTGCCATGGCGCTGAAGTTCGTGGTGCACTTCGTCGGCGACCTGCACCAGCCCATGCATGCCAGCCCGCGCGACGACAAGGGCGGCAACGACTACCAGGTGAACCTGGGCGGCGAAGGCAGCAACCTGCACCGCATCTGGGACGGCACGATCATCAAGCGCCGCGACCTCGCCGCCGAGGAATACGCCGACGTACTGCTCGAGACCCCGCTCCCGCACGATCCGACGCTCTCCTCCGATCGCCCCGTGCTCGACTGGGCGCTGGAGTCCTGCCAGCTGGTCGAGGACGGCAAGGTCTATCCGGCCGATGGCGTGCACGTGATCGACGAGGCCTTCCTCGAGGCCCGCCTGCCGGTGGCCGAGCAGCGCCTGCGCGAAGCCGGCGTGCGCCTGGCCCAGCTGCTGAACCACGCGCTGGCGCCGCCGATGCAGGCCCGCTAGTCGCAGGGCCCGGTTGCGGGCGCAGCGCAGGCCCATCGATGCCCCCCATCCGCCGCCTGGTCCTCGCCGCACTCGCCGCGCTCACGCTCCTGCTGGGCGTCGCCGCCGGCCCGGCACGCGCCGACGACGCACCGTTGACGGTGTTTGCCGCGGCCAGCCTCAAGGAATCGATGGACGAGGCCGCCGACGCCTATCGCCGCGCGACCGGGCAGCGGGTTCGCGTCTCCTACGCGGCCAGCTCCGCGCTGGCGCGGCAGATCGCCCAGGGCGCCCCGGCCGACGTCTTCATCCCCGCCGACAGCGACTGGATGGACGAGCTGCAGGCCCGTGGCCTGGTGGACGCGGAGACCCGCACCGCGCTGCTCGGCAACAGCCTGGTGCTGATCGCCCCGGCCACTTCGGCGACGGCGCCGCTGGCGCTGCGCACAGGCGTCGACCTGCGGCCGCTCCTGGGCCAGCGTGGCCGCATCGCCATGGGCATGGTCGACAGCGTGCCCGCGGGCCGCTACGCGAAGGCAGGCTTCCTCTCGCTCGGCATGTGGGACGCGCTGGCGCCGCGCGTGGCCGGCGTCGAGAACGTACGCGCGGCGCTGATGCTGGTGGCCCGCGGCGAAGCACCGCTGGGCGTGGTCTACGACAGCGACGCGCGCGCCGAGCCGCGGGTGCGCGTGCTGGCCACCTTCCCGGCAGGCTCGCATCCCGGGATCGTCTATCCAGCGGCGCGCGTGAGCGCAAGCCGCCATGCGCGGGCCGCGGCCTTCATCGACTGGCTGCGGACGCCCCCGGCGCAGGCGATCTTCGCCCGCCGCGGCTTCAGGCTGCTCTGAGCAGGCGGCCGGGAGCATGCCCGCCTTCAGCCCGGCCGAAGTCACGGCCATCGCGCTCAGCCTGAAAGTGGCCTGCGTGGCCGCGTTGGCCAGCCTGCCCCCCGGGATCGCCGTGGCCTGGCTGCTCGCGCGCCGGCGCTTCCCCGGCAAGGCGCTGCTCGACGCGCTGGTCCATTTGCCGCTGGTGCTGCCACCGGTGGTGGTCGGCTATGCCCTGCTGGTGCTCTTCGGGCGCCAGGGCGCCGTGGGTGCCTTCCTGGCCGAGCACCTGGGCATCCGCTTCGCTTTCCACTGGATCGGCGCGGCGCTGGCGAGCGCGATCATGGGCTTCCCGCTGATGGTGCGCGCGATCCGGCTGTCGATCGAGGCCGTCGACCGGCGCCTGGAGCAGGCGGCCGCGACCCTGGGCGCCAGTCCGTGGCGCGTCTTCGCCACGGTCACCCTGCCGCTGGCCTGGCCGGGCATCGTCGCCGGCGGCGTGCTCGCCTTCGCCAAGGCGCTGGGCGAGTTCGGCGCCACCATCACCTTCGTCTCCAACATCCCGGGCGAGACCCAGACGCTGTCCTCGGCGATCTACGAGCTGATGCAGGTGCCCGGCGGCGAGATCGGCATCTGGCGGCTGGCGGCGGTGGCCGTGGCGATCTCGCTGCTCGCGCTGCTGGCGTCGGAGTGGCTGGTGCGACGCCAGCAGGGCCGGCGCGATGACGGGGAGGACGCGTGAGCCGCACGCCGCCGGGGGGACTCGCACGATGCTGAGCCTCGACGTGCAGCTGCGTCGCGGGCGGTTCGAGCGTCGCGTGACGATCGAGGACCCCGCGCGGGTGATCGCCCTGGTCGGCCCGTCCGGTGCCGGCAAGACCACGGTGCTCAGTGCCATCGCCGGGCTGGTCAAGCCGCGCGCGGGACGCATCGAGGTCGACGGGCGTGTTCTGTTCGACAGCGCGCGCGGCATCGACTTGCCGGCGCACCGGCGCCGAGTCGGCTACGTGTTCCAGGACGCGCGGCTGTTCCCCCACCTGGACGTGCGCGGCAACCTGCTCTACGGCCGCCACGCCGGCAGCGCGGAGGGGCCGCGCTTCGAACTCGATGCGGTGGTCGCCCTGCTCGGCATCGGCGGGCTGCTGGGCCGACGCACCGCCAACCTGTCCGGCGGCGAAGCGCAGCGGGTGGCCATCGGCCGCGCGCTGCTCTCCCAGCCGGCCATCCTGCTGTTCGACGAGCCCCTGTCGGCCCTGGACCACGCGCGGCGCGAGGAGCTGATTCCCTGGCTGCAGCGCGTGCGCGACGAGGTCAGGCTGCCGATGCTCTACGTCAGCCACCACCCGGACGAGGTGCGCCGGCTGGCGGAAGCGGTCCACCGGCTGGAGTGAGCCGGCGTCAGCACCCAGGCCCTGGCCGCCCGTGTCAAGTGCCGCCGCGGGCCCCGCAAGCGCGCCGCAGGTCGCCGGAGTCAGGCTTCGCCGAGCGGTTCCAGGCCCCCGATCGTCCCACCGGCGACGGCGGCGGCGATCACCGCGTCGGCGCCCTCCGTGTCGATGCCGTTCGCCCGGTACCACGCCGGGTCGTAGTAGCTGTGGGCGTAGCGCTCGCCCGCATCGCAGAGGATGGTCACGATCGAACCGTCCTGGCCGGCGTCGCGCATGCGGCGCGCGGCGTGCAGCACGCCGACGAAGTTGGTGCCGGTCGAGCCGCCGACGCGACGGCCCAGCGTTGCGCTGACGTGGCGCATCGCCGCCAGGGCCAGCGCGTCGGGCACCTTCAGCATGCCGTCGACGCAGCTGGGGATGAAGCTCGGCTCCACCCGCGGGCGGCCGATGCCTTCGACCCGCGAGCCACGCGGATGGGTGAAGCCGCGCCACGGCTCGCCAGCGAGCGCGGCGCGGTAGGCGTCATGGAACACCGATTCCTGCGGATCCACGCACAGCACCCGCGTGGCATGGCGGCGGTAGCGCGCATAGCGCCCCAGCGTCGCCGCGGTGCCGCCGGTGCCCGGGCTGCAGACGATCCAGGCCGGGACCGGGTGCGGCTCCTCGGCCATCTGCCGGAAGATCGACTCGGCGATGTTGTTGTTGGCGCGCCAGTCGGTCGCGCGCTCGGCATAGGTGAACTGGTCCATGAAGTGGCCGCCGCTCTCGCGCGCCACGCGCTGCGACTCGGCATCGAGCGCGCAGGCGGTGTCGACCAGGTGGCAGCGGCCGCCGTGGAACTCGATCGCGGCGATCTTTTCCGGCGAGGTCGAGGCCGGGATCACCGCGATGAAGGGCAGGCCGAGCAGGCGGGCGAAATAGGCCTCGGACACCGCGGTGGAACCGCTCGAGGCCTCGATCACCGGACGGCCCTCGCGCAGCCAGCCGTTGGCCAGCGCGTACAGGAACAGCGAGCGCGCCAGCCGGTGCTTGAGGCTGCCGGTCGGGTGGCTGGACTCGTCCTTGAGGTAGACGTCGATGCCCGGATAGCCGGGCAGCGGCATCGGGATCAGGTGGGTGTCGGCCGAGCGGTTGAAGTCGGCCTCGATGGTGTGGATGGCGCGGGCCACCCACTCGCGCTGCGCCATGTCCGCCGCCTCCCCGCGCGCGGCCTAGAGCGCGCGCGCGGCGTCGACCACCGCCTCGACCGTGAAGCCGAAGTGCGGGAACAGCACCTCCGCCGGGGCACTGGCGCCAAAGCGGTCGATGCCGATCACCGCGCCGTCCAGGCCCACGTACTTGCGCCAGAAGTCGGAAACGCCGGCCTCGATCGCCACGCGCTTCCTGCAGGCGTTCGGCAATACCGATTCGCGATAGCTGGCGTCCTGGCGGTCGAAGACATCGGTCGAGGGCATCGACACCACGCGCACGGCGTCACCCAGCTGCGCGGCCGCGTACATGGCCAGGCCGACCTCGGAGCCGGTGGCGATCAGGATCACCTCCGGTGCGCCCACGGAATCCTTCAGCACGTAACCGCCGCGCGCGATCGCTGCGACCTGCGCTTCGTCGCGCGCCTGGGGTGCAAGGTTCTGGCGCGAGAACACCAGGCAGGCGGGCCCGTCCTGGCGCTCGATCGCGGCCTTCCAGCAAACGGCGGATTCGACCGCGTCGCAGGGGCGCCAGACGTCATTTCCGGGGATCGCACGCAGGCTGGCCAGGTGCTCGACGGGCTGGTGCGTCGGGCCGTCCTCGCCCAGGCCGATGGAATCGTGGGTGTAGACGTGGATGACGTGCGCACCCATCAGCGCGCCCATGCGCACTGCGTTGCGCGCGTAATCGCTGAACACCAGGAAGGTGGCGTCATAGGGGATGAAACCGCCATGCAGCGCCAGGCCGTTGGAGATCGCGGTCATCGCGAACTCGCGCACGCCGTAATAGACGTAGTTGGCGTCGGGATCGTCGCCGGCCACCGACTTGCTGCCGCTCCACAGGGTGAGGTTGGAACCGGCCAGGTCGGCCGAGCCGCCGACGAGCTCGGGCAGGTGCGGCGCAAAGGCCTCGATCGCCATCTGCGAGGCCTTGCGCGAGGCGACCTTGGGGCTCTCGGCCTGCAGCTTCGCGATGTACGCGTCGGCCGCGGCGGAAAATCCTTCCGGCAATTCCCCGTGCGAGCGGCGCGACAGCTCACCGGCCAGCTCCGGGTGCCGCTGCGCGTAGGCGTCGAACATCCGGTTCCACTGCTCCTCGCGCACGGTGCCGGCGTTGTTCGCACGCCAGCCGTCGTAGATCGTTTCGGGGATTTCGAACTCGCCGTGCTCCCAGCCCAGCGCCTTGCGCGTGGCCACGATCTCGTCCTTGCCCAGCGGCGCCCCGTGCGAGGACTCGCTGCCCGCCTTGGCCGGCGAGCCGTAGCCGATGGTCGTGCGGCAGCAGAGCAGCACCGGCCGGTCGTCGTGCTGCATCGCCTGGTCGATCGCGGCCTTGATGGCGGCGGCGTCATGCCCGTCGATGTCGCGGATCACGCGCCAGCCGTAGGCCTCGAAGCGCGCCGGGGTGTCGTCGGTGAACCAGCCCGCGGTGTCGCCGTCGATCGAGATGCGGTTGTCGTCCCAGAACGCGACCAGCTTGCCCAGGCCCCAGGTGCCGGCCAGCGAGGCGGCTTCGTGGCTGATGCCCTCCATCAGGCAGCCGTCGCCCAGGAAGACCCAGGTGCGATGGTCGACGACCGCGTACTCGGGACGGTTGAAGCGCTGCGCCAGCAGCTTCTCGGCCAGCGCGAAACCCACCGCGTTCGCGAAGCCCTGGCCCAGCGGCCCGGTGGTGGTCTCGACGCCGCCGGTGACGAAGTTCTCCGGGTGCCCCGGCGTGCGGTGGCCGAGCTGGCGGAAGTTCTTCAGCTCCTCGATCGGCAGGTCGTAGCCCGCCAGGTGCAGCAGCGCGTACTGCAGCATCGAGCCGTGGCCGTTTGACAGCACGAAGCGGTCGCGGTTGAACCACTTCGGGTTGCCCGGGTTGTGGTTCAGGTAGTCATTCCACAGCACCTCGGCGATGTCGGCCATGCCCATGGGCATGCCGGGGTGGCCGGAGTTGGCCGCCTGGACGGCGTCCATGGCGAGGATGCGGATGGCATTGGCGAGGTCGCGGCGGCTGGGGCTGGTCATGGGTCTCGGCGGGCGGGGACGGCGGCGGAACGCGCATTGTCCCATCCCCTGCCCTGCGAGTCTTCCGCAGCCGAGCTCCGACCTCGCTGGTTTGGATGGGTCAAGGCCGCCCGCCACGGACGCAACCCGTGTCGCGGTCTGGTTGAAAAGAGCGCTGCGGCACGCGAGGGCGCTGGGCGTGCCTTCACTCCCGAAGCCGGAGATGGCTGGAGCCCGTCCCGCGCACAGGGTGTGTGCGCAGAGCTGGCCATGGATGGCCGGCGCCCGGCCGCTGGGAGCAGGATGCGGAGACGGCCGGCGGAGCACACCCCCTGTGCGCGGGACGGGCCGCGCGCACTGGAACGAAGCGAAGGTGGCCGCTCGACCGCGTCAGCCCGTGGCTTCGGGCCTGTCCGCCATCAGGTCCGTCGGCGCGTCCACTTCGCCCTTGGACACGATCGCCGCGATCCCGAGGTCGCCGGTCACGTTGACCGTGGTCCGGCACATGTCGAGGAAGTGGTTCACGCCCAGGATCAGGCCGATGCCTTCCGGCGGCACCCCGACCATGGCGCAGATCAGCGCCACCACCGGCAGCGAGCCCGAGGGCACCCCGGCGGTGCCGATGCCGCCCAGGATGCAGACCAGCATCACCATGAACTGCTGGCCCCAGGTCAGGTCCACGCCGAAGAACTGGGCGAGGAAGATCACCGTCACGCCCTCGAACAGCGCGGTGCCGTTCTGGTTGGCGGTGGCGCCGATGGTGAGCACGAAGCGCGACACCTTGGTCGGCAGGTGCAGGTCGCGGTCGGCGACCTTGAGCGCGGTGGGCAGCGTGGCGTTGCTGGACGCGGTGGAGAAGGCCATCAGCATCGCCTCCTGCACCCCCTTGAAGAACTTGAGCGGCGAATAGCCGCCGACGAACTTCAGCGCCAGCGAATAGGTCACCAGCATGTGCAGCGCGAGCGCGCCCACCACCACCAGCACGAAGGCGCCCAGGCGCAGCAGCAGGTCCCAGCCGAACAGCACGGCCAGGTTGAACATGAAGCAGAACACCGCCGCCGGCGCCAGGCGGATGATCAGGCCGATGAGGGTCATCGAGATCTCGAAGATGCCCTCGATGCCGCGGCGCAGCGTCCGGATCGGCGCGGTGTCCGGGCTCATCACGATGCCGACGCCGAACATCAGCGCGAAGAACATGAGCGCCAGGATGTTGGCGTTGTTGGCGGCGGCGCCGATCACGTTCTGCGGCACGATGTCGAGCAGCATCTGCACGCCGGTGGGCTGCGCGCCGCTGTCGCGGACGATCGCCGCGGTGCGCTCGGCGCTGTCGGCCAGCAGCTGCTGCGCGAGCGCCGGATCGACGCCGACGCCCGGCTTGAACACGTTGACCATCACCAGCCCGAGCAGCACCGCGATGCCCGACAGCACCACGGTCGCGATCAGCGTGCGCCAGCCGATGCGCCCGAGCGACTTCACGTCGCCCATCTCCGACACGCCGACCACCAGCGCCGAGAACAGCAGCGGCACGATCATCATGAAGATCAGACTGAGGAACAGGGTCGAGAACGGCTGCGTGACGTACTCGGTCAGGGCCTGCACCCAGCCGGTGTCGCGACCGATGCCGTAGTGCACGAACAGGCCCAGCACGAGGCCCGCGACGAAGCCGATGGCGATCTTCCAGTGCAGCGGCATGCGCGGCCTGGCGGGCGCGGTCGGCTCGGTCATGCGGTCTTCCCCGGAACGGTGTGGACGGCGGAGCTTAGCAAAGCCGCGCAGCCGCCCTCGGCGGCCGCCTTCAGCGGCCGCTTCACCGGGGATAGTGCGGTGGGAGCAGCGCGTCCCCGCCCTCGTCGGCGTCGATCCAGTCCGCGCCGCGCGCGAACGCGGCACGCACGGCCGCGCGCGCCTGGGCCGCGCCGTCCCCGTCCTGGCCCCAGCGCGCGCGCTGCAGCTGGCCGATGGCGTCGCGCTGCGGGCCCGGGGCGACGCGCATCGACAGCGCGTCGAGGTCGGCGGCCGGCGGCGAGGCGAGCGCGCACAGGGCGGCGGAGACCTCGCCCAGGTCGCCGGTGTCCAGCGCCTTGCGCAGCGCCGCACCGTGACCGCGGGCCCTGGGCACAGCCTTCGCACCCGCGATTCCGTCGTCCAGGGCGGCCCCCGCCGCAGCCTGGCCGCGCTGGCGCCACTGCAGGCCCCAGGCCAGGGTGAGCAGCCACAGCAGCGCGAACACCACCGTCGCCAGCGCCCAGCGGTGCACGGGTCCCTGCACGCCCGGCAGCCGGACCCAGGGGCCGCTGTCGTCCGCCGCCTGCGTACCGATGCCGCGCGCGGCACCGGTCCCGACGTTGCCGCGGGTCCCGCCCGCACCGACCGCGCCGGCGGCGGGCGCCACGTCGACCTCGAGCGCGGGCAGCGTCGCCTCGCGCGCGCGGTTCGCGCCGACGTCCCACCAGCCCAGGGCCGGCGCCTCGATCCGCAGCGGGCCGTCACGCGCGGGGAGCACCGAGTAGCGGCGCACCATGCGCACGCGCGGGCGCCCGTCCTCGATCGTCTCGTCGTGCTGGGCCGGCTCCGGGAACACCTGCGCGCCGGCATCGGCCGCCAGCATCGGCATCTCCAGCTGCGCCGCCGTGGCGCCGTCGGCGACCAGCTCCAGTTCGACGGTGAACGCGTCGCCGGCACGTGCGGCGTCGGGCGCCTGCAGCCAGCGCAGCTGCAAGCCGTGCAGCGGCAGCCAGGGACGCGGCGCGGCGGCCGGCACCGGCCTCACCTCGAGTGCGATCGCCGGGCCGTCGGCGGACAGGGCGCGCTGCCCGTCGCCGAAGAGGTCATCCAGCCAGCCGCCGACGCCGCGCCCGCGGAAGGTGGCGGCGGGCAGCTCGATCCTGCCGCTGCGCTCGGGGATCAGCAGGTAGCGACGTTCGACGACCTGGAAGCGGCGGCCGCCGACCTCGCGCGTGTACTGCAGGTCGCTGCCGGCGCGCTGGAGCCCGAGGCCATCGACCGCGGGCTGGTCGAGCTGTCCCGACAACAGCTGCACCGAGTAGTAGAGCCGCAGTCGTAGGCCGACCGCTTGCTGCACGTAGGGCGACGGATCGTCGACCTCGGCCTCGATGAAGGCGGGACCGCGCGCGGGCGGCCGCGCGACGCTGGCGGGTGCCACCGTCAGCGTGAGCGGGGCCGTGCGCTCGCCGCCGACCGCGAGCGCGGGCACGGTAAGCACGCCTCCACGCAGCGGCTGAAGCGCCACCGCGTGCAGCGTGCGCGAAACCGACTGGCCGTTGCGAAGTTCGAAGGACTGTCGGCTGCTGCGCTGTTCGATGCGGAAATCGCCCGCCAGCGGTCCGTAGTCGGGACGGCCGCCGGTATCGACCTCGATGTTGAGCGTGACCGTCTCGCCGAGCTCGATGCGGTCGCGGTCGAGCCAGGCGCGGACCTCGGCCGAAGCCAGCGCGGGCGCCAGGGCCAGCACCAGTGCAAGCAGCACCCTGGCGAAGCCCAGGCGGGAATGGGACGGGTTCGACATGGGTCAGCGCTCTCCGGCGCGGCGGCGCAGATGTTCGTTGCGGAAGCGCGCACGCAGCAGCGCGCCGGGATCGTCAGGCACGCGACGCAGCCAGGCGGCGTTGGCCTCCTCGCGCTCGCGGGCGGCAGTGGTTTCGCTCTGGCCGGCGAGCTGGCGCGGGTCATCGTCAGCCGTGCCCGAGCCATCCGGATCGCCGGCGTCGATCGCGCGCTGCATGGCTTCGCGCTGGGCCTCGTCGGCGGCCTGCTGGCGCGCCCGGGCGTCGGCCTCCGAAGCTGGATCCGGTGGCGGCGGGGTTTCGCCGCCATCGGTCGGTCGCGGCGGAGGCTGCGGGCCGGGTTCGTCGCCACGCGGCTCCTTGCCCGGGTCCTGGTCGGGCGGTGCCTGCCCGTCGTCACCGCGCTTGCCTTCGTCCTGGCCGGCGCCGCGCCCGTCCCCGCCGGCATCCGGCGGACGCTCGCCGCCCCCGCCAGCGCCCGGCGGCGGCTCTCGCTGCATCGCGGCTTCCACGGCGGCGCGATTGGCCGCGGCGTCGGGCATCCCCGGTGACTGCCGCAGCGCGTCGTCGTACGCGGCAATGGCCTCCTCGTAGCGGCCGGCGCGTGCCAGCGCATTGCCGCGGTTGTAGGCGGCGTCGGCGCCCGGAAGCCCGGCGAACCCGCGGGCGGCGGCAGCGAAATCGCCCCGGCGATAGGCCGCCTCGGCCTCGACGCTGCGCGCGTGCGCGGCCTGGTCGGCGCGTCGCCACGCGGTGGCGGTGGGGGCAGTGGCGGTGGGGGCAGTGGCGGTACGGGCGGTGGCGACGGGCGCGGTGGTTGCGGCTGCGGTCGGGGGTACGGTGGCGGCCGCGTTGGCTGCGGGCGTGGCTGCGGACGTGGAAGCGAGCGACGACGGGGCCACCGGAAGCAGCATGCAGACCGCGAGGACGGCCAGCACGCCGCCGCGCCGGAACACGGCCAGCAGCAGCACCATGGCCGCCGGCAACAGCCAGTAGCCGCCGTCCTCGCGCACCCGGGCGCTGCCTGCCACGCCCACAACGTCTTCCCTCCCCGCGCCGGCACCCGGGCCGGCAAGCACTTCGCCGACCGACGCGCTCCAGTCATGGACTCGTCCACCGCCGGCTGCCGCGAGCGCCTCCAGCGATCCGCGGTCCAGCACGCTGCGGTGGATCCCGCCGTCGCGGCCGCGATAGCCGGCGCCCTCCGCCGTGCCCATCGCCAGCGCCGAGACGCGATGGCCCGAGCCCGCGGCGCGGGCGGCGGCGCGGACCGCGGCCGTATCGGCGCCGGGCGCCAGCAGCAGGATCTCGCCTTGGGCATGGCCGGCACCCACCAGCAGCTCGACGGCCAGGTCGATGGCGCGTCCGGGGCGCGCGCCGTCGACGGGCATGATGTCGGGTGCCAGGGCGTCGAGGAACACGGACACGTTGGCGGCGTCATCGGTCATTGGCGAGACCACGTGGGCGTCGTCGGCATAGACCACGAGCGCCACGTCGCCGGTGTGTGCGCGCAGGATCGCGTCCAGGCGGGCGCGGGCCTGGGCCAGGCGGGACGGCTGCAGGTCGTTGGCCAGGGTGGCGCCGGACAGGTCCAGCGCCAGCACAAGTGCGCCGCCGCCTGCCTGCAACGGCTGCGGCACCGAGCGCCAGCTCGGCCCGGCGAGCGCCAGGATCGCGAGCCCGAGGCCGGCCAGCACCACGGTTCCGGCCCAGGCGCCCCGCCCCGCTCCGCGGCCCGGAACCAGCAGATGCGGCAGCAGGTGCGGGTCCACCGCTGCGCGCCACACGCTGCGCTGTCGCGCGCGGCGCCGCCATTGCCACGCAAGCAGGGGCAGCAGCAGGAGGGCCAGCAACCACGCCGGGCGCAGGAATCCGAGCTCACCGAACGGAAGCGTCATGGCCGCGGCCTGCGCAAGGACCAGGCCGCGGCGAACATTCCGCAGGCCAGCGCCAGCGCCAGTGGCCAGTGGTAGCGCTCCAGGCGAGGCCGCACCGCTTCGCCACGCGCTTCCACCGGTTCGATGCGGTCGATCTCGCCGTAGATGCCGGCCAGGGCGTCGGTATCCCGGGCGCGGAAGCTGCGGCCTCCGGTCATCCTCGCGATCTGCGCCAGCGTGTCCTCGTCGATCTCGCTGCCACCCGAAGGCAGTCGGAACCCGAACACGGACAGCGCCTCGCCTTCCCCGCCAAAGGCAATGGTGTGGATGCGCACGCCTTCGTCCCGGGCGATCGCGGCCGCCTTCACCGGATCGAGTGCGCCCGCGGTATTGACGCCGTCGGTGAGCAGCACGAGAACGCGCTCGCCGCTGCGCTGCGCCTGCAGCCGCTTCACGCCGAGGCCGATCGCATCGCCGATGGCCGTCTCGCGACCCGCCAGCGCGACCTCGGTTGCAAGCAGCTGCTCGCGCACGGTGGCCAGGTCGGCCGTGGCCGGCGCCAGCACATAGGCCCCGCGACCGAACACCAGCAGGCCGACGCGGTCCCCTTCGCGGCGGCCGAGGAAGTCCGCGATCACCGCCTTGGCGGCGGTCAGCCGGTCCACCACCTCGTTGCCCACCAGCATGTCGCGTTCGCCCATGCTGGCCGAGAGGTCGACGGCAAGCATCAGTTCGCGGGCCACCTGCGGCGGCTGCACCACCTCTCCCCACGCCATCGGTCTCGCCGCGGCGAGGCAGAGCAGCGCCCAGCCGAGCCAGGCCAGCCAAGGCATGCCCCGGGTGCGCGGTGCCATCGACCGCCCCTCCACGATCTTCGCCAGGCGCGTGGCGGACCACGGGACGCGCAGCGCAGGACCGGCGCCGCCGCGCACCGGCGGCAGGAGCGCGCGCAGCAGCCAGGGCAGCGGCAGGCCGGCCAGCATCCACGGCCATGCGAAGCCCGCGAACGCGCCGAATGCCGGAAACGTGCCCATCAGCGGCGATCCATCCATTCGACGAAACGCGCGCGTGCGGCCAGGCGCAGGTCGGCCACGGCGCCGGGATCGGGCTGCGGGCGGTAGGCGCCGTCGAGCAACAGTTCTCCGCGGACACCGTCGAAGCGCGGGGGGTCCTGCCCCTGGTCGAGGAACGCCAGCCAGGCGTCCCCCTCCAGGCGGTCGCCGTCGGGTTCGCGCCGGCGGGCGGCGCGGCGCAGCAGGGAGGAGATCGCCGCGACGGTTCCCGCGGGATCCGCGGCCGCGGTCTCGGCGTCGAAGAAGGCCATGAGCTTCCGGCGACGCTGCAGCCGGTGCAGGCGCCACGCGACCAGTCCGGCGACAAGCAGCAGCAGCGCGGCCGCCAGCCACCACCAGCCGGGAGCCGGCGGCCACCAGGGCGGCGCGGAGGACAGGTGGATATCGCGCAGCACCAGCCCGTCGTCCATCAGCGGCGCCCCGCTCCGGCAGCCGCCAGCCAGGCATCGCTCGGGGCGTCGCAGGACAGCGCGACCGCGCGCACGCCCCGCGCGGCCAGCGCGCCGGTGATGGACGCGACCTGCGCGGGGAATTCGTGCTGCCAGCGCCGCCGCTGGTCGGGGTCGGCCAGGTCGAGCTCGACGCGGCGTGGCTCCTGGCCCCCGGATGCTTCGGCCGCGAAGCCCAGCAGGTCGTCCGGAGGGTGCATCTCCAGCGGATCGGTCAACAGGACCACGACGACCTCGTGGTGGGCGGCCAGCGCCGGCCAGCGCTGGTCCGGAATCGCGGCAACGCTCGCCGGATCGGCCAGGACGAGGAGACGGGAGCCGGGGCGCAGCAGGCGCCGGGCATGGTCGAGCGACACCTCAAGGCCCGCATCGTCGGCCGCAGGCCGTGTATACCAGCGGACCAGCGCATCGAGCACGCGCAACGCGCCGCGCGCGCCCGACGCGGCCGCCACCGGGGGCTCGCTGCGGCTGCCACGCAGCGCCGCGATCCGGTCACCGTCGGCGACCGCACGCCAGGCCGCGATCGCGCCCGCACGCGCCGCCTGCACCGACTTGAAGCGCACCCGCGTGCCGAAATAGAGCGCCGGGGACGTGTCGGCAACCAGCAGCGTGAGGCGTTCGCGCTCGGCCTGGAACAGTTTGGTGTGGGGCCTGCCGGTCCGCGCCGTGACCCGCCAGTCGATGTGGCGCGCGTCGTCGCCGATCGCGTAGCCGCGCGACTCGGCGTATTCCATGCCGCGGCCGCGCAGGGTCGACGCGGCCTGCGCGCGCAGTCCCGAGGTCCCGCGACGTGCCGGTCCACGCGCGTGCGCGAGGCTGCGCAGGGCGATGAGCTCGTTGAGCGACGGGGCGATGCCCGACTCGGCTGCCGGGCTGGCATCGGGACCTGCATGGCGATGCACCGCACCTCCGGCAGGGCTGGGCGCCGCGATGCTGGCGCGGGCTCTCCAGCCAGCCTCCTGTGGTGCGGCGACCCGGCCGGTCACGGCAGCGGCACCCGCGACAGCAGCGCCTCCACCAGACGCTCGCCGTCCCAGCCTTCGGCCGTGGCTTCGTAGCTGGGCAACACGCGATGGCGCAGCACATCCGGCGCCATCGCGCGGACGTCGTCGGGGGTGACGAAATCCCGTCCCGCGAGCCAGGCGTGTGCCCGCGCGCAGCGTTCCAGCGCGATCGAGCCGCGCGGGCTCGCGCCCCAGGCGATCCGGCGTCCCAGTGCTTCGTCGTAGCGCCCCGCGTCGCGCGAGGCCAGCACGATCTCGACGAGGTAGCGCTCCACGGCCGGCGCCATGTGCAGCGCAAGCACCGCCGAGCGCGCGGCCATCACGTCGGCCTGGGACACCCGTTCGGCCGGCACCGATGGTGCCTCCAGCGCCGCGATGGCGCGTTCGCGCGCCAGGCGCAGGATGGCCGTCTCCGCCTCGGCTTCCGGATAGCCGATGCGGACATGCATCAGGAAGCGGTCGAGCTGGGCTTCGGGCAGCGGGAAGGTTCCCTCCTGCTCGATCGGATTCTGCGTCGCCATCACCAGGAACAGGGCCGGCAGCGCATAGGTCTGCCGACCGACCGTGACCTGCCGCTCGCCCATGGCCTCCAGCAGCGCCGACTGGACCTTGGCCGGCGCGCGGTTGATCTCGTCGGCCAGCAGGAGCGAATGGAAGACCGGACCGGGAAGAAACTCGAAGCGCCCATCCTGCGGCCGCCAGACCTCGGTCCCGGTCAGGTCGGCCGGGAGCAGGTCGGGAGTGAACTGCAGGCGCGCGAAGTCGGCTTCGACGCGTGCGGCCAGGGCGCGGATCGCGCTGGTCTTGGCCAGGCCGGGCGCCCCTTCGACCAGCAGGTGCCCGTCGGCCAGCAGCGCCACCAGCAGGCGCTCGACAAGGGCCGACTGGCCGATGATCTCGGTGGCCAGCGCGTCGCGCAGGCCGGTGAAGAGGCCATGCAGCCTGGCGCCTTCGTTGGAAGAGATGTCCATGGAGTGCCGGATGGCGGCGCGGACTGCGCCGGGGCCAGTTTGACCTGATCGCCCGGCATTGGTTCAACCGCAGGTCCCGGAACGACGACGGGGCCCGAAGGCCCCGTCGTGGATCTACCGTGCGAGCGGATCAGTAGCTGCGAGGCGCCACGCGCAGGACACGCGGGGTGACGAAGATCAGCAGCTCGGCCTTGGCTTTGGAGCGGCTTTTGGTCTTGAACAGATTGCCGAGGATCGGCAAGTCGCCAAGGAACGGTACCTTGGACACCGAGTTGCGATCCTCGAACTCGTACACGCCGCCGATCACCACCGTCTGGCCGTCTTCGATGAGCACCGCTGTCGTGACTTCGCGCTTGGCCAGGTTGGGGACGGAACCATAACCGGTGATCGTCGTGTAGTCCTGGATCTCGTCCTTCTTGACCGCGAGGTTGAGGAAGACGCGACCATCCGCCGTGATGGTCGGAGTTACCTTCAGCTCGAGCAACGCTTCCTTGAATTGAACGGTAGGAACGCTGTTGCTCTGGCCGCCAGTGACCGTCATATACCCAACCTCGCGACCTTGGCGAATGATCGCTTCACGCTGGTTGCTCGTGACGACGCGCGGATTGGAAACCACTTCACCGCGCTGCTCTTGCTGCAGAGCCTGCAGTTCGAGGTCCCAGTCGATGGTGTTGCCCAGGATGGTGAACGCGATCGAGGCAGGGTTCAGGTCATTGATATTGAAGTCATTGTTGAGCCCCTGATCGTACGGCCCCCATGTGGGCGTCGTATTTGGATCGTTGATCGCGGCGATCGACGAATTTATAAGCTGATTGTTGGAGTCAAGCGATCCGGACGTAACCAAACGATCCTTTACGCCACGAATTCCGAAGCGCGCACCAAGGTCCCGGGCAAAGGACTCATTCGCGATCACGATGCGCGACTCGATCACGACCTGATCAACCGGCTTGTCGAGGGTCGCGACCAGTCGCTTAATTTCCTCCACGCGCTGCGGGATATCGATGACCAGCAGGGTATTGGTACGACGGTCATGGCTCAGGCTGCCCCGGGCGGAGAGGAATCCGCGGCTCTGCGCACCCTGCCCCCCGCCACCACCTTGGCTGCTCTTGCTTTCGTCGGTCAGCAACTTGGAAATGTCCTCGGCGCTGCCGTACGAGATCGGGATGTACTCGGTGATCATCTCCGCACTCTCTTCGAGCGCGATACGTGCATTCGCGATGTCCTGCTCGAACTTCGCGATCTCGGCCTGCGGGGCCACCCACACCACGTTGCCGCTGCGACGCTTGTCCAGTGACTTCGCCTGCAGCACGATGTCCAGCGCCTGGTCCCACGGCACGTTGATCAGGCGCAGGGTGACGTTACCGGTGACGCTGTCGCTGGCGACGATGTTCAGGTCCGACAGCTCGGCGATGAGCTGCAGCACGGTGCGCACCGGCACGTCCTGGAAGTTGAACGTCACCGGGCGGCCGCGGTAGGCGCGCGTGTCGCCCTGGGCGGCCGCCTGGACCGCGGTCTGGCCGGTGGCCGCGACCGTGTTGGCCGCGGCGGCACCGACCGCGCGCGACGGCGCGGCGGCACGCGGCACGATCTCGACGATGTAGTCGCGACCGGTCTGGTAGGCGAGCGGCTCGAACGCGCCCTGGGTGCTCAGCACGATCTGCGTGCCCTTGCTGCCCTGGTTCGCGTCGATGCGCTGCACCGGCGTTGCGAAGTCGGTCACGTTGAGCGGCTTCTGCAGCGCTGCAGGCAGCGAGGCGTTGCCGACGTTGACGATGACGGTGCCGCCCTCGGTGCGGAGGTCGGGCGCGGCGCCCTCTCCGTCGAAGCGCAGCACCAGCTTGCCGGCGCCGCCATCGCCGCGCTTGAAGTCGATGGCGGCCACGGCCACCTCGGCCGGGACCTGCTTGGCCGGATCGGCCGCGACCGTGGCGGCCTGGGCAAAGCTGGCCACCGGCACGCCCGGTGCCGGCGCGGCACTGACCGGGCCGAGGGCGGCGAGCAGGCCGACGAAGAGTCCGCAGGTGCCTGCCCGAAGGGGCAGCGCCCGCTGGGTCGACGAACGGCGTTGCGCGTTGGTGAAGGTCATCTGGCTTCCCCTAATCAATTGTCTTCGAGCGCAATCGAGGCCGGCCTTTCCAGCCAGCCACCCGCGCCATCGGGCACGAGTTCGACGAGTTCGATACGGTCTTCAGAAACGCTGGTGACGCGGCCGTCGTTCTGGCCCATGTACACGCCCGGGCCAACCCGGTAGGTGACCTTGTCGGGCGCCATCACGAGCGCCGTGAGGCTGCTGCCTCCGCCCAGCGACCCGACCATGTCGAGGCTGTCGAGCGGAAACTGCTCAAGCGTCTGCTTGCGCCGGTTCGAGTCCGGGCGCGGGCCACTTCCGCCACCTTCATTGCTGAAGGCGGCGCTGAACGGATCGCGCATGCCCTGGGCGGCGTATTCGAAGGTCTCGAACTGCTGCATCACCGGAAGCGGATCGAGCGGCGGTGCGGGGCGGGCGCGCACGTTGGCGACCCACTCCTCGAGGTTCGGCGCCCCTGCCGGCTCGCTGGTGATGCCGCGTCCGCAGCCGGCGAGGGCGGCGACGGCGGCCAGGCAGGCGATGCCGCGAAGCGCATTGGATGTCATACCCATGTCAGCGGCTCCCCCCGGCGGCAGCGGCGGTCGCCGCAGCTTCCTGCGCGGCCGCTTCGTCCTCGTCGAGATAGCGATAGGTCTTCACCGTGCCGGCCAGCTCGAGCGGGGAGTCCGGACGGATGCCGGCACGCGGATCCTTGTCGCCGCCCCGCGGCCTCAGCTGGATGTCGTGCATGGTCATGATCACCACGCGCGGCAGCGAGGCCACGCCGCTGACGAAGGCACCGAACTGGTGGTAGCTCCCCACCATCCGCAGCGCGATCGGCTTCTCGGCGTAGAACTCCTTGGGCGTCTCCGGGCCGGGCTGGAACAGCTCGTTCTGGATGCCGGTCGCCAGCGCCGTCTGCGAGATGTCGACGATGAGGTCGGGCATCTCCGTGCGGCTGGGCAGCTGCCGCAGCATCTGCTGGAGCTGCTGCTCCATCTGCGCGAGCTGCAGCTTGAGCGGCTCGAGGTTGGCGGCGCGGCCCTGCTTGGTCTCGAACTCCGCGCGCAGGTCGGACTCGGTCCGCTCCAGGCCCTTGAGCTGCTCGCCCTTGTCGCGGGTCAGCACCCACCACAGCAGGCCGAAGATCAGCAGGCCCACCAGGATGCAGAAGCCGATCCGGTACTCGCGCGGCCAGGAGCCGATGTTGTTGAAGTCCAGCTCCTTGAGCGACATCTTGCGCTTGCTCACGAGGTGGCTCCTTCTTCGGCAACGGGCGCTGTTTCAACCGGTGCGGGCTCGGCCGCGGGGGCATCGGTCGCGGGCGCTGCCTCCGGGACGCCGGTCGCGTCCGCGGCGCCGGCGGCCTGCGCGGCGGGTGCCGCGTCGACCGGCGGGACCGCATCCGGGATCCCGTCGCCATCCTCGTCCTTCGGCGCGTTCGGGTTGGCCAGCTGCACCGCAAGGGTGAAGGCGTAGGGCAGCCCGGCAACGCCATCACGCGCCTCGATGATCGAGAGGTCGGGCTTGGTCATCCAGCCGGAACCCTCCAGGTTGCGCATGTAGGTGCTGACGCGGGCGTTGGACTGCGAGCGGCCTTCCAGCGTCAGCGCCTCGCCAACCTGCTTGATCGAGGTCAGTACCACGCCATCGGGAATGGTGCGCACCAGCGAATCGAACAGGTGGACCATCTGCGAACGGTTGGCCTGCAGCTGCTCGATGACTTCCTTGCGCGCCAGCAGACGTGCCTTCTGGCGATCGAGTTCGTCGATTTCGGTGATGCTCGCCTCGACCTGCCTGATCTGGTCCTGCAGGTAGGCGTTGCGCGTGTTCTGCCCATCGATCTGCGCGTTGTAGTAGCTGTTGACCAGGAACCACAGCAGCAGGCCGGCCAGCGCGGCGAAGCCCAGCATGACGCCGAATTCCTTCTGGCGCTGCTTGCGGCGCTCGGCGCGCCACGGGAGGAGGTTGATGCGGGCCATCAGTCGAAGCTCCTCAGGGCCAGTCCGCAGGCGATCATGAGGGCCGGCGCGTCCTGTGCCAGCGCATGCGCCTGCACGCGCGAACCGAGCGTCATCTGCGCAAGCGGATTGGCGATGACGGTCTGCACGCCCAGCTGCTCCTCGACCATCTCGGAGATGCCGGCGATGGACGCGCAGCCCCCGGCCAGGACCACCTGGTCGACGCGGTTGAACTCGCTGCCGGCATAGAAGAACTGCAGCAGGCGGCTGATCTGCTGGACCAGCGCCTCCTTGAAGGGCTCCAGCACCTCGATCTCGTAGCTCTCGGGCAGTCCGCCCTGGCGCTTGGCCAGGCCGGCTTCCTCGTAGGAGAGCCCGTAGCGGCGCATCACCTCGTCGGTGAGCTGCTTGCCGCCGAAGACCTGCTCGCGGGTGTACAGGCTGCGACCGTTGCGCAGGATGCTGAGCGTGGTCATCGTCGCGCCGACGTCGACCAGGGCCACGATGCCGTCGCGCGGCACGTTGAGCGTGTCGGCGAGGAGCGCGAACGCGTTCTCGATCGCGAAGGCCTCGACGTCCATCACGCGGGCGGTGAGGCCGCCAAGCTCCAGCGCGGACGCGCGCATCTCGACGCTCTCCGAGCGCGAGGCCGCGAGCATCACCTGCACCATTTCCGGGTTGCCCGGCATCGCCCCGACCACCTCGAAGTCGAGGTTCACTTCCTCGATCGGGTACGGGATGTAGTTGACGGCCTCGAGCTCGACCTGCGATTCCATCTCGTCCTCGTCGAGGTCGGACGGCATCGGGATGAGCTTGATGATGACCGCCGAGCCCGCGACCGCCGCCGCGGCATGCTTCGCCCGGCTGCCCGAGCGCGACATCGCGCGGCGGATGGCTTCGCCGACGGCCTCGACCTCGACGATGCTCTTCTCGACGACGGCATTCGGCGGCAGCGGCTCGACCGCGTAGTGCTCGACCTTGTAGCGGTCGCCCGACCGGGACAGCTGCAACAGCTTTACAGCTGTCGAACTGATATCGACCCCGACGAGCGGTGCCTGGCTTTTTGTGATCAGCCCCACGCTTTTCTCCCCATGTCACGGGCGCTTACGTGCGCTTCGTGCCCCGACGCATTAGATAACGGAGTTTTTACCGGATGGCAACAAGCGGCACACGAAATCGTGCCGCACTGCGCGCTTGGTCACGTCCTGACGCCCTGCGTCACCCCTCGCTGCCAGCCCTCTCGAGGGGTGGCAGCTCCTCTATATACTGCGCGACTCGACACGGCCCGCCAAGGGCCTGCCCTTCCAGGACCCATCGATGTCACGTTTCCGCCGCCTGTTCCGCTGGCTGCTGCTGCTCGCCGCCGTCGCCATCCTCCTCGGCGCGCTGGCCGCGGGCAGCATCTACTACGTGGTCTCGTCACGCCTGCCGGAAGTCGAGAGCCTGCGCAACATCGAGTTGCAGGAGCCGATGTACGTCTACGCCCGCGACGGCCGCCTCATGGCGCTGTTCGGCGAGATGCGCCGCTACCCCGTCGACATCGCCGAGGTGCCCGACGTGGTCAAGCAGGCTTTCATCGCGATCGAGGACAACCGCTTCTACGAGCACGACGGCATCGACTACAAGGGCGTGGCGCGCGCGATCTGGCTCATCGCCAAGACCGGCTCCAAGGAAGGCGTGCCGGGCGGCTCGACCATCACGCAGCAGGTCGCGCGCCAGTTCTACCTCAGCCCGGAAGTGAGCTATACGCGCAAGTTCGAGGAGATGCTGCTCGCGATGAAGATGGAGCGCGAGCTGACCAAGGACGAGATCTTCGAGTTGTATCTCAACAAGAGCTTCTTCGGAAACCGCTCGTACGGCGTTGCGGCGGCGGCCGAGTTCTACTACGGCAAGCAGCTGGCCGAGCTCGATCTCGACGAGGTCGCCGCGCTGGCGGCGATTCCGAAGTTCCCCTCCAGCGGCAATCCCATTTCCAACCCCGAGCGCGCGAAGATCCGCCGCGACTACGTGCTCGAGCGCATGGCCGACCTCGGCTCCATCACCCGCGCGCAGGCCACCGCCGCGCAGGCGGTGGACATGCATGCGCGCCCGCACGAGCGCCCGGTGGAGGTCTATGCGCCGTACGTGGCCGAGATGGTCCGCCAGGAGATGATCGAGCGCTACGGCGGCGACGTGCTGACGCGCGGCTACCACGTCACCACCACGATCGATCCGGTGATGCAGGCGGCGGCCGACAAGGCGGTCCGCGACGGGCTGATGGCCTATGACCATCGCCACGGCTGGTCGAAGGTCGAGCAGAGCTTCGAGCTCGCCGCCGACGAGGACGCCTCCGCTGCCTCCGCGCGCCTGCGCGGGATCCCGGCGCAGGGCGGACTGCTGCCCGCGATCGTGCTGCGCGCCGACGCCGGCACCGCCGACGTGGTGCTCTCCGATGGCACCGTCGTGACCCTGGATGCCGCCTCCAGCCGCTGGACCGGCAAGAACCCGGCCGCGCTCCTCTCCCGCGGCGACCTGACCCGCGTGCGCCGCGTCGAGCCCAAGGGCAAGGACGGCGCGGCCCCGGCCGCCGATGCGAAGCCCACCTGGCAGCTCGACCAGCTCCCACGCGGCCA
This sequence comes from Luteimonas sp. MC1750, assembly GCF_016615955.1. Lineage (NCBI taxonomy): Bacteria > Pseudomonadati > Pseudomonadota > Gammaproteobacteria > Lysobacterales > Lysobacteraceae > Luteimonas > Luteimonas sp. MC1750. The sequence continues at coordinate 2,533,200 of NZ_CP067113.1, forward strand.
GTCGACGCTGGTGTCGCTGGAGTACGACACCGGCGCGCTGCGCGCCCTCGTGGGTGGCTTCAGTTTCGCCGGCCAGAAGTTCAACCGCGCCACCCAGGCGCGTCGCCAGCCGGGGTCGAGCTTCAAGCCCTTCATCTATGCCGCGGCGTTCGAGCGCGGCTTCAACCCCGCCTCCATCGTGCTCGACGCCCCGGTGGTGTTCCGCATGCGCCGTGGCCAGGACTGGCGTCCGCAAAACGACGACGGCCGGTTCGTCGGCCCGATGCGCCTGCGCGAGGCGCTGGTGCGCTCGCGCAACCTGGTGTCGGTGCGCCTGCTCGACGCCATCGGCGTGGACTACGCGCGCCGCTACATCAGCCACATGGGTTTCGACGAGTCGGAGCTTCCGCCCAACCTGTCGATCTCGCTCGGCACGCCGTCGCTGGCCCCGCTCGACATCACCCGCGGCTATGCGGTGTTCGCCAACGGCGGCTTCCGGGTCACGCCCTGGCTGATCGACGAGGTGCGCGACCGCGACGGCCAGGTGATCCACAAGGAGAACCCGGCGATCGCCTGCCGCGGCTGCGGCGCCGGCGGCCGTCCCGGCGTGCCGGCCACGGTCGTCGACGGCTTCAACCTCGGCGCCGCGGCCCCCGCGCCTGCGACGGACACCGCCGCCGACAGCGCCGTGGAGGCGCCGCCGCCGGACCCGAACGCGGTCATCGCACCGCGTGCGATCGATCCGCGGGTCGCCTACCAGCTGGTCTCGATGATGCGCGACGTGGTTCAGCGCGGCACCGGCACCGCGGCCAAGACCCTCGGGCGCGAGGACGTCGGCGGCAAGACCGGCTCGACCAACGACCACCGCGATGCCTGGTTCTCCGGCTTCGGCGGCAGCCTGGCGACCGTGGTCTGGGTCGGGCGTGACGACAACCGCTCGCTGGGCCGCCGCGAGTACGGCGGTCGCTCCGCCCTGCCGATCTGGATCGACTACATGCGCGTCGCCCTGGAAGGCATGCCGATCGCGGCCAACGAACCTCCCGACGGCATGGTGAAGGTGTCGGTCAGCGCCAGCGGCCGCCTGCTGCCTGGCGGCGACGGCGGCATCACCGAATGGGTCAAGGCCGAGGACCTCGAGCGCATGGAGTCGACGTTCGAGGACTACGACGACGATGTCCCGGCGGAGGAAGCCTTCGACATCTTCTGATCCGGGCATCGGCTAGGCTTGCGGAGCCAGCAGGGAGGGTTCCGCATGCACCACGCGCGACAGCACGCCGAGCGGCGCACCAGCGAACGGCGCCACCGCCTCGCTCACGAGGCCGCCCGACTGATGGCCGAGGGCGGCATCCGCGACTACCAGCAGGCCAAGCTCAAGGCGGCCGAACGCCTCGGCATCCGCGATGACGCGTCGCTGCCGCGCAACCGCGAGATCGACGAGGCACTACGCGAGTACCAGCGCCTGTTCCAGCGCGACGCCCAGAGCGACGCCCTGCGCACGCGACGCGAGGCGGCCCTGCACGCGCTGGAGTTCTTCCACGCCTTCCACCCCCGACTGGCCGGCCGCGTGCTCGACGGCACGGCCGACGCGCACACCCCGGTCGTGCTGCACCTGCATGCGGACGATGCCGACGCGGTCGCGCGGTTCCTGGCCGACGCCGGCATCCCGGCCGAAGCCCTCTCGCGGCGACTGCGCCTGGACCGCGCGCGCGAACACGACGCGCCGGCCTGGGCCTTCCACGCCGATGGCGTGGCGTTCGAACTCGTCGTCCTGCCACTGGATGCCCTGCGCCAGGCGCCGCTGTCCAGCATCGACGAGCGCCCGATGCAGCGCGCCTCGGCCAGCCAGCTGCGCACACTGCTAGCCGCAGAGGAGACCGCCGGCCCCGGGTCACCGGGCGCCGGCACCTGAGCACCCGCCGGCCCGACGCGGGCAAGGGTCGGCTTACTCCGGCAGCAGGGTGGCCGCGTCACCGGCACCCACGACCTTCACCCGGCTGCCTGCACGCAGTCGCCCCACCTGGTCACCCGAACGGGTGAACGCGGATTCCGTGGCGTCATCGAAGCGCACCAGCAGCAGGTAGCGCGACGCCACCTGCCCGCTGCCCTCGCCGGTTGCAAGGTCGGCGCCGATGTTGCCGGCGACACGCGTGACTTCGTACGACTGGCCGCTGCGACCGGCGACCGCCTGGCCCAGCGCGCGACCCAGCATGCCGCCGAGCTGTCGCTTCGTCGAGGCACTGACCGCGCCCGCTGCCGCGGCAACCGGCTGGATCGTGGTCACGACGCCTGCCCTGACCTCGAGTTCCGACGACCCCGCCGGGCCCACGGCCGCGGCCACCAGCACCACCAGTCCCGCCAATACCGAACGTCCTGTCCTGCCCTGCATCTGCCTGTCCTCCCTGGAATGATCCGACGGGCGTCCTGCCCGTCGCGCGCCTGCTGCCACGCCGTGGCCGCGGTCACCCGACGATGCTCTCCGGACGGACGGCGACGCGCCATCCTCAGCGCACCCGGCTCAGCGTCGGGTTTTACCGGCTGCGGACAGAAAGACGCCCCGCAGTGCGGGGCGTCGGTTTCCAGCAGCGCAACGCCTGGGCTCAGCGCTTGTCGGTCGCCACGTAGTCGCGCGGGCCGGCGCCGGTGTAGATCTGCCGCGGGCGGCCGATCTTGAACTCGGGGTCGGTCTGCTGCTCGAGCCAGTGCGAGACCCAGCCGGCGGTGCGCGCGATGGCGAACATCACCGTGAACATCTCGGTCGGGATTTTCAGCGCCTTGTAGATGATGCCGCTGTAGAAGTCGACGTTGGGGTACAGCTTGCGCTGCACGAAGTAGTCGTCCTTCAGCGCCGCTTCTTCCAGGCGCATCGCGACCTCGAGCATCGGATCGTCGATGCCGAGCTCGCCCAGCACCTGGTGGGTCATCTCGCGGATGAGCTTCGCGCGCGGGTCGAAGTTCTTGTAGACGCGGTGGCCGAAGCCCATCAGGCGGAAGCCGGATTCCTTGTCCTTGGCACGGTCGACGGCCGACTGGACGTTCTTCACGTCGCCGATCTCGCCGAGCATCTTCAGCACCGCTTCGTTGGCACCGCCATGCGCCGGGCCCCACAGCGCGGCCACGCCGGCGGCGATGCACGCATAGGGATTGGCGCCGGTGGAGCCGACCAGGCGCACGGTCGAGGTCGACGCGTTCTGCTCGTGGTCGGCGTGCAGGATGAACAGCAGGTCCATCGCCTTCGCCGCGACCGGCGACAGCTCGAGCGGGCCGCTCGGCAGCTCGAACATCATGTGCAGGAAGCGCTCGACGTAGCCCAGCTCGTTGCGCGGGTAGCTCAGCGGCCAGCCCATCGAATAGCGGTAGCAGGCGGCGGCGATCGTCGGAAGCTTGGCGATCAGGCGGATGCCGGCGAGGCGGCGCTGCTCCGGATCGTCGTAGTCGAGGTCGTTGTGGTAGAAGCTCGCCATCGAGCCGAGCATGCCGACGAGCATCGCCATCGGATGCGCGTCATGGCGGAAGCCGCCGATGAAGCTCTTGAACGCTTCATGCATCATCGTGTGATGCGTGACGTCGTGGTCGAACGAAGCCATCTCGGCCTGGTTCGGGAGCTCGCCGTTCATCAGCAGGTAGGCCACCTCAAGGAAGTTCGAGTGCTCGGCCAGCTGTTCGATCGGGTAGCCGCGGTACAGCAGCACGCCCTCGTCGCCGTCGATATAGGTGATCGCCGACTTGCAGCTGGCGGTGGCGGTGAAGCCGGAATCGTAGGTGAAGCGGCCTGTGGCCTTGGGCAGCTTCGCGATGTCGATGCACTCGTTGCCGAGCGTCGGCTTCAGCACGGGCAACTCGACCGAAGCTCCGGCGACCTGCAGGGTGGCGGTCGGCGCGTCGCCGGCCTTGTTCTCGATGGCGGACACTGTCGCACTCCTTCTTGGCGTCACGCCCGGCGCGAGGCGCGCGCGCGGACGGGGATCAGGCGGATCGCGTCTGACGCGATGCCGCAATTATCGCATAGCGACGTTCGGCACCGTATGCATGCACGGCGCCGCGAGGCGGGACATTGCGTCCCCCGGAAGGGCGACGACGCGCGCCCGGAAACGCGAACGGCCGCCCTGGGGCGGCCGTCGACGCGAACCCTGCGCCGGACTTACTTGGCGTAGCGCTTGCGGAACTTGTCCACGCGGCCGCTGGTGTCCATCAGCTTGTTCTGGCCGGTGTAGAACGGGTGCGAGGCCGAGCTGACTTCGATCTTGATCAGCGGGTACTCGTTGCCGTCCTCCCACTTCACGGTCTCCTTGCTGGAGAGCGTGGAACGGGTGAGGATCTTGAAATCCGAGGTCACGTCCTGGAAGACGACGTCACGGTATGCGGGGTGGATGTCGGCCTTCATGACGGCACCAGAATCAGCGAGGAAAGAGCGGCATTATAGCGGCCGCTCCCAGCGCCTGCAAGCGCGGTCAGCCAAGCGCTGCGCGGACCTGGTCCTCCAGCACCGCCTGGTCGTAGCGCAGCAGGATCCGGGCGCGGTCCGGGCGTCCCAGCTGGCGCTGCCAGTCCACCAGGGTCGCGCCGCGGGCGGCCGAGCGTCCCAGGACCACCTCGACCGGCCGCTCCTCGGCCTCGACCACGCCTTCGGGTCGCAGCGCCATGGCCATCGCCAGCGCGTCGGCGCAGAACCAGCGGTCGCCGCGGGCATCCTCCGACCAGCGCCGGGTATGCCGCGACACCGCCTCGTAGAAGGCCGCGACCGCGCCGGGCGCGGCCAGCCAGCGGTCGACGTCCCCGTGGAGGAAGCCATGGGCGACCGTCGCCTCCCAGTCGCTGAGGTCGAAGCGCGCGAAGGCGTCGAACACGATGTGCGCCGCCTCCGGATCGAAGAAGACGTTGAACTCGGCCGTGGGCGTGATGTTGCCGTGGCCGGTGACCGCGCCGCCCATCACCACCAGGCGCGCGATGCGCGTCGGCAGCATGGGATCCAGGCGCAGCGCCAGCGCGATGTTGGTGAGCGGTCCCAGGGCGACCAGCAGCAGGCGACCGGCGTGCCGGTGCGAGAGCTCGATGATCGCCTCCGCTGCGTGGCGCGACTGCGCGCGCGTCGCCGCCGGCGGCAGGCCCGCGTCGCCGAGCCCGTCGACGCCGTGCACGTTGGCGGCATCCGGCGCAGGGTGCAGCAGCGGGCGGTCGCAGCCGGGGAACACCGGCACCTCGGCACGACCCGCGACTTCGCAGATCCGCAGCGCATTGGCGACCGTGTGTTCCAGTCCGACGTTGCCGGCGGCGATGGTGAGGCCGACGACCTCGTGCCGCGTGTCCCTCAGCGCCATGAGCAGGGCCAGGGCGTCGTCCACGCCCGGGTCGGTATCGATCAGCAGCGGGATGCGTTCGTCCATCGGCGGATTATCCCCGATCAGGCGGAGGCGTACCGGGCGGCGCCGCCGACCCAGCGCTCGACCAGGCGTTCGGCCACCGCCGGCTGCTCCAGCAGCAGGCGTTCGCCGAGCGCGTGCACCAGCGGCAGCAGGCCGGCGTCGCGCGCCAGGTCGGCCACGCGGAACGCGGCCAGGCCGGTCTGTCGCGTGCCCAGCAGCTCCCCGGGGCCACGCAGCTCGAGGTCCTTTTCGGCGATGACGAAGCCGTCGCCGGTCTCGCGCATGGTTTCCAGGCGCTCGCGCGCCATGCGCGACAGCGGCGGCTGGTAGAGCAGCACGCAGCTCGACGCCGCGCTGCCGCGCCCGACCCGTCCGCGCAGCTGGTGCAGCTGCGCAAGGCCCAGGCGCTCGGCGTTCTCGATCACCATCAGCGAGGCGTTGGGCACGTCCACGCCGACCTCGATCACCGTGGTTGCGACCAGCAGGCCGGTCTCGCCCTGCTTGAAGGCGCGCATCGCGGCCTGCTTCTCCGCCGCCTTCATGCGCCCGTGCACGAGGCCCACGCGCAGTCCCGGCAGCGCGGTCGACAGACCTTCGAAGGTCGCCTGGGCCGCCTGCGCGACCACCTCGTCGGACTCGTCGATGATCGTGCACACCCAGTAGGCCTGCCGGCCCTCGGCGCAGGCGGCGCGGATGCGCTCGATCAGCTCCGGGCGCCGTCCCTCGGCCATGACCACGGTCTGCACCGGCGTGCGCCCGGGCGGCAGCTCGTCGATCGCGGACACGTCGAGGTCGGCATAGGCGGCCATGGCCAGCGTTCGCGGGATCGGGGTCGCCGTCATCACCAGCTGGTGCGGCACGCGTCCGCCCTCGCCACCCTTGTCGCGCAGGGCAAGGCGCTGGTGCACGCCGAAGCGGTGCTGTTCGTCGACGATCGCCAGCGCGAGGTCGTGGAAGGCGACGCCCTGCTGCATCAGCGCGTGCGTGCCGACCACGACCTGCGCACGCCCCTCGGCGACATCGGCCAACGCACGGCTGCGGGCGCGGCCGGTGACCTTGCCCGCCAGCCAGGCCACTTCGATGCCCATCGGCTCGAGCCAGCCGCGCAGGTTGGCCAGGTGCTGCTCGGCCAGCAGTTCCGTCGGCGCCATCAGCGCGGCCTGGCGCCGGTCCGCCACCGCCATCAGCGCGGCCATCGCCGCCACCACCGTCTTGCCCGAGCCGACGTCGCCCTGCACCAGGCGCAGCATCGGAACCGGGCGCGCGAGATCGGCGCGTACTTCGGCGAAGACCCGTTCCTGCGCGGCCGTCAGCGCGAACGGCAGGCGCTGGCGCAATTGTTGCGCCAGCACATCCACGCCCAGCCGGGCGGCGGCGTGCGCCTGGCGTGCGATGCGCTGTCGCCGCATGCTCACGTGGTGCGCGAGCAGCTCTTCCAGCGCCAGTCGGCGCTGCGCGGGATGGGTCCCGGCAAGCAGGGCGGCCACCTCCGCGTCGCGCGGCGGCCGGTGCACGGTGAGCAGCGCCTCGCGCAATCCGGGCAGGCCAAGGCCGTCGAGCAGGCCGGCCGGCAGCAGTTCGAGCACGTCGTCGCCCGGCAGGCGGTCCAGCGCGTGGCCGATCAGCCGCTTCAGCGTCGCCGGCCCGACGCCCTCCACGGCCGGATACACCGGATCGAGGCGATCGCCGAGCCCGTCGTCGGCGTCATCGCCGAGCACGGTATAGCTGGGATGCACGATCTCCAGGCCGCGCTGGCCCGGACGCGGCGTGCCGTAGGCGCGGATGCGCACGCCGGGCTGGAACTGCGCCGCCTGCGGGCCGCGGAAATGGAAAAAGCGCAGCACGAGGGTGGCCCGCGAGTCGTCGCCGAGCGCGACGCGCAGCATCGGCCGGTAGCGGAAACCGCGCTCGACGGCTTCGACCCGCCCCTCCACCTGGGCCGCGACGCCCGGCTGCAACAGCCGGATCGGGACCAGCGCCGTGCGGTCCTCGTAGCCGCGCGGCAGCTGCATCCACAGGTCCTGCAGCGATTCGAGCCCGCGCGCGGCGAGCTTCTCCGCGATCCTCGCGCCGACGCCGGGCAGGGTGGAAAGCGCGGCCTTGCCGCCCGGCGCCAGTCCGGGTGCAGGCGTGGCCGCGCTGCGTCGCGCCGCTGCCACTGCCTCAGTCGAGGACCATCACCGCGTCGACTTCGAACTGCGCGGCCTTGGGCAGCGCCGACACCTCGATGGTCGAACGCGCGGGGTACGGTTCGCTGAAATACTCCGCCATCACCGCATTGACCACCGCGAACTGCGAGAGGTCGGTGAGGTACAGGCCGACGCGCGCCACGTCGTCCAGCGAGCCACCGGCCGCCTGGCAGATCGCGCGCAGGTTGTCGAACGCGCGCCGCGCCTGGGCGGCGATGTCGCCGTCGACGAGTTCGCCGGTGGCGGCGTCCATCGGCAGCTGGCCCGACAGGAACACCATGTTCCCGCAGCGCGTGGCCTGCGAATAGGGGCCGATCGCGGCGGGGGCATCGGCGGTGCGGACGGGTTGCCTGGACATGCGTGGAATCCTCGTGGTGCGTGGCCGGGGATTATGACCGCGCCCCGTGGCCGCGGCCATCGTGCGCGGCCGCAGCGCGCCCCACGCCTTGCTTCAGAGCCGCTGCACGCCATGCACCACGCCAAGCCGCCGCACCTTGCGGATGACGTCGGCAAGGTGCGAGCGGTCACGGACCTCGATGGCGAACTGGATCACCGCGACGTTGGTGTCGCGCTCCAGGTATTCGACGGCATCGATGTTCGACTCGGCCTTGGCCACCGCCGCCGCCACCTGGGCCAGCACGCCGGGCCGGTTCTCGACCTGGAAGCGCAGCGCCACGTTGTAGTCGCCGGTGACCTCGCGGTCCCAGCCGATGTCGACCCAGCGGTCGGGCGACTTGCGGTACTCGGCCACGTTCGGGCATTCGATCCGGTGCACCATCACGCCACGGCCGGCGGTGTGGTAACCCATGATGTCGTCGCCGGGGATCGGCATGCAGCAGTTGGCGAAGGTCAGCACGCCGCGCTCGGCACCGGTGATCAGGATGCGGTCGTCGCGGTGGCTGCGCGGCGCACCCGGCGGCGGTGCCTTGTGGGTGAGCGCCTGGGCCACCTGCGCCGGCATGCGGTTGCCGAGCGCGACGTCGGACAGCAGGGCTTCCAGCCGCGGATAGCGGTATTCGGCGAGGAAGGCATCGAGCTGCGCGGCCGGCAGGCGCTCGAGCGAGCTGTCGAGGTCTTCCAGCGCGCTGTCGAGCATGCGGTGGCCCAGCTGGACCGCGTCCTCGTGCTCGAGCTGCTTGAGCTGCTGGCGGATCGCGGTCCGCGCCTTGCCGGTGACCACGAACTCCAGCCACTGCGGCCTCGGCTGCGAGGATTTCGCCGTGACGATCTCGACCGTCTGTCCGCTGGCCAGCCGGGTGCGCAGCGGCACCAGGCGCTTGTCCACGCGCGCCGCCACCGCGCGGTTGCCGATGTCGGTGTGCACCGCGTAGGCGAAATCGACCGCGGTCGCGTTGCGCGGCAGCGACATGATCTCGCCCTTGGGCGTGAACAGGTAGACCTCGTCCGGGAACAGGTCGACCTTGACGTTCTCCAGGAACTCCAGCGACGAGCCGGTATCGCTCTGCGACTCGAGCAGGCCGGAGATCCAGCTGTGCGCGCGCTGCTGCGCGCTGTTGGGCCCGCCGCCGCCGTGCTTGTAGGCCCAGTGCGCGGCGATGCCGCGCTCGGCGATCAGGTCCATCTCCTCGGTGCGGATCTGCACCTCGATCGGCGAGCCGTAGGGGCCGAACAGCACCGTGTGCAGCGACTGGTAGCCGTTGGCCTTGGGGATCGCGATGAAGTCGCGGAAGCGGCCGTCGACCGGCTTGTACACCGAGTGCGCGACGCCCAGTGCGTGGTAGCAGCCAGCCACCGTGCCGACGATGATGCGGAAGCCGAAGACGTCGATCACCTGGGCGAAGGTCTTGGCCTCGGCGCGCATCTTGTTGTAGATGCTCCAGGGCGACTTCACCCGGCTGACCAGGCGGTACTCGAGGCCCTCCTTGGCCATGCGCTGGGCGAATTGCGCCTCGATGCGCGCCATCGCCTCGCGGCGCAGCATCGGCTGGGCGCGGATGTGCTTTTCCAGGATGCGGTGGCGCATCGGATACAGCGCACGGAAGCCGAGGTCCTGCAGCTCGGCCTTGATCAGGTTCATGCCCAGCCGCTGCGCGATCGGCGCATAGACTTCCAGCGTCTCGCGCGCGATGCGCTCGCGCGCCTCGACCGACTGCGCGCCCAGGGTGCGCATGTTGTGCAGGCGGTCGGCGAGCTTGATCAGGATCACGCGCAGGTCGCGCGCCATCGCGAGCATCATCTTGCGGAAGCTTTCGGCGTCGGCCTCGCGGCGGCTGGCGAACTGGAGCTTGTCGAGCTTGGTGACACCCTCCACCAGCTCGGCCACCGGCTCGCCGAACTCCGCCGCGAGCGCGTCGCGGGTCAGCGGGGTGTCCTCGATGGTGTCGTGCAGGACCGCCGCGACCAGCGTCTCGATATCGACCTTCTGCTCGGCGAGCACGCCCGCCACCGCCACCGGGTGGGTGATGTACGGTTCGCCCGACTTGCGCGCCTGGCCTTCGTGGGCCGCGGCGCCGACGGCCCAGGCGCGCCGCAGCAGGCGCAGCTGGTCCGCGGGCAGGTAGGCCGCGGAGGCCTCGAGGGCGCGCATGTACGCGGGAACATCCGCATCCCCGGGCACGGTCACCTTCACCAGCGCGAGCTCGGCTGCATTCATGCGCTGAGCCTACGCGTGCGCCCGCAGGCCGGCAACGCGGTCGCGTGGGCATGCAGGGCCCACAACGAAAACGGCCCCGCCGGAGCGGGGCCGTCGCAGCGGCGCGCAGGCGCCGGCGGAGTCAGTCGTCGCCCTTCGACAGGTCGTCGTCGGCCACCACTTCGGCCGCGGCCCACTCCAGCGCCTCGCGCTCGCGGCGCTCGCGCTCGGACTTCTCGACGGCGTCGACGTAGTCGGCATCGATGCGGCGCGCGGCGATCTCGCGCAGCGCAAGCACGGTCGGCTTGTCGTCGTTCTCGCTGTTGTCGAGCTGCGGCTCGACGCCGTTGGCAAGCTGGCGGGCGCGCCTGGCGGCCATCATGACCAGCTCGAAGCGGTTGTCGATGACCTGGAGGCAATCCTCAACGGTGATGCGGGCCATAAATCTCCTGGCGGCCGGCAGGCCGTCGATACGGTAAGAGGGACCGGAAATGATAGGGCAAGCCCGACCGCGCCGCAAGCAAAGGCACGGAAATCAACCACTTGCACTCAACCCGGGGTGGATTCCCCGTCCAGGAGCGCGGCGATCAGCGACGCGTGGCGCCGGGCCTGGGCCTCGCGCCGCAGCCGGCTGGCGGTGAAGACGGCGCACATCTCGTCCACCGCGGTCTCGAACTGCTCGTTGACGATGACGTACTCGAACTCGTCGTAGTGCGACATCTCCTCGCGCGCGGCGGCCAGGCGCCTCGCCATGACCTCCTCGCTGTCCTGGCCGCGCTTGCGCATGCGCTGGTCGAGCGCGGCGCGCGACGGCGGCAGGATGAAGATCCCGACCGCGTCCGGCACCGCTGTGCGCACCTGGCGCGCACCCTGCCAGTCGATCTCGAGCAGCACGTCGCGGCCGGCGACCAGCTGCGGCTCCACCGACTGCCGCGCGGTGCCCTTCCAGTCGCCATGCACGCGGGCATGCTCGAAGAAGTCGCCGGCATCGATCATCCGCTGGAAGCCGGCGGCGTCGACGAAGTGGTAGTGCTCGGCATGGCGCTCGCCGGGGCGCGGCGGACGCGACGTGAACGAGACGGACAGGCTGATGTTGCGGTCGCGCGCCAGGCAGGCGTTGACGATGCTGGACTTCCCGGCCCCCGAGGGCGCCGCGACGATGAAGAGGGTCCCGCGCATCGGGGCTTCGCCGCTATTCAATGTTCTGCACCTGTTCGCGGATCTGGTCGATCAGCACCTTCAGCTCGACCGCCGCCTGGGTGGTCCGCCGGTCGACCGACTTCGAGCCCAGGGTGTTGGCCTCGCGGTTGAACTCCTGCAGCAGGAAGTCCAGCCGGCGGCCAACGGGCTCCGGCTGGTCGAAGACATGCCGGATCTCGTCGACGTGGCTGCCGAGCCGGTCGAGCTCCTCGTCGACGTCGAGCTTCTGCAGCGAGAGCACCAGTTCCTGCTCGATGCGCCCCGGGTCGGCGGCCTGCGCCAGGTCGGCCAGGCGCGCCTCCAGCTTCAGCCGCTGCCCTTCGCGGATGGCGGGCACCAGGCCGCGCACGTCGGCGGCCACGCGTTCAATGCCGTCCACCCGCTCCAGCATCGCCGCGACCAGCTTGGAGCCCTCGCGCTCGCGCGCGGCCACGAAGGCTTCCAGCACCTCTTCCAGCAGGCCCAGCACCTCGGCCTGCAGGGCCGACGGCTCCGGCGCGGCGGAACGCATCACCCCTGGAAACTGCAGCAGGTCGACGAACTGGGTGTGCAGGCCGGGGAATCGCGCCGCCGCGTCCACGGCGAGATCCGACAGCTGCGACAGCAGCGCCTGATCCACGTGCAGGGTGGCGACGCCCTCGACCGGCCGCAGGCGCAGCGACAGGTCGACCTTGCCTCGGGAGACGCGCGCCGAAATCCGCTCGCGCAGCTGCGGCTCCAGCGCGCGCAGTTCATCCGGCGCGCGGAAGCCGATCTCGAGGAAGCGGTGGTTGACCGCGCGGAGCTCGCAGGCGAGCGTCCCCCACGGGGTGGCGCGCTCGCCGGAGGCGTAGGCGGTCATGCTGCGGATCATGCCGGCATCCGGTGGTTCGGGGTGCCGATGGTAAACTCGCACGCCATTCCAGCGGTAATCGACATGTCCCAGACCCCTCGCCCCAGCGGCCGCGCGCCGGACCAGATGCGCGAGGTCCGCATCGAGCGTGGCTTCACGCGCCACGCCGAGGGCTCGGTGCTGGTGGCGTTCGGCGAGACCCGGGTGCTGTGCACCGCCAGCGTCGAGAACCGGGTCCCGGGCTTCCTCCGCGGCAAGGGCAGCGGCTGGGTCACGGCGGAATACGGGATGCTGCCGCGCGCCACCAACACCCGCACCGACCGCGAGGCCTCCCGCGGCAAGCAGGGTGGGCGCACGCTGGAGATCCAGCGCCTGATCGGCCGCTCGCTGCGCGCCTGCGTGGATCGCGATGCCCTGGGCGAGCGCACCATCACCCTGGACTGCGACGTGCTGCAGGCCGACGGCGGCACCCGCACCGCGGCGATCACCGGCGCCTACGTGGCGCTGGTGGACGCCGTGCGCTGGCTGCAGAAGCGCGGCGACGTGAAGCGCGATCCGATCCATGGCGCCATCGCCGCGGTCTCGGCCGGCATCCATTCCGGCGTGCCCGTGCTCGACCTCGACTATGTCGAGGACAGCGCCTGCGACACCGACATGAACGTGGTGATGAACGACGGTGGCGGCTTCATCGAACTCCAGGGCACGGCCGAAGGCCACGCCTTCCGCCGCGACGAACTGGACGCGATGCTGGCCCTGGCGGAAAAGGGCTGCCGCGAACTGTTCGCCGCGCAGCAGGCCGCGCTGGCGGGCTGAGCCATGGACCTGGTGCTGGCCAGCGGCAACGCCGGCAAGCTGGCCGAGCTGCGCGAGCTGCTGGCCGGCGACGGTTTCGCACTGCGCGCGCAGTCCGGGTTCGGCGTCGAAGACGTCGAGGAGACCGGCCTCACCTTCGTCGAGAACGCCCTGCTCAAGGCGCGCCACGCGGCACGGGAGACCGGCCTGCCGGCGCTGGCCGACGACTCCGGCCTGTGCGTGGATGCACTGGGCGGTGCGCCGGGGCTGTATTCGGCGCGCTACGCCGGGCCGGGCGGCGATGCCGGCCGCAACATCAAGCGCCTGCTGCGCGAGCTCGACGGCGTTGCCGACGACGCGCGCGGCGCCAGCTTCCACTGCTGCATCGTGCTCCTGCGCCACGCCGCCGACCCGAAGCCGCTGGTGGTCGAAGGCGACTGGCGCGGACGCATCCTGCATGCGCCGCGCGGCGACGGCGGCTTCGGCTACGACCCGGTGTTCCTGGACGCCGACAGCGGCCTGACCGCCGCCGAGCTGCCGGCCGCGCGCAAGAACGCCATCAGCCACCGCGGCCGCGCCCTCGCCGCCCTGCGCGCGCGCCTGCACGAACTGGCCTGACATGCTGGTGCCGCCGCCGCTGTCGCTGTACGTGCACCTGCCCTGGTGCGTGCGCAAGTGTCCGTACTGCGACTTCAACTCGCACGAGCAGCGCGGCGCCCTGCCCTTCGCCGGCTATGTGCAGGCGCTCGTCGCCGACCTCGAACACGACCTGCCGCTGGCCTGGGGCCGTACCGTGCACAGCGTGTTCTTCGGCGGCGGCACGCCGTCGCTGTTCCCGGCGGACGCGATCGACGACTTCCTGCAGCAGGCCAGCGCGCGCCTGCGCTTCGCGCCCGGCTGCGAGATCACGCTGGAGACCAACCCCGGGACGGCCGAGCACGGCCGCTTCGAGGGCTACCTGGCGGCCGGCGTCAACCGGCTCAGCTTCGGCATCCAGAGCTTCGACGACGGCTGCCTGCAGCGCCTGGGCCGGATCCACGACAGCCGCGAGGCCGATGCCGCGGTGAAGCTGGCCCAGGACGCCGGCTACGACAACATCAACATCGACCTGATGTACGCGCTGCCCGGCCAGGACCTGGCCGGTGCCGCGCGCGACCTGGAGCGCGCCTTCGCCCTGCAGCCGGCGCACGTCTCGCACTACCAGCTCACGCTGGAGCCCAACACGCTGTTCGCCGCGCGGCCTCCCGAGGCGATCCCGGACGAGGACCTGGCCTGGGACATGCAGGAACACTGCCAGGCGATGCTGGCCGCGGCCGGCTTCGACCACTACGAGGTCAGCGCCTACGCACGCCCCGGGCGCCAGTGCGCGCACAACCTCAACTACTGGCGCTTCGGCGACTACCTCGGCATCGGTGCCGGCGCCCACGGCAAGATCAGCCTGGGTGCCGCGCAGAGCGTCCGGCGGCGCTGGAAGCTCAAGCACCCCACCGCCTGGATGGGCGTGGCCGGGACCGCGGCGGCCATGGGCGGGGACGAGGACGTCGAGCCGTCCCGCCTGCCTTTCGAGTACATGCTCAACGTCCTGCGCCTCCACGAGGGCTTCCGCCTGGCCGACTTCGAAGCCTGCACCGGCCTGCCGCGCGCGGCGATCGCCGGCGAACTCGGCGAGGCGATCGGTCGCGGCTGGCTCACCACCGACGGCGAACGCGTGGTGCCGACCGCCCTCGGGCGACGCCTGGGCAACGACGTCGTCTCGCTGTTCCTGCCGTGAACGCCTCCACCGGCGATGGATTGCCGGCCTGGGGCAGGGACTCCGTGCTGGCCGTCACATCCTGCGCGTGATATGAAGCGGGCAGGGGAATTGGCCACGCGAACATGTCACTGACGACACATCCAAACGACGGCCACGCCCGGCGCAACCTTGCCGCGACCGACCTTCCGCGTCGCGTCCGCAAGGCGCTGGACGCGGCGCTCCGGCTGGTGTCCGCCGAGCTCGACCCGTACCTGTCGGCGCTGCTGGACGAGTACGAGCAGGAGCTGTTCCGGCTCGCCGAACGCGCGCGCCATCCGGGCAGCGAATCGGCCTACGTCCAGGCGCTGCGCACCTTCCGCGCCGGACGTTCGGACCTGGTGCCGCAGTTCATGCTCGAGCTCGAGGCCGGTCTCGCGGGCATCCGCTCCGCGGGCATGCCGGTTCCCGCGCCCGCCGTCGCCAAGCCGGTGGCGGGCCGGGTGCTGAGCCTCGTCGACGACTCGATGATCGACGAGACACGCTGCTGCGCGAGATCGCCACCCGCCAGGAGGGCCGCGCCAGCCTGCCGATGCATCTGCTCGGCCAGCGCTTCGGCGTGCTGGCCGGAACCCCGGCGATGGACGCCGAGCGCCTGCCGCTGGGTCCGCAGGCCGTCTGCCGCGCGCTGCGCAAGGCCTGCCGGTCGCTGCAGGTCGGCTCCGAGGCGCGCGAACTCCTCTACCGATTGTTCGACCGCGTGGTCATGGCGCACTACGCGCCGGTGCTGGAAAAGCTCGACGCAACGCTCGACCAGGCCGGGATCCTCAAGGGCCTGACCTATGTGCCGGTCCGCCTGCGCGCGTCGTCGCGCCAGGAGGCGCTGGACGCCGCCGAGGGCTCGGCGCCGGGCCAGGCCTCGGCCCGCCCGCGGGAGGCGGCGACGGCACGCGGGGATCGTCCGGCCGAAGGCGCGGGCGGTGGCCACGTCGCCGGCGGTGGCGCTGCGCAGGGCGGCGCCGGCCCAGGCGTGGCCGGTCAGGGCTCGACCCAGGGCGCGGGCCGCGGCCGGGCCGGCGATGCCCGTCCGCCCGCCGGTGGGCCGGCAGGCGCTGGTCGACCGCACACCGCCTGGATGGCGGAAACCACGACCGCCCTGTCGGGCAGCGACGAGGAAGCGTCCTACGTCGCGCTGCAACAGCTGCTCGCCGGACGCAGGGCGCTGATCGGCAAGCTGCGTTCCGCGCGCCCGGCCGGCGGCAAGGCGACGCTCGACACCGGCGAAGTCATGAGCGCCCTCGGCGCGCTGCAGCGCCAGCCCAACGGTCCGGGCGGCGCACCACCGAGCCTCATGGACGTGCGCCAGATGCTGCTCGCCCAGGCGCGCCAGCGCCATGGCAAGGGCGCGGCGCTCTCGCAGCAGGACAACGACACCTTCGAGCTGCTGCACCTGCTGTACGGCCAGCTCGAGGGCGAGATCCGCTCGGATGCACCGGCCGCGGCGCTGATCCGGCGCCTGCAGCTGCCGCTGCTGCGCGTGGCGCTGCAGGACCAGGCCTTCTTCGTCCAGGCCACGCACCCGGCGCGCGAACTGTTGAACACGGTCGCGGAAACCGCCGCGGGCTGGCTCGACAAGGACGACCTCGACCCCCAGCTGCTGCTGCCGCTGCAGGAGGCCGTCACCCACGTCGTCGAGAA
This sequence comes from Luteimonas sp. MC1750, assembly GCF_016615955.1. Classification (NCBI taxonomy): domain Bacteria; kingdom Pseudomonadati; phylum Pseudomonadota; class Gammaproteobacteria; order Lysobacterales; family Lysobacteraceae; genus Luteimonas; species Luteimonas sp. MC1750. The sequence goes on from NZ_CP067113.1 coordinate 2,549,572, forward strand.
GTACGACGGCGACACCGCGGTCTTCGAGGCCAGCAACGAACAGCTGCAGGGCCACCTGCAGGCCCAGGTGCGCAAGGCGGAGATGCTCGAGCGCCGGCACATCGAGGCCGCCCGCGGCAAGGAAAAGCTCGAGGTCGCCAAGCTGCGCTCCTCGGCCATGCTCGAGAAGCTGGTTGGCGACCAGCGCATGCCGAAGTTCTCGCGCGCGCTGCTCAGCCAGGCCTGGGCCGACGTGCTCACGCTGACCCTGCTGCGCCAGGGCGAGGACTCGCCGGAGTGGCAGGCGCAGCTCGATGCCACGCGCCGCATCATCACCGCCTGCGCGAAGGGCGAGGACGCCGCCGACCCGGCACTGGCCGCGCACGTGGAGGCCGCCCTGTCGCAGGTCGGCTACCACGCCGACGAGGCCGGCATCATCGCCGCCCGCCTGACCAGCAGCCGCAGCGACGAGGACGATCCGGCATCGCGCACCGAGCTGGCGATGAAGCTCAAGGCGCGCACCCGCCTGGGCGAGGATGCCGAGCGCGCGCGCCGGCCGGACCTGCCGCCGCGCACGCCGGAGGAACAGGCGCGCTACGAGCAGCTGCGGGTGTTGCCCTTCGGCACGTGGATCGAATTCACCACCAACCAGCAGGGTGACGTCGTCCGGCGGCGCATGTCCTGGTTCAGCCCGGTCACCGACAACGCGCTGTTCGTCAACCAGCGCGGCCAGCGCATCGGCGAGCACTCGCTGGATTCGCTGGCACGGATGATCACGGCGGGGCAGGCGCGCATCGTCACCGCCGAGCGCGGCCGCCTGGTCGACCGTGCCTGGCAGGCCGCGCTGCGCACCCTGCGCAGCTTCGCCGGGCGCGGCGACACCCTGCCGATTTCCGGGGAACACCAGGCATGATCAACGAGTTCCGCCGCGCGCGGCGCCGCAAGGCCCCCGACACCATCCTGGTCATGGATGCCATGACCGAGCGGGTCGTGGGCCGCATCGGCAACCTGTCCCAGACCGGCATGCTGCTCATGGCCGGGGCGCCGCTGGTCGACGACGCGTTGTACCAGTTCCGCTTCACCCTGCCGGCAGAGGCCGGCAGCGAGACCACGGTCGAGATCGGGGCCCACCTGCTGTGGGTGGACCAGGCCAGCGCGCCCGGCCAGGCCTGGGCGGGCTTCCGCTTCATCGGCCTCACCGAACAGCAGGCAGCCCCGATGCGCGCCTGGATCGACGCACCCGGAAGCCGCTACGAGTAGGCCCGGCGGCCCCGCGCGGGCGGATCCGGCAAAATGGCCGCATCCCCCGCCCGACGGACCGCCATGACCACCGACTCGCCTGCCACCCTGTACGCCGCGCACCTCGAGGTGCTGGCCACGCGCGCCGCGACGGCGCTGGAGCGCGGCGGCTTCGACCACCTGGTGGTGCCCAGCGGCACCCTGCACTACCAGGTCTTCGACGACCGCGACTATCCCTACGCGGTCAACCCGCCGTTCAAGCACTGGGTGCCACTGGTGCGCAACCCGGGCAGCTGGCTGGTGGTCACGCCCGGACAGCGCCCGAAGCTGGTCTACCTGCAGCCGCGCGACTACTGGCACGTGGTGCCGGAGGCGCCTTCGGGCGACTGGGTGGAGCACTTCGACATCGAGGTGATCCGCACCGCGGACGAGGCCCTGCACCACCTGCCGCGCAACGCCACCCGCTGCGCCATCCTCGGCGAGCCGCAGAGCGCGCTGGGCCGCTACGGCGCGTTCGCGCCCAACAACCCGCAGCCGGTCATCGATTACCTCGAGTACCACCGCGCCTACAAGACGCCCTACGAGCTGGCGATGATGCGCGAGGCCCAGCGCCGCGCCGTGCGCGGGCACCGGGCCGCCGAGCGTGCGTTCCGTGCCGGTGCCAGCGAGTTCGGCATCCACCTGGCCTACTGCCAGGCGGTCGGCCAGGACGCGAGCGAGCTGCCCTACAGCAACATCGTGGCGCTGAACCGGCACGGCGCGGTGCTGCATTACACCGAACTCGACCGCCTGCCGCCGAAGCCGGTCCGCAGCTTCCTGCTCGATGCCGGCGCCGGCCACGGCGGCTACGCGGCCGACATCACCCGCACCCACGCGATGGACCGCGACGGCGAGTTCCAGGCCTTCATCGACGCGATCGACGCGGCGGAACTGGCGATGTGCGACCAGGTCCGCTCCGGCGTCGACTACCGCCAGCTGCACCTCGACGCACACCTGTCGCTGTCCGGCGTGCTGAAGGAGTTCGGCATCGTGACCTGCGGGGCCGAAGAGGCCGTGGCCACGGGCCTGAGCGCGAGCTTCTTCCCGCACGGCATCGGCCATGGCATCGGCCTGCAGGTGCACGACGTCGCAGGCTTCGCCGCGTCCGACGCCGGCGGCACGATCGACAAGCCCGAGGGCCACCCCTACCTGCGCATGACCCGCACGCTGGCGCCTGGAATGGTGGTCACCATCGAGCCGGGGCTGTACTTCGCCGACATGCTGATCGAGGACCTGCAGGCCAGCGACAACGCGCGCCTGGTCGACTGGCAGCGCGTGGAAGCCCTGCGTCCGTTCGGCGGCGTGCGCATCGAGGACAACGTGGTCTGCACCGACGACGCGCCGGTGAACCTGACGCGCGAGGCCTTCGCGGAGCTGGCGTAGTCCGCGGTCGGGGGCGGCGGCAAAAGGGGACACACGCGACCGGGAGCGGCCGCACGCGACTGCAGGCGGCCTCAGGCCGCCATGAAGGCTTCGATCTCGTCCGCGCTGCGCGCGAGCCCCGCGGTCAGCACCTCGTGGCCGTCGCGGGTGATCGCGACATCGTCCTCGGTGCGGATGCCGATGCCGCGCCACTTGGCCGCGACCCCGGTATCGCCGGGCGGGATGTAGATGCCCGGTTCGATGGTGTAGACCATGCCCGGCTCGAGCAGGCGCGACTCGCCGTCGATGCGGTAGTCGCCGACGTCGTGCACGTCCAGGCCCAGCCAGTGGCCGGTCTTGTGCGGGTAGTAGCGCCGGTAGCTGCCCTCCGCGATGACCTTTTTCAGCGAACCCTTGAGCAGGCCCAGCGACAGCATGCCGTCGACCAGCACCTCGACCGCCGCGTTGTGCCCCGCTTCCCACGGCAGTCCCGGTTGCGCCTGCGCCATCGCCGCCGCATGGGCGGCATCGACCAGGTCGTGCAGCACGCGCTGTTCCGGACTGAAGCGCCCGCCGACCGGGAAGGTGCGGGTGATGTCGGCGGCGTAACCGCGGTACTCCGCGCCGGCGTCGACCAGCACCAGGTCACCGCGGCGCGCCAGCGCGTCGTTGGCGCGGTAGTGCAGCACGCAGGCGTTGGCGCCGGCGCCGACGATGCTGCTGTAGGCCGGCTGCGCGCCGGACGCACGGAACACGCGCTCCAGTTCGGCCTGCAGGGCGTACTCGCGCATGCCCGGGCGCGCGGCACGCATCAGCGCCTGGTGGCCCTCGACGCTGATCGCGGCGGCGCGCCGCATCAGCTTCAGTTCCTCGGCGCCCTTGACCAGGCGCATCTCGTCGAGCAGGTGGCCGAGCTCGAGGAACTCGTGCGGCGGCTGCGCGCCATGCCGCACCTGGGCTCGGACGCGGTTCAGCCAGCCGATCAGCTTCAGGTCGAAGTCGGTGTCGCGGCCGAAGTGGTAGTAGACGCGGGTACGGCCTTCGAGCAACCCCGGCAGGATCTCGTCGATGTCGTCGATCGCATAGGCATCGTCCATGCCCAATGCGTCAGGCGCGCCCTCGGGTCCGACGCGCGGACCGTCCCAGGCCTCGCGTTCCGGGTCGCGCTCGCGGCAGAACAGCAGGCTCTCGCCGTGGCTGCGCCCGGGCACCAGGACCAGCACGGCCTCGGGCTCCTCGAAGCCGCTGAGGTACAGGACGTCGGAGTCCTGGCGGTAGGGATAACAGGTGTCGCGGCTGCGCACGCGCTCGGGCGCGGCGGGGAGGATCAGGATCGCGTCCTCGCCGGCCATCCGCATGAGCTGGCGGCGACGGCGCCTGTAGCTGGCGAGCGCGGTGGCGGGCGTCATCCAGGCGTCCGGCGCGGCGGGCTCAGTTGAGGCGGCTGCGGTGGCGCGCAGCCATTGCGCAGTCGCCGTGCAGCAGCAGGGCCGCCACGCGGACGAACTCCTCGATCTCGGCCAGCGCCGCCTCGTCCTCTTCGTCGCCGTCGTCCTGCGCCGTGGCGCGGGCCAGCCGGGCGAGGTCGGCGAGGGCTTCGCTGCCCTCTTCCGAAAGCCGCGGCCCACCGCCGGCAGCGAGTCCGAATGCGCCGACGAAGCCGCGGCACCAGTCGAACAGCGCCCCGCTGCGCTCGGCCAGCGAGGCGTCCTCGCCGGGAGCGAGCAGCTCGAGGCCGAAGGCACGATCCTCGAACTGGGCCGAGGTCACCGACGCCAGGCGCGCAAGGACCGACCCTTCGGCGGGGGCCGGCAGGGCGTCATCGACCATCACGTTCGCCAGCCAGTTGCCGGAGCTGTCGCCACCGCCGGCGAGCCAGCCACACAGGCCGCCGTGGAGCTCGGGCGCGGGCGTGGCCAGCCCCGCCTCGCGGCAGGCCTGCTCGACTTCGGTCACGGGAGGCAACGACTCTGGCATGGCGTGGTCAGGCGGAAAAGTGACCACGCCAGTGTACCGCGCGCCGCGCTTGTTGCCGGCGCGTGGCGCCGCCTACACTGCAGGACACGCCTGGGGAGGCGGATGGGGAGCAGTCTCTTGCGCGTGGCCGCTGAAACCGCGTTGGCACTCGCCGTCATCGTCCTGCTCGCGGCCACCTGCCTGGCGCTGCTGGCGCGCGTGCGCGCGGCGCGCCGGGGCGCGGACGCGCTGCGCGAACGCGAGCGCGGCTTCCGCATGGCGCTCTGGGCCAGCAACCAGCGCTACTGGGATTTCCACGTCCCCAGCGCCTGCCTGCGCTACCTGGTCGCCAGGCAGGACCGGCAGGGGGCCGAGCACGATTTCAGCTCCGAACACGCCGACCCGGCCGCGGTCATCCACCCGGATGACCTGCCGGGCGTGGTCGATCGCATGCACCGCTACGTCGCCGGCGAAACGGCGGAGTTCGCGTCCGAACACCGGGTCCGCGCCGACAGCCCGGCGGCCACGCGCGGCGAATGGGTGTGGATCCGGGCCCGCGGGCGCGCGGTCGAACACGACGTGGACGGCACGGTCCTGCGTCTGGCCGGCACGTCGCTCGACATCGACCGCAACCGCGCGGTCGAGCGCGAGAACCGCATCGCCAGCGAGGTGCTGCGCAGCATGAACGAGGCGGTCGCGGTGCTCGACGCGCATTTCCGCTTCCTCTCGGTCAATCCCGCCTTCACCCGCATCACCGGCTACAGCGCCGCGGAGGTGGTCGGGCGCGGCGCCGAGATCCTCGACAGCGTGCAGCACGAACCCGCCCGCGGCCGCGGCATGCGCGACGCCGTCGAGCGCGAGGACCGCTGGTCGGGCGAGCTCTGGCAGCGCCACGGCAACGGCGAGGAGTTCCTCTGCGCGATCGAGGCCGCCACCGTGCGCGCGGCCGACGACGCGCGGGGCGAGCGGATGTACGTGGTGATGCTGAGCGACATCACGCTGCAGAAGCGCGCCGAGGAGGAGCTGCGCTACCTCGCCAACTTCGACTCGCTGACCAACCTGCCCAACCGGTCGCTGCTCGCCGAGCGGCTGTCGCGCGCCATCGTGCGTGCGCGACGGGAAGGCTCTCGCGTGGCGGTGCTGTTCCTCGACCTCGACCGCTTCAAGGACATCAACGATTCGCTTGGCCACGCCACCGGCGACCGCATCCTGCGCGCCGTGGCCGCCCGGCTGCAGCAGGCGGTGGGCCACGGCCAGACGGTGGCGCGCCTGGCCGGCGACGAATTCACCGTCATCCTCGAGGACCTGGCCGCCCCCGAGGACGCCGAGCGCGTGGCGCGCGAGATCATCATGGCCTTCGAGGCCCCGCTGGTGCCGGAAGACGGGCAGGAGGTCTCGGTGTCGCCATCGATCGGCATCAGCCTCTATCCGGACCATGCCCAGGTGCCGACCGAGCTGCTCAAGCGCGCCGACGCCGCGATGTACCAGGCCAAGGCCGCCGGCCGCCGCACCTACATGCGCTACGACGACAGCATGGAGGCCTCGATCCGGCGTCGCGCGACGCTGGCCGGCGCGCTGCACAAGGCGCTCGACCGCGGCGAGCTGCGCGTGGTGTTCCAGCCGCGGCTGGCGCTCGCGGACGCGCGCATCACCGGCGCCGAAGCCCTGCTGCGCTGGTCCAGCCCCGAGCACGGCGAGATCGCGCCGACCGACTTCATCCCGCTGGCCGAAGAAAACGGGATGATCCTCGAGATCGGCGAGTGGGTGCTGCGCGAAGCCTGCCTGGCGCTTCAGCGCTGGCGGCAGCATGGCCTGACGTCGCTCACGATGTCGGTGAACATGTCGGTCCTGCAGCTGTTGCGCGGTGATTTCGCCGAAGTCGTGCGGCGCGTGCTGCATGACACCGATATCCCGCCGCAGGCGCTCGAGCTGGAGCTCACCGAGAGCGTGCTGATGGCCAACGCCGCGCAGACCGCGGTCAAGCTGCAGGCCTTCCGCGAACTGGGCGTGTCGCTGGCGATCGACGATTTCGGCACCGGCTATTCCTCGCTGGCCTACCTCAAGCGCCTGCCGATCACCACGATCAAGATCGACCAGACCTTCATCGCCGACCTCGGCCACGACCCCGAAGGTGCGGCGATCACCACCACGGTGATCGCGATGGCGCACGGCCTCGGGCTCACGGTGGTCGCGGAGGGCGTGGAGAACGAGGCGCAGGCGGCGTTCCTGGCGCGGCACCGCTGCGACGAGATCCAGGGCTACTGGGTCTCGCGACCGCTCGACGCGGTGGCCTGCATGGCCTTCATCCGCAACCGCCACCCGCCGGCCCGCGCCGCGGAACCGCTGCCCGCCGCCGCGCCTTGACCACCCCCCTGCGGCTGCCTATCGTGCCGTGATGGACACCGACGACGTGCTCGCCCAGCTGCAGCGGCTCTCCGAACGCTTCGACGAGCTGGCTGCGCGCACCCGCAGGCTGGCCGAGGAGAATCGCAGCCTGCGCCTGCAGCACGACCATGTGTCGGGGGAGCGCTCGCAGCTGCTGGCCAAGAATGAACAGGCACGCAGCCGCGTCGAGGCGATGATCGCGCGTCTGAAGTCGCTGGAGCAGCACACGTGAGCGAACCCAAGGCCGTCAGCATCCGCGTGCTCGACCGCGAATACACCGTGGGCGTGGGCACCGGCGAAGTCGACGGCCTGATGGCCGCCGCGCGCCTTCTCGACACGCGCATGCGCGAAGTGCGCGGGGCCAACCGCATGGCGGCGATCGACCGTGTGGCGGTGCTGGCCGCGCTCAACCTCGCGCACGAGCTCGACCAGCTCAAGCGCGAGAGCGAACAGCGCGATCGCCAGATCGCACGCACGCTGGCATCGCTTCAGGCCCGGGTCGACGCCCTGCTCGATGTCTGAATCCGCGCGCGATGCCCGCGCGCTCCTGCACAAGGTGAACGCCCGCCGACGGGTGGCCGCGTCGCTCCGCAGGCACGCGGTATACTGCGCCTGCGTCCTCTGCCCTGACCGACGGCGTGCACAAACATACGCCTTGTCCCTTAATGACGACCACGGGAATGCCACGGAAGCCTGGCGCGCATGTCCGCCCCCGAGCGGAAAGCCCGAAGGCCGACAAGCGTTCCCACTTGAACCCCGGGTTCAAGGTCGTTTGGCACGCATCGACATGGTGGAGGACGTATCCCTTTTCGCCTTTCCGGCCGCGACCATCCACACGGTGATGGCTTGAGCGCCGGGCGGGTCGGTCTCCGTCGACAGCTGCGCGAACTCCGGCGCGACGTGCCCGCAGCCGCGCGCATCGGCGCCGCCGGCGGACTCGCGGCCCAGCTCCTTGCGCAGCCGCTCGCACCTGGATCCCGCGTCGCGGGTTACTGGGCCGCCGACGGCGAGATCCCGCTGCATGTCTGGCAGCTGCGGCTTTCGCCCGACGTCACCTACTGTCTTCCGGTCCTGCATGAGGACGGCTGCCTGCGGTTCGCACCGTGGAACGCCGGCGAGCCCGTGCAGCCGAACCGCTATGGCATTCCGGAGCCCGTCGTGGACCCGGCTGCGTTGCTGTCGCCCGAATCCCTGGACCTGGTCGTCGTGCCGCTGGTGGGCTTCGACCACCGCTGCCACCGGCTCGGCATGGGGGGCGGCTGGTACGATCGCAGCTTCGCGTTCCGCCAGCACCGACCCGCGCCGCCGCGCCTGGTCGGCGCCGCGTTCGCGTTCCAGCAGGTCGATGGAGCACTGCCCAGCAAGGACTGGGACGTGCAGCTCGACGCCGTCTGCACCGACCTTTCCACCCTTTCACGAGCACCATGAGCACTGGCAAGCGCAAGCGTTACTGGCTGATGAAGTCCGAGCCCGAGGACTTCTCCATCGACGACCTCGAGCGCGTCGGGACCGAACCCTGGACGGGCGTGCGCAACTACCAGGCGCGCAACTTCATGCGTGATGGCATGCAGCCGGGCGACGGCGTGCTGTTCTACCACTCCAACTGCGACGTGCCGGGCATCTACGGCATCGCCGAAGTCGCCGGTACCGCCTATCCGGATCCCACCCAGTTCAATCGCAAGTCGAAGTACTTCGACGCCAAGGCATCCCCCGAGGAACCGCGCTGGATGCTGGTCGACGTCGGCTTCGTGCGCAAGCTTCGGGCGCCGGTGACGCTTGCGGCGATCCGCGAGCGCGCCGATGCGCTCGGCGAGGAGTTCGCCCTGATCCGCAAGGGCACCCGCCTGTCCGTGCTGCCGGTCACCGCCGCGCAGTGGAAGATCCTGTTGGCCATGGAGCCGAAATGAGCGACGCCAAGCGCCTGGCCGGCGAAAAGGCCATCGAATACGTCGAAGACGGCATGGTGGTCGGCGTGGGCACCGGTTCCACGGTGGCCTATTTCATCGATGCGCTGGCGGGCATGCGTGATCGCATCGCCGGTGCCGTTTCGAGCTCGGAGCAGAGCACGGAGCGCCTGCGTGGCCATGGCATCGAGGTCCTGGACCTCAACGCCTGCGGCCCGATCCCCCTCTACGTCGACGGCGCCGACGAGTGCGATCCCGGCAAGCGCCTGATCAAGGGCGGCGGGGCAGCCCTCACCCGCGAAAAGATCATCGCCGAGGCGGCCGCCACCTTCGTTTGCATCATCGATCCGTCCAAGGAAGTCGACACGCTCGGGCGCTTCCCGCTTCCGGTCGAGGTGATTCCGATGGCCCGCAGCCTGGTCGCGCGCGAGATCCTCGCCATGACCGGAGGCCAGCCGGTCTGGCGCCAGGGCACGGTAACCGACAACGGCAACTGGGTGCTCGACATCCACGGCCTGGCGATCAGCGACCCGGTGGTCGTCGAACGCGCGATCAACCAGATTCCGGGCGTCGTGGCCGTGGGACTGTTCGCCCGCCGGCCGGCCGACGTGGTGATCGTGGGCGGCCCGGCGCCCCGGGTCCGCTGACCTGCCCGCGGCTTCACACGGACACAGGGAAGCGGCCGGCTATGCGCGGACTACCAGGCCGCACTGTGAGGGCGCACTCAGGCCAGATCGCAGCCAGGTTTGATTCGTCCAACGCGTCCCGCCTTCTAAGTTCGCCCAGGGAATAGGTTCTTCTTCCAAGTCCCGGAAGAAGCCGAAGTAGTCTCTCTGGCGAAACCCGGGGCGTCCACGTCGGCCGGTTTCCGGAACGTCGTCTCGCGGGACGCTTGGCGGTACTGCGATGCGATGCCTGCTGCCGCTCATGTCCCCCGTCCCCGGCCTGCGGCCGGAGCCTCCTCCTTGACTTCCCGTCAGCAGGCATCGCACCGCAGTCCGGATGAATCGGCCGCTGACCGCTGACCGCTGAACCTCTGACCTCTGACCGCAGGGCGCGAGACGCGAGACGCCGCGCAGATGATCGGCGCGGGACCCGGCTTTGGCCCTTGTGCGGCGTACCGCCGACCCTGCATCGCTTTGGCTTTGCGCGAAGCGCCCCCGGCCCTGCATCGCTTCGGCATTTCTGCGAAGCGCCCGCGGCCTTGCATCGCCTTGGCCCTACCGCAGATCGCCCGCAGCCCCGCATTGCTTTGGCGCGTGGCCTGCTGACGGGAAGTCAAGGAGGAGATGCCGGCCTAGAGGCCGGCATCGGGGGACATGAGCGGCAGCAGGCCATGCGTCGAAGCGCCGCGGCGCCCAAAAGAAAAACCCCGCAGCCGAGGCTGCGGGGTTTTGGGGTAAAAACCCTGGCGATGACCTACTCTCGCATGCTGAATGCACACTACCATCGGCGCGTTCACGTTTCACTTCCGAGTTCGGAATGGGATCGGGTGGTTCCATGAAGCTATTGTCACCAGGGAGAGGGTGGAGGGTCGCGGGCCGGTGGTGCTGGCTTGACGCGCACACGCTCTCGTTGGGTTGCCTCGGAACGGAGCTTGAACACAGCTCCGCCGTTGGCGAATAAGGTAGGGACGTAGCGAACTTTTGGGTCGAACATCGACGCGTCGTCGAGTCCAAGGCCACTTGAGGTTATATGGTCAAGCCTCACGGATCATTAGTACTGGTTAGCTCAATACATTGCTGTACTTACACACCCAGCCTATCAACCACCTGGTCTTGATGGTTCCTTCAGGGGACTTGTGTCCCGGGAGATCTCATCTTGAGGCGCGCTTCCCGCTTAGATGCTTTCAGCGGTTATCGCTTCCGAACGTAGCTACCCAGCAATGCCTCTGGCGAGACAACTGGAACACCAGCGGTTCGTCCACTCCGGTCCTCTCGTACTAGGAGCAGCCCCTCTCAAATCTCCAACGCCCATGGCAGATAGGGACCGAACTGTCTCACGACGTTCTGAACCCAGCTCGCGTACCACTTTAAATGGCGAACAGCCATACCCTTGGGACCGACTACAGCCCCAGGATGTGATGAGCCGACATCGAGGTGCCAAACACCGCCGTCGATATGAACTCTTGGGCGGTATCAGCCTGTTATCCCCGGAGTACCTTTTATCCGTTGAGCGATGGCCCTTCCATACAGAACCACCGGATCACTAAGTCCTAGTTTCCTACCTGCTTGATCCGTCGATCTTGCAGTCAAGCACGCTTATGCCTTTGCACACAGTGCGCGATGTCCGACCGCGCTGAGCGTACCTTCGAGCTCCTCCGTTACTCTTTGGGAGGAGACCGCCCCAGTCAAACTACCCACCATACACGGTCCCCGATCCGGATCACGGACCTAGGTTAGAACGTCAAGCACGACAGGGTGGTATTTCAAGGTTGGCTCCACCCCAGCTAGCGCCAGGGTTTCACAGCCTCCCACCTATCCTACACAGACGAACTCAACGTTCAGTGTAAAGCTATAGTAAAGGTTCACGGGGTCTTTCCGTCTTGCCACGGGAACGCTGCATCTTCACAGCGATTTCAATTTCACTGAGTCTCGGGTGGAGACAGTGCCGCCATCGTTACGCCATTCGTGCAGGTCGGAACTTACCCGACAAGGAATTTCGCTACCTTAGGACCGTTATAGTTACGGCCGCCGTTTACCGGGGCTTCGATCAAGAGCTTCGCCTTGCGGCTGACCCCATCAATTAACCTTCCGGCACCGGGCAGGCGTCAGACCCTATACGTCCACTTTCGTGTTTGCAGAGTCCTGTGTTTTTGATAAACAGTCGCAGCGGCCTGGTATCTGCGGCCCTCGCTCGCTCAGCTGCGCATGCAGCCACGAACAAGGGCGTACCTTCTCCCGAAGTTACGGTACCATTTTGCCTAGTTCCTTCACCCGAGTTCTCTCAAGCGCCTGAGAATTCTCATCCTACCCACCTGTGTCGGTTTACGGTACGGTCTGCACAAGCTGAAGCTTAGGAGCTTTTCCTGGAAGCGTGGTATCAGTCACTTCGCTCTAATGAGCTCGTCTCGGTGCTCGGTCTTGAAGGGTCCCGGATTTGCCAAAGACCCAAACCTACCGCCTTTCCCCAGGACAACCAACGCCTGGTAGACCTAACCTTCTCCGTCCCTCCATCGCACTTGTGCGAGGTGCTGGAATATTAACCAGCTTCCCATCGACTACGCATTTCTGCCTCGCCTTAGGGGCCGACTCACCCTGCGTCGATTAACGTTGCGCAAGGAAACCTTGGGCTTTCGGCGTGGGGGCTTTTCACCCCCATTATCGTTACTCATGTCAGCATTCGCACTTCCGATACCTCCAGCAGACTTCTCAATCCACCTTCACCGGCTTACGGAACGCTCCTCTACCGCGCATCACGAAGTGATGCACCCCAAGCTTCGGTTCCATGCTTAGCCCCGTTAAATCTTCCCCGCAGACCGACTCGACCAGTGAGCTATTACGCTTTCTTTAAAGGATGGCTGCTTCTAAGCCAACCTCCTGGCTGTCTGTGCCTTTCCACATGGTTTTCCACTCAGCATGGAATTTGGGACCTTAGCTGTGGGTCTGGGTTGTTTCCCTTTTCACGACGAACGTTAGCACCCGCCGTGTGTCTCCCGCATAGTCTGTCTTGGTATTCGGAGTTTGCAATGGTTTGGTAAGTCGCAATGACCCCCTAGCCATAACAGTGCTCTACCCCCAAGAAGATTCGTGCGAGGCGCTACCTAAATAGCTTTCGAGGAGAACCAGCTATCTCCGGGTTCGATTAGCTTTTCACTCCTAATCACACCTCATCCCCTACCTTTGCAACGGGAGTGGGTTCGGGCCTCCAGTACCTGTTACGGTACCTTCACCCTGGGCATGACTAGATCACCCGGTTTCGGGTCTACTGCCCGCGACTATGCGCCCTTATCAGACTCGGTTTCCCTTCGCCTCCCCTATACGGTTAAGCTCGCCACGAACAGTAAGTCGCTGACCCATTATACAAAAGGTACGCAGTCACCCCGAAGGGCTCCTACTGCTTGTACGCACACGGTTTCAGGGTCTATTTCACTCCCCTCACCGGGGTTCTTTTCGCCTTTCCCTCACGGTACTGGTTCACTATCGGTCGGTCAGGAGTATTTAGCCTTGGAGGATGGTCCCCCCATGTTCAGACAGGGTTTCTCGTGCCCCGCCCTACTCACTTTTCATCATTCCGGCCCTTTCGCATACAGGGCTGTCACCTTCTATGGCCAGTCTTTCCAGACTGTTTTGCTAGAACCGGAACAACTTTTGGGCTGCTCCCCGTTCGCTCGTCGCTACTGGGGGAATCTCGGTTGATTTCTTTTCCTCCGGGTACTTAGATATTTCAGTTCCCCGGGTTCGCCTTGCATGGCTATGTATTCACCATGCAATACTCCTTGCGGAGTGGGTTTCCCCATTCGGACATTGCCGGATCAAAGCTTGTTGCCAGCTCCCCGACACTTTTCGCAGGCTGCCACGTCCTTCATCGCCTCTGACCGCCAAGGCATCCACCGTGTGCGCTTATTCGCTTGACCATATAACCCCAAGTCGCCTCGGAGCCATACGTCGTGCCACCAGGGGTACAAATCCCCGCAGCGCGAAACATACACTCAATCTCTAGGGCCTCAAGGGCCCCGCCTTAGCCTCTACGACACGTCTGGATATTCGTCTCAAACGCTCGCTACGTCCCTGGTTTTCAAAGAACACGGGCCAGCCACAATGCCGCCCCGCTTCAAATCTTGATGTGTGTGCGCAGATCATCCAGGAATGGTGGGTCTGGGAGGACTCGAACCACCGGCCTCACCCTTATCAGGGGTGCGCTCTAACCACCTGAGCTACAGACCCAATGTCTTCCCCAGCGTGGTGGAGCCTGTCGGGATCGAACCGACGACCCCCTGCTTGCAAAGCAGGTGCTCTCCCAGCTGAGCTAAGGCCCCAAAAACGGGGTCGGTCCCCCGGCTTGCGCCGTGGAACTCCTGGATGCAGGTCACTTGTGCGGACGCCTGACAGGCAATTAGCTGTCTTTAGTCTCTAAAGGAGGTGATCCAGCCGCACCTTCCGATACGGCTACCTTGTTACGACTTCACCCCAGTCATCGGCCACACCGTGGCAAGCGCCCTCCCGAAGGTTAAGCTACCTGCTTCTGGTGCAACAGACTCCCATGGTGTGACGGGCGGTGTGTACAAGGCCCGGGAACGTATTCACCGCAGCAATGCTGATCTGCGATTACTAGCGATTCCGACTTCACGGAGTCGAGTTGCAGACTCCGATCCGGACTGAGAGAAGGTTTCTGGGATTGGCTTGCCCTCGCGGGTTCGCAGCCCTCTGTCCTTCCCATTGTAGTACGTGTGTAGCCCTGGCCGTAAGGGCCATGATGACTTGACGTCATCCCCACCTTCCTCCGGTTTGTCACCGGCGGTCTCCTTAGAGTTCCCACCATTACGTGCTGGCAACTAAGGACAAGGGTTGCGCTCGTTGCGGGACTTAACCCAACATCTCACGACACGAGCTGACGACAGCCATGCAGCACCTGTGTTCGCGTTCCCGAAGGCACCAATCCATCTCTGGAAAGTTCGCGACATGTCAAGGCCAGGTAAGGTTCTTCGCGTTGCATCGAATTAAACCACATACTCCACCGCTTGTGCGGGCCCCCGTCAATTCCTTTGAGTTTCAGTCTTGCGACCGTACTCCCCAGGCGGCGAACTTAACGCGTTAGCTTCGATACTGAAGACTCAATTGTCCCCAACATCCAGTTCGCATCGTTTAGGGCGTGGACTACCAGGGTATCTAATCCTGTTTGCTCCCCACGCTTTCGTGCCTCAGTGTCAGTGCTGGTCCAGATGGCCGCCTTCGCCACGGATGTTCCTCCTGATATCTACGCATTTCACTGCTACACCAGGAATTCCGCCATCCTCTCCCGCACTCTAGCTCGCCAGTATCCAGTGCAATTCCCAGGTTGAGCCCAGGGCTTTCACATCAGACTTAACAAACCACCTACGCACGCTTTACGCCCAGTAATTCCGAGTAACGCTTGCACCCTTCGTATTACCGCGGCTGCTGGCACGAAGTTAGCCGGTGCTTATTCTTTGGGTACCGTCAGAACAACCGGGTATTAACCAGCTGCTTTTCTTTCCCAACAAAAGAGCTTTACAACCCGAAGGCCTTCTTCACTCACGCGGCATGGCTGGATCAGGCTTTCGCCCATTGTCCAATATTCCCCACTGCTGCCTCCCGTAGGAGTCTGGACCGTGTCTCAGTTCCAGTGTGGCTGATCATCCTCTCAGACCAGCTACGGATCGTCGCCTTGGTGGGCCTTTACCCCGCCAACTAGCTAATCCGACATCGGCTCATCTATCTGCGCCAGGCCCGAAGGTCCCCGGCTTTCACCCGTAGGTCGTATGCGGTATTAGTCCCGGTTTCCCGAGGTTATCCCCCACAAATAGGCAGATTCCGATGTGTTCCTCACCCGTCCGCCACTCGCCACCCAGAGAGCAAGCTCTCCTGTGCTGCCGTTCGACTTGCATGTGTTAGGCCTGCCGCCAGCGTTCACTCTGAGCCAGGATCAAACTCTTCACTTAAAATTGCATGGACCGAAGTCCAAACTCTTGAGTGCAGTCGTCGTCCCGAGCTCCAATTACCCGCTTGCATTTGCATGCATTTGAATCGTTGTTGCTCTTGGTACGAACGTCTGCAAGATGGACAACCATCCACCGGCCAGACGCCCGCACAAGTCACCTGCGCACACTGTCAAAGATCTTCGGAAGTGGCCTCAGCGCCTCCTTCCTTCAGCCCCGCCGTTTCCGCCGGGGTGAGCCGCACATTGTAGCGCGACTTTCGCGTCCGTCAACACCCTGTGGGTGGAAACTTCCGCCTCCCCCGCCGCCGCGCCGTGTTGGCCGTGTCCGCCGGGGAGCCGCACATATTAGCGCGGTTTCGAAGAACGTCAACACCCTGTGAAGGATCTTCTTCGACCCCGCATGCCGTGGCGCGTCGCCGGCCATGTCATGCGGGGCGCGCATTGTGCCTGTCCGCGGAGGATCCGGGAAGGGGCTTGACGCGGACCCCTTGACCCGACCGCGCGCCTCCCCGAGTGTGGCCGTCTCCACCCCTGCGGGAACCGCCATGCGTGCACTTGGCCTCTACCTCACTCTGCTGTGCGCGAGCGCGCTGGCGACCGCATGCGCAGGCGACGAGCCCTGGGTCGAGGTGGGCGGCGAGCGCTTCACCGTGGAAGTCGCCAACGACAACGCCTCGAGGGCGCGCGGGCTGATGTTCCGCGATGCGCTCGCGGACGGACACGGCATGCTGTTCATCCACGACCAGGAGGAGCGACAGGCCTACTGGATGAAGAACACGCGGATTCCGCTCGACATCCTGTACTTCGACGGGTCGCTGCGGCTCGTGTCGCAGCAGCGCGACGTGCCGCCGTGCTCGGCCGGCGACCGCTGCCCGCCCTACCCCAGCAATGCACCGGCGCTGTACGTCCTGGAGCTGAATGCAGGGGAAGCGCGGCGGCTGGGGCTGCGCGACGGGACGGTCATGGAGCTGGCCCCGGCAATCGCCGCGCAGCGCTGACCGCCAGGCCAACCCGAAACCGCGGGACCGGGCGCGCCGGGACTGCCGGCAGCGCCCGGGGCGCTCAGACCACCATCATCTCGAAGTCATCCTTGGTCACGCCGCAGTCGGGACAGGTCCAGGTGTCCGGGACGTCCTCCCAGCGCGTGCCCGGGGCGATGCCCTCTTCGGGCAGCCCGAGGGCTTCGTCGTAGATGAAACCGCAGACGACGCACATCCAGGTGCGGAGGGCGGTGGTGGAGTCGTTCATCGGATAATGGCTGTGGCAGCTGCGTACGCGACGCGGGTGGCCATTCTCACATCCCCTCCGGCAACAGGACACTCACGCCATGGGCGAACATGCCGCCGCCGAGTCGCCGCGCCGCATCCGGCGCGGGCTCTACCTGCTGACGCCGGACGAATGCGATACGCCGCGCCTGCTCGACCGCGTGGCCGCGGTGATCGACCATGCATCGCTGCTCCAGTACCGCAACAAGCGCGCGGACGCGGCGCTGGCGGATGCACAGGTGGCCGCGCTGCTGCCGCTGTGCAGGGCACATGGCGTGCCCCTGCTGGTGAACGACGACTGGCGCCTGGCCGCCAGCCACGGCACCGATGGCGCCCACCTGGGCGAGCGTGACGGCGACCTGGCCATGGCGCGTGCCGTCCTGGGGGCCCGGGCGATCCTGGGAGCCTCCTGCTACGACAGCCTGGAGCTGGCGCAGTCCGCCGCCGCGGCAGGCGCCAGCTATGTCGCGTTCGGCGCCTGCTTCCCATCCCCGACCAAGCCACAGGCGCGCCGCGCGGCACCCGCCCTGCTGCACGACGCACGCGCCCTCGGCCTGCCGGTGGTGGCCATCGGTGGCATCACGCCGGACAATGCACCACGCGTGGTCGAGGCCGGCGCCGACCTCGTGGCAGTGATCAGCGGCGTGTTCGACGCGCCGGATCCGGTCCAGGCAGCACGCGCCTACCTCCGGGCCTTCGACGAAGTCCCGGGCCGGTCGCCGGACACGTCGGACGGCTCCGCACCCACCGCCTGACCGCCGCCTCGCGACACGCGGCTGCGGACCACCGACAGCGGAAAGCCGCACGACGCCAGCCGCGCCCCGCGCTCCCCACACCCATGAAACCGGTCGCCCGCCGACCCGAGGATCCAGCCCGATGAAACACGAACACTCCGAGGCCCTTTTCGCCCGCGCCACGACGCTGATCCCCGGCGGCGTCAATTCACCGGTGCGCGCGTTCAAGTCGGTGGGCGGGGAACCGTTCTTCGTCGAACGTGCCGACGGCGCGTACCTGCATGACGTCGACGGCAACCGCTACGTCGACTACGTCGGGTCCTGGGGACCGATGATCGTCGGCCACAACCATCCCCGCGTGCGCGACGCGGTGGCGGACGCGATCGGCCGCGGGCTGTCGTACGGCGCGCCCTGCGCCGCCGAGGTCACGATGGCCGAGACCCTCACCCGCCTGGTGCCGTCCTGCGAGATGGTGCGCATGGTCAACTCGGGCACCGAGGCCACGCTGTCGGCGATCCGCCTCGCGCGCGGCGCCACCGGCCGCCAGCGCATCGTCAAGTTCGAGGGCTGCTACCACGGCCATGGCGACTCGTTCCTGGTCAAGGCCGGCAGCGGCATGCTGACCCTGGGCGTTCCGACCTCGCCCGGCGTGCCGGCCGGCCTCAGCGAACTCACCACGACCATCAGCTACAACGATTTCGACGGTGCGACGCAGCTGTTCGACGACATCGGCGGCGAGATCGCGGCGGTGATCATCGAGCCCGTCGTCGGCAACGCCAACTGCCTGCCTCCGCGCGAGGGCTACCTGCAGCATCTGCGCGAGCTGTGCACGAAGCACGGCGCGCTGCTGATCTTCGACGAGGTGATGACCGGCTTCCGGGTCGCGCTGGGCGGGGCGCAGGCGCGCTATGGCGTCGTGCCCGACCTCACCACCTTCGGCAAGATCATCGGCGGCGGCATGCCGGTCGGCGCCTATGGTGGCCGCCGCGACCTGCTGGAGCAGATCGCACCCGCCGGCCCGATCTACCAGGCCGGCACGCTCAGCGGCAATCCGGTGGCCATGGCCGCGGGGCTGGCGATGCTGGAACTGGTCCAGGAACCCGGCTTCCACGACCGGCTGGAACAGACGACCAACCTGCTCTGCGACGGCTTCGAGGACGCCGCCCGGGCGGCCGGCGTGCCGCTGACCACCAACCGCGTCGGCGCGATGTTCGGTCTGTTCTTCACCGACCGGAAGGTCGACACCTACGCCGACGCCACCGCCTGCGACACCGCGGCGTTCAACCGCTTCTTCCACGCGATGCTGGAGCGCGGCGTGTTCCTGGCGCCATCGGCGTACGAAGCCGGCTTCGTCTCCAGCGCCCACACCGGGGACGTGGTGGAGGCGACGCTGGTCGCCGCGCGAGACGCGTTCCGGGTGGTCGCCGCGGGGTGAAGCCGCGCATCCGCCAGCTGCTGCTCGATTTCGACGGCGTGCTCGCACGCTACGACCACCGGCGGCGCCTGGCGTACCTGGCCACGCACGCCGGCTGCGAGCCGGCACGCGTGGACGCGGCGCTGTTCGCCTCCGGGCTGGAAGCGGAATACGACAGCGGGCGGGTCGACACCGGCGGCTACCTTGAACGGCTCGGCGGCGCGCTGGCCTGCCGCGTGGACCACGAGGCGTGGGCCGCCGCGCGGCTCGCCGGCACCGTGGCCGATGCGCAGGCGCTGGCCTGCCTCGACGCGGTCGACGCGTCCGTCGCGCTGGGCGTGCTGACCAACAACGGCGCGCTGATGCAGGACCTGATCCCGCGCATCGTCGCGCCGCTGTCGGCGCGGCTCGTGGATACGGTCCTGGTCAGCGGCACCCTGGGCATGCGCAAACCCGATCCGCGCGTCTTCGAGCGCGCGCTTGGCCTGCTCGGCTGGGACGCCCGCAGCACGCTGTTCATCGACGACACGTTCGCCAACGTGCAGGGCGCGCGCAAGGCCGGGCTGCATGCCGACACCGCAGGCGACGCGCGCGCGCTGCGTCGCGTCCTGGTCCGCTACCGCTTGGCCTGAGCCGCGGCTCAGCGCGCCATCGATGCAAGCGCCGTGCGCAGCCGCGCGAGGCCTTCCGCCAGCTCTTCGTCGCTGATGCTCAGTGCCGGCACGAAGCGCAGCACGTCCGGACCCGCCTGCAGCATCAGCAGCCCTTCCGCCGCGGCCAGGTCGAGGATGTCGCCGGCGCGCCCCGCATGCGCGGGCGCCAGGACCGCGCCCAGCATCAGTCCCCGGCCGCGCACGCCGGAGAACAGGCCGAGCTCGGCGTTGATCGCCTCCAGGCCGGCGCGCAGCGCGGCTTCCTGGCGCGCCACGTTGGCGATGATCGCCGGCGACGCCAGCTTGCGCAGCGCCACGCGCGCCACCGCCGCCGCGAGCGGGTTGCCGCCGAAGGTCGTGCCGTGGTCGCCGAACTGCATGGCATCCGCCGCCTTCGGCCCCACCAGCATCGCGCCGATCGGAAATCCGCCACCCAGGGCCTTGGCCAGGGTCACCACGTCCGGAACCACGCCGTCGTGCCAGTGCGCGAACAGCTGTCCGGTGCGTCCCATGCCGCTCTGGATCTCGTCCAGCACCAGCAGCGCGCCGTGGCGATCGCACAGCGCGCGCACCGCCTGCAGGAAACCCGGCGCGGCCGGCAGCACGCCTCCCTCGCCCTGGATCGGTTCGAGCATGACCGCGGCCACGTCGCCGCCGGCCATCGCGGCCTCCAGCACGTCCACGTCGTTGAAGTCGACATGGCGGAAGCCACCGGGCAGCGGCTCGTAGCCGGCCTGGTATTTCGGCTGCGCGGTCGCGGTGACCGCGGCCAGGGTGCGGCCGTGGAAGCTGCCGCGGAAGGTGACGATCACCCGCCGCGCGGGCTCGCGGCCCTGGGCGGTGGCCCACTTGCGCACCAGCTTGATCGCGGCCTCGTTGGCCTCGGTGCCGGAGTTGCACAGGAACACCCGTTCGGCGAAGCGCGAGGCGTCCACCAGCTCCTGCGCCAGCCGCAGCGGCGGCTCGCTGTGGAAGACGTTGCTGGTGTGCCAGAGCCGGCCGGCCTGCTCGACCAGGGCCGCGACCAGGTCGGGATCGCCGTGCCCCAGGCTGCAGACCGCGATGCCGGCGGAGAAGTCGATGTAGTCGCGGCCCTCGCTGTCCCAGACCCGGGCGCCCTGCCCGCGCTCGAGCACCAGCGCCCGCTGGCGGTAGACCGGCAGATAATGGTCGCGGCCGATGGCCAGCAGGTCGTGGACGGACGCCATGTCAGTCCAGGAACAGGTCCGGCAGCAGCCGGCCGGCAGGGTCCACGGCGTACGGGTCCATGTCGGTGATGCCGGCCTCCGCCAGCACCTCGTCGTCGATCAGGAAGCGGCCGCTGAATCCCTTCGCCTCGCGCACCAGGACGGCATGCGCGGCGTCGGCCATGATCTCCGGGCGGCGTCCGTTGCCGGGCTCGACGCCGGGAATCATGTTCAGCGCGTCCGTCGCGATGATGGTGCGCGGCCACAGCGCGTTCACCGCCACGCCCTTCGGCCCGAACTCCGCGGCCAGGCCCAGGGTCACGAAGCTCATGCCCATCTTCGCCAGCGTGTAGCCGGTGTGCGGTCCCCACCACTTCGGGTCGAGCGACGGCGGCGGCGCCAACGTCAGGATGTGCGGGTTGGGGGCCTCCAGCAGGTAGGGCAGACAGGCCTGCGCGCACAGGAAGCTGCCGCGCGAGTTGACCTGCTGCATCAGGTCGAAGCGCTTCATCGGCGTGTCCAGCGTGCCGCGCAGCCAGATCGCGCTGGCGTTGTTGACCAGGATGTCGATGCCGCCGAACGTGTCGACCGTGGCCGCCACTGCCGCGCGCACCTGGTCCTCCTCGCGGATGTCGCACTTCAGCGCCAGGCCCTGGCCGCCGGCTTCGGTGACGGCCTGGGCGGCGCTGTGGATGGTGCCCGGCAGGCTCGGATTGGGCACGTCGGACTTGGCGGCGATGGCGACGTTGGCGCCGTCGCGCGCGGCGCGCAGCGCGATCGCGAGCCCGATGCCGCGCGAGGCACCGGTGATGAAAAGGGTCTTGCCGGCGAGGGTGGCCATTCGGAACACATCCACTGCAGGAGCGGCCGTGGCCGCGACGGCCCGATGATAGGGCACGCTCAGGGCTTCGGTCCCTGCCCCTCGTTGTCTTCCCATTTGAGGATGCGCCGCGTCACCACCCGGTAGACCGGCTTTCCGGTGGCAAACCAGGCGTCGCGCAGCCACGAGGTGCGCTTCAGCACCCGCCGCTCGACCGGGGTGATCGACCCGGGACAGTAGGTCCGCTTGTGCTTGAGCAGGTGGCGCAGGTCCTCGCGTGCCAGCAGGCGCATCCAGCGCGACCGCGGCCGGCCGCGCACCGCCAGCTGGAAGTCGATCAGCGCGGGCCGGCCATCCTCCAGCACCAGCCAGTTGGCTTCCTTGGCGAGGTCGTTGTGGGCCACGCCGTGCCGGTGCAGCTGCTGCAGCAGCCGCCGCGCACGCCGGAAGTAGTCGAGGTCCCCGTGCGGCGGTCGCTGGTACATCGCATGGCCGGCCATGTAGCTGCGGTCGAGCACGCGCCCGTCCCAGCGCAGCAGCTGCGGCACGTCGGCCATCCCGGCCACGGCCTGCAGTCCACGCGCCTCGCGTCGCGCCAGCCACCACGCCGGCAGGCGCAGCCAGGCCGGCACGTGGCGCAGGTCGCGGCGCACGAAACACAGGCCGCCGCCGTCGCGCATCAGCGCGATGCGTCCGAAGCTGTCCGCCTTCAGCGCCGCGACTTCGACTGAACCCTCGTGATCCATGCCGGCATTGTAGGCGGCGCAAGCGCGATGGCGGCTGCCATAATCGCGGCGGTGAGTGCCTGGTTCGACAGCCTCGTTGCCTGGATCGGCGCCCATCCCGTGGCCGCCGGCGTGGCCGTATTCCTCATCGCCTTCTGCGACGCCGTGATCATCCTCGGCGCCATCGTGCCCGCGCTGCCGATGCTGTTCGCGATCGGGGTGCTGATCGGGCTGGGCGAGATCTCGGGGCCGTACGCCGTCGCCTGCGCCGCCGCCGGCGCCTTCCTGGGCGACGCCAGCAGCTACTGGATCGGCCATCGCTGGGGACCGCAGCTGCGCGCGACCTGGCCGTTCAGCAAGTATCCGCAGCTGCTCGAGCGGGCCGAACTGCTGTTCCGGCGCAACGAGACCAAGGGCATCTTCATCGCGCGCTACGTCGGCCCGGTGCGCCCCTTCGTGCCGGCGATCGCCGGCATGTCGCGGATGCCGCTGCGGCGCTACCTGCCGGCAAGCCTGATCGCCGCGGTCACCTGGGCCGTGCTGTTCCTCGCCCCGGGCTGGATGTTCGGCGAAGCCTACGAGGCCGTGGCCGCGGTGGCCGACCGCCTGGCCCTGGTGGTCGGGGCGCTGCTGGCCGCCATCGCGCTGGCCTGGGCGCTGGTGCTCTACACCTACCGCTGGTTCGCCAACCATGCCGACGCCCTGCTCGCCCGCGCCCTGCGCTGGACCCGCGACCACCCGCGCCTGGGCCGCTACGGCGCCGCGCTGATTTCCCCCAACCGCCCGGAGTCGGCCTCGCTGGCGCTGCTGGCGGCCTGCCTGCTGGCGATCGGCGTGGCCTGGTTCACCCTGCTGGCGACGATGCTGGCGCGCGGCGGGCCGCTGGCACTCGACCTGCGCATCCACGAGGCGATGTACGCGCTGCGCAACCCGCTCGCCGACCGGCTGATGGCGGCGCTGGCCTCGATCGGCGACCCGGTGGTGCTGGCGCTGCCGATCGCGCTGTCCACGCTGTGGCTGCTGTGGCGGCGGCGCTGGATGGCGGCGGCGCACTGGCTCGCGGCGCTGGCCTTCGGCCTGGTGCTGACCGCGGCGCTGGAGGCGGCGATCGACATGCCGCGTCCGCCGACCGCGCTGAGCGGCTTCGGCTTCCCGGCGGTCGGGCTGACCATGACCACGATCACCTTCGGCTTCTTCGCCGTGCTGATCGCGCGCGAACTGCCGGGGCGCCAGCGCGTCTGGCCCTACCTGGTGTCGGGCGCCGTGGTCGCCATCCTCGGCTTCGCGCGGCTGTACCTGGGCGCGCACTGGCTGACCGACCTGGTCGGCGGCATGCTGCTGGGCGTCGCCTGGCTGCTGGCCCTGGGCATCGCCTACCGCCGCCACGTCGCGCGCTCGTTCTGGATGCGGCCGCTGGCGGCGCTGTTCTACGGGGCGTTCATGGTGGCGGCGCTGTGGCATGCGCCACGCGCCGTGGATCCCCTGCTCGAGCGCTTCGCGCCCACGCCGCCGCCGGCCAACATCGACATCGACACCTGGTGGCAGGATGGCTGGGCGGAGCTGCCCTGGCAGCGCAACGAGCGCGACGCCAGCCGGCGCTGGCCGCTGGACGTCCAGGTGGCAGGGCCGCTGGCGCCGATCGAACGGCACCTGGCATCCCGTGGCTGGACCACCCAGCCGCAGGCCGACTGGCGGGACACCCTGCTGCTGCTCGACGACGACATCTCCGCGCTGCAGCAGAAGGTGCTGCCGGCCACGCTCGGCGCCAGCGCCGAAGCGCTGCTGATGCGCCGAACGCTCGAGGACGGGCGCATCATCGTGCTGCGCCTGTGGCGCGCGCCGCGCCAGCCGCGCGACGGCGGACTGCTGTGGATCGGCACCGCGCAGACGCTGACACACGCGCGGCCGTTCGACCTGTTCGGACTGTGGTCGCCGGAGGCGGATGCCAGCGGCGCGTACGCCCTGCTGCGCGAGGACCTGGCGGGACTGGAGCAGCGCGAGGACCCGCATCCGGCGTCCGGCGAGCCCGTGTTGCGCCTGCGGACGCCGCGCATTCCCGGGACCGCGCGCTAGCCGATCAGCTCGAGCAGTCCGTCGAGGCGCGCATGTGGATCGTCGACGCCGAGCATGGCGGCTCGGCTCTCTTCCGGCATCGGCAGCATCTCGAGCAGGCGCCAGCCGACCCAGACCGCATCCTCGACGCTGCCCTCGGCGCCGGGCGGGCGCCCGACCTGGTCGAAGATGCGCTCGAGGAGCGTGCCCAGCAGCGCGTGCTGCGGGCGCAGGCGCGTCGCCGGCGCGTCCCCGAGCCACTCGACCCCGGCCTCGACCAGGCCGTTTTCGCGCACCGCGCTGCGCAGCACGCGGAAGCGCCGTGCGCCGCGCACGCGCAGGGTGAGCAGGCCGTCGTCATCGGTGCCGAAGTCCTCGATGACCGCTTCGGTGCCGTACTCGGAAGGGACGGCCGGCCCGCCGACCTCCTCGCCCTCCGTGATCAGGCAGATGCCGAAACCACGGCCGCTGCGGCCGCATTCGCCGACCATGTCCAGGTAGCGCGGCTCGAACACGCGCAGGCCCATGACCGCGCCGGGGACCAGCACGGCCTGCAGTGGAAACAGCGGGAGCATCGGGGTCTCTGACATCACCGACAGTCTAACCATCGGGTGTCAAGGCGAGGCGGAGGCGAAGCCACCGTCGGCGG
This sequence comes from Luteimonas sp. MC1750, assembly GCF_016615955.1. NCBI lineage: Bacteria > Pseudomonadati > Pseudomonadota > Gammaproteobacteria > Lysobacterales > Lysobacteraceae > Luteimonas > Luteimonas sp. MC1750. Next base: position 2,574,553 of record NZ_CP067113.1, read on the forward strand.
CGGCCCGCGGGCGCCCCACCGGCGCGCGGCGGCTCAGTCGCCGCGCAGCATGGCCAGGAAGCGCCGCGGAGCGCCGTCGAATCCGCCGTTGGACATGAACACCACATGGTCGCCGGCGCGCGCCATCGCGTGCAGGCGTGCCAGCAACGCATCGGCGTCCGGCGCCGCCACGCCTTCGCCACGGAGCGCGCCGACCACGGCGCCGGCATCCCACTCCAGCGCCGGGCGATGCAGGAAGACCACCGCGTCGGCCAGCGCAAGCGACGGCGCGAGCGCCGCGGCATGCGCGCCCAGACGCATCGAATTGCTGCGCGGCTCCATCGCCACCACGATGCGGCCGCTTGCGCCGATCCTGGCGCGCAGGCCTTCCAGCGTGGTCGCGATCGCGGTCGGGTGGTGGGCGAAGTCGTCGTAGACGCTGATGCCGCCCGCCTCGCCCAGCAGTTCCATGCGCCGCTTGACGCTGCGGAAGGCCGACAGCGCCGGCAGGACCGAGGCCACATCCACGCCGACCGCATCGCAGGCGGCGAGCGCGCCCAGCGCGTTCATCACGTTGTGGCGCCCGAGGAGCGGCCAGCGCACCTCGCCCAGCGCCTGCCCCGCCTTCAGCACCTCGAAGGCGCTGCCGTCGTCGGCCAGCAGCCGCGCCTGCCAGTCGAACGGCGCGCCCGGCCCGGCGTCGATGCCGAAGCGCACCACCGGCGTCCAGCAGCCCATGGCCAGCACCTCGGCCAGGTGCGCGTCCTCGCCGTTGACCACCAGCCGGCCGCGGCGCGGCACGGTGCGGATGAAGTGGTGGAACTGGCGCTGGATCGCGGCCAGGTCCGGGAAGATGTCGGCGTGGTCGAACTCGAGGTTGTTGAGTACCGCGACCAGCGGCCGGTAGTGCACGAACTTCGAGCGCTTGTCGAAGAACGCGGTGTCGTACTCGTCGGCCTCGACCACGAACTCGCGGCCCTGGCCGACGCGCGCGGAGACGCCGAAGTCCTCGGCCACGCCGCCGATCAGGAAGCCCGGGCCGCGGCCCGCGGCCTCGAGCAGCCAGGCCAGGATGGTGGTGGTGGTGGTCTTGCCGTGGGTCCCGGCGACCGCGATCGTGTCGCGGCCCGGCAGCACGTTCTCGCGCAGCCATTCCGCGCCCGAGGTCCAGGCCGGGCCATGGTCGAGCACGTGCTCGACCGCGGCGTTGCCGCGCGACAGCGCGTTGCCGATCACCACCTGGTCGCAGCCGGGCGAGATGTGCGCCGGGTCGTAGCCCTGGCGGAGATCGATGCCGAGCCGTTCGAGCTGGGTCGACATCGGCGGATACACCGCCTGGTCGCTGCCCTCGACCGCGTGGCCGAGCTCGCGCGCCAGCGCCGCCACCCCGCCCATGAAGGTGCCGGCGATCCCGAGGATGTGGAGCTTCACTGCCGTTCGAAGGCGGCCAGGATGCGGCCGAAGACCTCGTCGAGGCTGCCGACCCCGTCGACCACCCCGAGCCTGCCGGCCTCGCGGTAGTAGCCGATGACGGGCGCGGTCTGGTCGTCATAGACCTGCAGGCGCTTGCGCACCGACTCCGGGTTGTCGTCGGCGCGGCCTTCGGCCTGCGCGCGCCCCGCCAGGCGGTCGATCAGCAGTTCGTTGTCGACCTCGAGCTGGATCGCCATGTCCATCGGCTGGCCGATGCGCTGCAGCAGGGCGTCGAGCGCCGCCGCCTGGGCCAGGTTGCGCGGATAGCCGTCGAGGATGAAGCCGTTGGCCACGTCCTCGCGCGAGAAGCGGTCCTCGAGCATGCCGAGCAGGATCGCGTCGGAAACCAGTTCGCCGCGCGCCATGACTTCCTTCGCCTGCACGCCGAGCGGGCTGCCCGCCTTGACCTCGGCCCGCAGCAGGTCGCCGGTCGACACGTGCGGCACCTGCAGGTGCTCCTTCAGGCGCGTGGCCTGCGTCCCCTTGCCGGACCCCGGCGCACCAAGCAGTACCAGTCGCATCGAACGCTCCAATTGATCGCAGGACGTGGACCGGGCGGAGCGTAGAATCCCCCGCCTGCGGCCTTCACCGTGCCAGCTTACCCATCGCCCCCCTGCTTCGAAACCCCCAGCTTCGAAACCACTTGCCCGGACCCGAGATGCCCCAAGGTAGCCTGTTCTATGCCCAGTCCGGCGGCGTCACCGCCGTCATCAATGCCACCGCTTCGGCGGTCCTCACCGAGGCCCGGGCGCGCAAGGTCCGCGTACTCGCCGGCCGCAACGGCATCCTCGGCGCGCTGCGCGAGGAGCTGTTCGATACCTCGAAGGAATCGGCCGCCACCGTGCGGGCCCTGGCACACACGCCGGGCGGCGCCTTCGGCTCGTGCCGCTACAAGCTGAAGTCGCTGGAGGAGGACCGTGCGAAGTACGAGCGCCTTCTCGACGTGCTGCGCGCCCACGACGTGCGCTGGTTCCTCTACAACGGCGGCAACGATTCGGCCGACACCGCCAACAAGGTCTCGCAGCTGGCGGCGGAGTTCGACTATCCGCTGACCTGCATCGGCGTGCCCAAGACCGTCGACAACGACTTGGTGGTCACCGACTGCTGCCCGGGCTTCGGCTCCGCGGCCAAGTACACCGCGGTCTCGGTGCGCGAGGCCGCGCTGGACGTCGCCGCCATGGCGGACACCTCGACCAAGGTCTTCGTCTACGAGGCCATGGGCCGCCACGCCGGCTGGCTGGCCGCCGCGGCGGGCCTGGCCGGAGACGGTCCCGACGCCGCGCCGCACCTGATCCTGTTCCCCGAGCGGGCCTACGACGAGGCCGACTTCCTCGCGCGCGTGCAGAAGGTGGTGGATCGCGTGGGCTATTGCGTCGTGGTCGCCAGCGAGGGCATCCGCACCGCGGACGGCCGCTTCGTCGCCGACGCCGGCGGCGGCAAGGACTCCTTCGGCCACACCCAGCTGGGCGGCGTGGCCTCGCACCTTGCCGGACGGGTGAAGGACGCCCTGGGGCTCAAGGTGCACTGGACCCTGCCCGACTACCTGCAGCGCTCGGCCCGCCACATCGCATCGAAGACCGATCTCGACCAGGCGATGGCCGTGGGCAAGGCCGCGGTGCGCTACGCGCTGGAGGGCCGCAACGCGACCATGCCGGCGATCATCCGCACCTCGGACGCGCCCTATCGCTGGAAGATCGAGCCGGCACCGCTCAACCGGATCGCCAACCGCGAAAAGACCATGCCCAAGGGCTTCATCCGCCGCGACGGCTACGGCATCACCGCGGCGGCGCGCGCCTACCTGGAGCCGCTGATCCGCGGCGAGGCGTATCCGCCCTACGGGCGCGACGGCCTGCCGAAGTACGTGGCGCTGAAGAACGTGATGGTGGCGAAGAAGCTGCCGGCCTGGGAGGGCTGAGCCGAAACACCGGGCTCACGACCCACACGCATCCCCTTCCACGCCCATCTCGGCGGCGAACATCGGAATGGCGGCGAGCTTGCCGCCGGCGGCGGCCTGCTTCGATTCCTCGACGTAGATCCGCGACTGGCCCTGGCCGTCGAGCTTCATGGTCTGGTCGACCGGCTTGCGCCAGACCCGGACCACCGCCTGCTGCGAAGGGCAGGCGGCATTCGGCACGCGCAGGAGGTCGTTGAACACCCAGCCAGCGGAAACCGACGGGCGCGCCTTGGCGGCGTCGACGAAGCGCGCGCGCGGCTGGCAGTTCGGGCTGGTGCGCACCACGGCGAAGCGGTAGGGCTTGGCCGCGTCGCCCGTGAAGGCACCCTCGATGCGCGCACAGGCCTCGGGGATCTGGCGCAGCGTGTGGACAACGCCGACGGCCTGTGGCTGCACGGCATCGCGGGTGATTTCGGGCCTGGGATCGGCGGCCATGGCGGGCGCCGCGGCGGCGAGCGCGAGCAGGATCAGGACGGCAGGGCGCATCGCATGGACTCCACGGGTGGGGTGCGGCGCAGGCTGGCACGCCCGGCCTGAATCAGGCCTCCACGCCCTGTCCGCCAGCCCCTTGGACCAGCCGGTCTGATGCGCTGCAGCGCGGCAATACCGGGATGGGGGCCTGTGCCATAGTCGGCCGGTTCCAGCTCCAACGCGACGAGCTCCAACAGATGTTTCCGTCCACACCCTGGGGAGGGTTTCAATGCTCGAGCAACAAGGCTTGTGGCTGGCGCTGGCGTGCGCCGGCCTGGCGATCATCTACGGCATCTTTTCGGCACGCTGGATCCTGGCGCAGCCCGCGGGCAACGCGCGCATGCAGCAAATCGCGGCCGCGATCCAGGAAGGCGCCAGCGCCTACCTGCGGCGGCAGTACACCACCATCGCGATCGTGGGCGTGGTGCTGTTCCTGGTGATCGGCCTGGTGCCGGCGCTGGGCTGGTCCACGGCGATCGGCTTCGCCATCGGCGCGCTGCTGTCGGGACTCGCCGGTTTCATCGGCATGTTCGTCTCGGTGCGCGCCAACGTGCGCACCACGCAAGCGGCCACCGTCGGACTCAACGAGGCGCTGGCGGTCAGCTTCCGCGGCGGTGCGGTCACCGGCCTGCTGGTGGTCGGCCTGGGCCTGCTGGGCGTGGCCGGCTACTTCATGTTCGTCATCGGCGAGGGGCGCGACGCGCTGGCCGTCGAGGCGGCACTGCAGCCGATGATCGGCCTGGCCTTTGGCTCCTCGCTGATCTCGATCTTCGCGCGCCTGGGTGGCGGCATCTTCACCAAGGGCGCCGACGTCGGCGCCGACCTCGTGGGCAAGGTCGAGGCCGGCATCCCCGAGGACGACCCGCGCAACCCGGCGGTGATCGCCGACAACGTCGGCGACAACGTCGGCGACTGCGCCGGCATGGCCGCCGACCTGTTCGAGACGTACGCGGTCACCATCATCGCCTCGATGCTGGTGGCGGGCATCTTCTTCGCCACCTACGGCTGGACCGGCGTGGTCTATCCGCTGGTGCTGGGCGCGGTCTCGATCGTGGCGTCGATCATCGGCACCTTCTTCGTCAAGGCACGCCCGGGCGGCAAGATCATGAACGCGCTGTACCGCGGGCTCACCGTCTCCGGCGTGCTGGCGGCGATCGCGTTCTGGTTCGTCACCGACAGCATGTTCGGCGCCGAGGTCGGCATGCCGCTGTTCTGGTGCGCCATCGTCGGCCTGGTGCTGACCGGGCTGCTGGTGGTGATCACCGAGTACTACACCGCCACCGAATACGCGCCGGTGCAGCAGGTGGCGAAGGCCTCCGAGACCGGCCACGGCACCAACGTGATCGCGGGGCTGGCGGTGTCGATGAAGTCGACCGCGGCGCCGGTGATCGTGGTCGCCGCGGCGATCTGGGCCTGCTATGCGGTGGCTGGCCTGTACGGCCTGGCGATCGCGGCCACGGCGATGCTGTCGATGGCCGGCATGATCGTCGCGCTCGATGCCTATGGCCCGATCACCGACAACGCCGGCGGCATCGCCGAGATGAGCGGGCTGCCGCCGGAGATCCGCGAAACCACCGACGCGCTGGACGCCGTGGGCAATACCACCAAGGCGGTCACCAAGGGCTATGCGATCGGTTCGGCGGGGCTTGCGGCGCTGGTGCTGTTCGCCGATTACGCGCACAAGCTGGAAACCTCGGGCACCGCCGTCAACTTCTCCATCGACAACCCGAACGTGGTGATCGGCCTGCTGATCGGCGGCATGATTCCCTACCTGTTCGGCGCACTGGCGATGCAGGCCGTGGGCCGCGCGGCCGGCGCGGTGGTGGAGGAAGTCCGCCGCCAGTTCCGCGAGATCCCCGGCATCATGGAGGGCACCGGCAAGCCGCAGTACGACCGCGCGGTCGACCTGCTGACGAAGTCGGCGATCAAGGAAATGATCGTGCCCTCGCTGCTGCCGCTGGGGATCCCGGTGATCGTGGGCCTGACGCTGGGCGCGGATGCGCTGGGCGGCCTGCTGATGGGCACGATCGTGACCGGCCTGTTCCTGGCGATCTCGATGTGCACCGGCGGCGGCGCCTGGGACAACGCCAAGAAGTACATCGAGGAAGGCCACCACGGCGGCAAGGGGTCTGAGGCGCACAAGGCCGCGGTCACCGGCGACACCGTGGGCGATCCCTACAAGGACACCGCGGGACCGGCGATCAACCCGCTGATCAAGGTGACCAACATCGTGGCCCTGCTGCTGGTGCCGCTGCTCTAGTCGGCTGGCCGGGGCGTCCGCTGCAGAAGCCCCCCGGGATGTCACGACGAAGGCGGCCGCGAGGCCGCCTTCGTCGTGAGCGGCTGTCGGCACGCGCCGCCCGCCGCGGATGTCAGGACGCGTCGAACGTGCCCGCGTCCAGGTCGAACCACGGCGTGCACAGCCGCTGCTGCGCCTGCGCCATCCCGAACGGTGCGGTCCACACCGCGACCTCGCCGGCGGACTCCGCGGCGTCGAACTGGTTGCCGTCGAACGGCGCCACGCCCAGGCACCAGCGCACCCGTCGCGGGCCTTCCGTGGACGCCAGCGACAGGTCGAACGCGAAGGCGCCGTCCAGGGCCTCGCCAGCGGAGAGGCGCGCAGCCAGGGGAACCGGCGGCACGGTCGGCGTGGGCCGCGGCAATCCGCGCGCCGCGTGCGACAGCACCAAACCGTCCGGCCCGGCGTCGAAGCGCGGCGGCGGCACCTCGCCGGCGACCAGGCGCTTGGTCAGTACGGCATGCCGGTCGCCGCGATCGAACACGGCCAGCTCGGCGGTGCCGGTATTGCGGATGCGGTAGCGGACGGCAAGCGCGCTGCCGTCCGGGTCGAACGCGACTTCGAGGCGCGCGCCGTCGCCCTCGACGGTGGTCCGGGCCACCTGGTCTTCCTCATGCATTGGCGTGGACTCCATTGGCGGCTGCGCGCCGGCAGCATGCGCAGCGAGCAGCGCCGCGGACAAGAGGGTCGGCATCGCGGCGGCGCGCGGGTTCAAACTCATGGGCATGACTCGGCAGCGGACGATCGGGGGACAGGATGGCTGGAACGCGTGGAGCCCGCGGTGAACGCGGGCTCCAGGGACGGCCGGGCAGCCGGGATCAGAGCGCGTAGCTCGGGCGATCCGGAAGACCCAGCTCCTCGCGCAGGCCGTTCTCGGTCAGGTGGTCGGGATTGGTCGTGGTGGCGGGGGTGGCGGGGTTGCCGTCGAAATCGAAGGGAGCCGCGCTGGTCTCCAGGCCGACGGCCTGTCGCTCGGCATTGGGCACCCGGCCCGAATCCGGGCCTTCGCCGCGGTAGGTCCCGGGCTGGAAGCTGCCGTTCACGCCGTTGTAGGCGTGCGACATCTCGTGGTAGAGCACGACCACGGGTGCGGGGAAGGCGTCCATGTGGAAAGACGGGTTGTAGCTGATGTCGACGTTGCCGCCGGCGCCGGCGCGGCCGTTGCGGATGTCGGCGTCGCCGCTGAAGGTCTGGGCGTAACCGTTCTGCTCGTTGGCCAGTTCCTTGATCGTGACCACGTTGCCCTTCACGTCCGCGGCCCGGTCGAACTCGGCCAACATCTGCTGGCCTACGGGGGAGGCGCGCAGGAAGTCGAGCTCGGCCTGGATGCGCTGCACGAAGCCTTCCGAGCCCTCGACCCGGATGCTCTGGCCGGCGCTGGCGTCGATCACCACGTTCACCACCGTCGGCCTGGCGTTGGCCGCCGCGTTCACCAGGTCGCCGACCTCGGCGTAGACGGTGGCCCTGGTGCCGGCATTCTCGACCGTGTCCTTGCCCGCGCCGGCGTAGACGCGGCTGTCGCCGTTGCCGACCACGATGCGGTCGTTGCCGGTGCCACCGGACAGGATGTCGCTGGTGCCCCCACCCCGGATGAGGTCATCACCGGCACCGGCCTCGATGAAGTTGGTGCCGGAGCCCGCGGTGATCGCGTCGTCGCCGTCGCCGCCGTGGATGATGTTCACCCCCGCGCCGCCGGTGATCGCGTCGTTGCCCGTGTTGCCGAAGACATCGTCGCGGCCCGCGCCGGACGCAATCGTGTCGTTGCCCGCTCCGCCGTCGATGCGGTCGTCGCCGGCACCTGTGGTGATGGTGTCGTCGCCGTCGCCGCCCTCGACCACGATGTTCACCTTCACGTTCGCGGCCACTTCGATCACGTCGTCGCCCGCACCCGCGCGCAGGGTGAGCTCCTGGCCCTCGCCCAGCCTGACCTCGTAGCTTTCCCCGTTGACGTTGACATCGAGCGTGCCATCGTCGCGCTGTCGGACACCGATGACGTCGTCGCGCGCACCCGTGGTGAGCACCAGCTGGTCGCTGCTGACGTAGCTGCCGTCGGCAACGGTGCGCTCGCGGGCGATCTCCACACCGGTGCCGGAGAACAGCGGATCGACGACGATCGGCTTGCCATCGGGGGTGCTGCGCTGGCTGCGTTGGCCGGCGTTCTCCGCGGACCCATCGATCCTGCGGCCTTCGCTCGCGTCGTCCTGCCGGCCGATGACGTCGTCGACGCCGCCCGCGGCGGTGGCCGACGGCGCGGAGGCATCGCTGCCGAGCCCGTCCGGTCCGTGGTTGCGGCCCGGCGCCTCGGGGTTGTTCCAGTAGCCGGCGCGCTCCAGCTGGGCGGCGGCGCTGGCGCCGGGGTCGAAGCTTGCGGACTGGATGGTCATGGGGCCGGACTCGCTGTGGATACGGTGGCGTACTGTTTAAGCCGCCGTTCCCGCGTCACCAAGCTGGGGCGTACCCCACCTCGGGTGCGCCCCTGGCCATTCATCGGCCGGCCGCCGGCCTTTGGTGCGTCGCAGCAGCGGGGCGTAGAATGCGCGGTTTCCCCAGCGGCACCGATCACCGGCGCCGCCTTCCCACCACTGGAGCACCCATGGGCCTGGACCATGTGAAGACCGGCAAGAACCCGCCGGACGAGATCAACGTCATCATCGAGATCCCCAAGGACGCCGAACCCGTCAAGTACGAGGTCGACAAGGAGTCCGGGGCGATCTTCGTCGATCGCGTGCTGTCCACGCCCATGCGCTACCCCTGCAACTACGGCTACGTGCCGGAGACCGTCTGCGGCGATGGCGATCCGGCCGACGTGATGGTGATCCTGCCGCTGCCCCTGGTGCCGGGCTCGGTGATCCGCTGCCGCCCGGTCGGCGTGCTGAAGATGACCGACGAGGCCGGCAGCGACGAGAAGCTGCTGGCGGTTCCGGAGCCGAAGGTGTTCGCCGGCTATGCGCACATCACCGACATCGGCCAGGTGTCGGGCCACTGGCTGGAGCGCATCGGCCACTTCTTCGAGCACTACAAGGATCTCGAGAAGGGCAAGTGGGTCAAGCTGGAAGGCTGGGGCGACGCCGCCGAAGCCAAGGCCCTGCTGCTCGAGGCGATCGAGCGCTACAAGGCCGGCGGCTGATTCTCCGCGGGCGCGCCGGGCTCACGCCCCGCGCGCCTCCGCTTGCGGGCGCGCCGGCCGCTGCGCTGGCGCACGATGCTCAACGCGATCAACCGCGACACCACCGCGGCGATATAGCCGACGCCCGCGAACTGCTCCAGCATCACCAGCACGCGCGCATACGGCGCCAGCGGCACCACGTCGCCGTTGCCGGTGCCCGAAAGAGTGGAGAAGCTGAGGGACAGCAGCTCGAGCCAGCGTCGCGGGCGCTCCGGCTCGACCATGCCGGCGAAGCTGCCCGGGTCCAGCGCCTGGCAGACCAGGAAGGCGTAGGCGAAGCCCCAGGCCAGCAGGGTGAACGCCGCGGCCGCCGCGAACAGCTCGTCCACGGTCACCGTGTGGTCCTCGAGCATGTACACGATCAGCGCGCCGGCGGCATAGAAGTACAGCAGCGATTCGAGCACCGCTGACAGCACGACCAGCGCCGGCATCCCGAGTGCAATGGCCGCAACGGCCAGCAGCATTGCCGGCACGGCCAGGGCCCAGGCGACCCCGTTCGCCGCATGGCTGCGCGACACCACCCACACCGCCAGCGGCACGGCCACAAGCGTGAAGGCGCTGAACAGCACGCGGCTGTCCTGCCCGTCGACCAGCGGGTAAACCAGCAGGCTGGCGAGCTGCACCGCCAGCAGCAGGGCCGACGGATGCCGGGCCGCGATCGCCGGCCAGTGCAGTGGAGTGCGGAGCAGGCCCACGCCTCAGGTGGTCAGTAGGACGTCCCGCCGGCGCGGTGGGGATACTGGGCGAAGATGTCGCGGAAGGTGGCATCGATCGCGGCGTCGCGGGCGGCCGCATCCTGGTTGCGCTTGACCCGGCCAACCGCGATGCCTTCCCACACCAGGGCGTTGCGCTTTGCGTCCACGAGGTCGACGTTCATGGTGCCCTCGGTGTAGCGATGCACCGTGGTGCGGTCGTGCCAGAACGGCACCGCGACGTAGCCCCGATAGCGATAGCTGTAGTAGTAGGCGTAGTCGACGTCGGGAATCGTGCTGACGTCGGTGCGCTGCTGCATGTAGGCATTGATGTTGAGCCACAGGTCGGGGTCGGTTTCGCTGTAGCGATAGCCGCGCGCCTCCATCTCGGCTCGCGCGGCGGCCTTCATCCGGCCACTGACCAGGCTCGCGTAGCCTTCGCGCTCGATCGCCAGAGGCGAATAGAAGGCGAAGGTGCGATACGCGCTGAAGTCCGCGCGCGGATCGGAGTCCGAGCTGATGCGCGGGCCGGTGGCGCAGGCCGCGAGCAACGCCAGCAGCAGCGCGGCCAGCAGCCAGCGGAATGGGTGGGGAACACGTGCCATGGCGGATCTCCCTGGTCCTGGTTTGGCGGGACGCTAGCACGCGCCCGCGCGGCAACGCGTGATCCCGACGGGGCCGGCAGACCCGCCCCGTCGACTGTTTTCTTCCGTTCAGCCTGGTCGGTAGAGCTCCGCGCCTTCGGCGCGGAACTGGGCGGCCTTTTCGGTCATGCCTGCCTCCACCGCCGCGATCCTGGCCTCCTCCTGGCCGGCGGCATAGTCGCGCACGTCCTGGGTGATCTTCATGCTGCAGAAGTGCGGCCCGCACATCGAACAGAAGTGGGCGAGCTTGTGCGCGTCCTTCGGCAGGGTCTCGTCGTGGAATTCCTTCGCCTTCTCCGGATCCAGGCCGAGGTGGAACTGGTCTTCCCAGCGGAACTCGAAGCGCGCCTTGGACAGTGCGTTGTCCCGCACCTGCGCGCCCGGGTGTCCCTTGGCCAGGTCGGCGGCGTGGGCGGCGATGCGGTAGGCCATGATCCCGTCGCGCACGTCCTGGCGGTTGGGCAGGCCCAGGTGTTCCTTGGGCGTCACGTAGCAGAGCATCGCGCAGCCGTACCAGCCGATCATCGCCGCGCCGATGGCGCTGGTGATGTGGTCGTAGCCCGGCGCGATGTCGGTGGTCAGCGGGCCGAGGGTGTAGAACGGCGCCTCGCCGCATTCGACCAGCTGCTTGTCCATGTTCTCCCTGATCAGCTGCATCGGCACGTGGCCGGGGCCTTCGATCATGGTCTGGACGTCGTGCTTCCAGGCGATCTTCGTCAGTTCACCGAGCGTCTCCAGCTCGCCGAACTGGGCCGCGTCGTTGGCGTCGGCGATGCAGCCCGGGCGCAGGCCGTCGCCAAGCGAGAAGGCGACGTCGTAGGCCTTCATGATCTCGCAGATGTCCTCGAAGTGCTCGTACAGGAAGCTCTCGCGGTGGTCCGCCAGGCACCACTTGGCCATGATCGAGCCGCCGCGGCTGACGATGCCGGTGACGCGCTTCGCGGTGAGCGGGACGTAGCGCAGCAGCACGCCGGCGTGGATGGTGAAGTAGTCGACGCCCTGCTCGGCCTGCTCGACCAGCGTGTCGCGGAAGATCTCCCAGGTCAGCTCCTCGGCGCGGCCGTCGACCTTCTCCAGCGCCTGGTAGATCGGCACGGTGCCGATCGGCACCGGCGAGTTGCGGATGATCCACTCGCGGGTCTCGTGGATGTGCTTGCCGGTGGACAGGTCCATCACGTTGTCCGCGCCCCAGCGGATCGCCCAGACCAGCTTCTCCACCTCCTCGGCGATCCCCGACGACACTGCGCTGTTGCCGATGTTGGCGTTGATCTTGGTGAGGAAGTTGCGGCCGATGATCATCGGCTCGCTCTCGGGGTGGTTGATGTTGCAGGGCAGGATGGCGCGGCCGCGGGCGATCTCGTCGCGGACGAACTCCGGTGTGATGCGCTTCGGGATCGATGCGCCGAACGACTGCCCGGGATGCTGGGAAAACAGTGCAGGAGCGGCCATGGCCGCGATGTCCTCCACGGATCGCAGCTGTAGCTGTTCCAACAGGTCAAGGCGCTGGTTCTCGCGGATGGCGACGTATTCCATCTCCGGCGTGACGATCCCGCGCCGGGCGTAGTGCATCTGGGTGACGTTGGCGCCGGCGTTCGCGCGCCGCGGCTGCGGGCGGGCCGGAAACCGGACCGCATCGAGCTTCGGATCGGCTTCGCGCGCGCGGCCGAACTCGGAACCCAGCTCCGCCAGGGCGTGGGTATCGCCACGCTCCTCGATCCAGCGCGCGCGCAGCGCAGGCAGGCCCGCCGACAGGTCAATGCGCGCGCCGGGGTCGGTATAGGCGCCCGAGGTGTCGTAGACCGGAATCGGCGGATTGTCCTCGCCGCCGAACAGGGTCGGGGTCCTGGTCTGCGCGATCTCGCGCATGGCCACGCGCAGGTCGGGACGCGAGCCTTCGACGAAGACCTTGCGTGAACCCGGGATCGGCCGGGTGACGGAATCGGAAAGCTGCTGCGCCTGCTGCAGCAGCTGGGAGGGCACTGCGTTCATCGGCATCGTCCTGTCGGTGGCTGCGGGACGATCCCGCGTGCCGGACGAAGCGAAGGCGCGGCCGCCGCCACCGGGAACGGTGGCCGCTTGCCGCGAAGCTTCCCTACGGCGGTATCAACCGCATCAGGTTCGAAGGGTCTGTCTCAACCGCGCCCATGGCGCGGTACCCCCGCTTCAGCCGGCATTTGACCACGCGGCATGCGTCCGGGCCAATGCCGGCGTACCGAAGTCGCCAACGGCACCGTGCCGCAGCCTCCCCTGTAGGAGCGGCTACAGCCGCGATCCTCCGACACTTCCGCAATCGCGGCTGTGGCCGCTCCTACAGAGGCGGGCAGCAGGCCCGGTCAGCGCAGGGCGGCGTTGATCCTGTCCAGGGCCGCCGCGCCCGGCGACAGCTCGGCGGCGCCCAGTGCGTTGAGGGGGGTATCGACGGTGCCGATGTGGCCGTGGAGATCGTCGGCGTCCGGATCCACGAACAGCAGGCCCGTCACCACCTCGCCGCGCGCATTCCCCTGGTGGATCAGATTGAGGGCGGCGATCCGGTCGCGCGGGTCGTAGCCGGCATCGAGCTTGTGCAGGCGCAGCGTGCGGCCGTCGTGCTGGGAGATATCGATGGTGGTGCCGGCCTCCTGCTCCACCTCGATCGCCGTCCGCGACGGCATCACGTCCAGGCGGTTGACGGCCTCGTTGTGCTCGCGCACGTAGTCGTAGCTCTTGGTGCTGCCCGCGTGGTTGTTGAACGCCACGCAAGGACTGATCACATCAAGGAAGGCGGCGCCGCGATGCGACAGCGCGCCCTTGATCAGCGGCACCAGCTGCTGCTTGTCGCCCGAGAACCCGCGGCCGACGTAGCTGGCGCCCAGCTGCAGCGCCATCGTCACCAGGTCGATCGGGCTGTCGGCATTGGCGACGCCGCGCTTGGACACCGAACCCTGGTCGGCGGTGGCCGAGAACTGGCCCTTGGTCAGCCCGTACACACCGTTGTTCTCGACGATGTAGGTCATGTCGACGCCGCGCCGGATCGCATGCACGAACTGGCCGATGCCGATCGAGGCCGAGTCGCCGTCGCCGGACACGCCGAGGTAGGTGAGCGTGCGGTTGGCGAGGTTGGCACCGGTCAGCACCGAGGGCATGCGCCCGTGCACGGTGTTGAAGCCGTGCGACTGGCCGAGGAAGTAGTCGGGGGTCTTGGAGCTGCAGCCGATGCCAGACAGCTTGGCGATGCGGTGCGGCTGGATGTCGAGCTCCCAGCAGGCCTGGATGATCGCCGCCGAGATCGAGTCGTGGCCGCAGCCCGCGCACAGCGTGCTGATCTTGCCCTCGTAGTCGCGGCGGGTGAAGCCGATGGCGTTGCAGGGCAGCGTCGGGTGGTGGAGTTTCGGTTTGGCGAGCCAGGTCATGCCACCTTCTCCTGCGTCGCGTGCCTGCGCATGTGGGCCTCGATGGCGCCGGTGATGAAGCGCGCGGTGATGGGGGTGCCGTCGTAGTGCAGCACCGCGACCAGGCGCGCGGGATCGGTGCCGAAGGCGTCGATCAGCAGCAGGCGCAGCTGCGCGTCGCGGTTCTGCTCGACCACGAACACCTGCGCGTGGGTGTCGATGAAGTTCCGCACCGTGTCCGGGAAGGGATAGGCGCGCACCCGCAGCGTATCCAGCGCGACGCCGGCATCGCGCAGCTGTTCCATGGCCTCGTCCATCGCCGGGCTGGTGGATCCGTAGAAGATCGCGCCGTAGCGGGCGGGCACGTCGGACTGCACCAGTACCGGCTGCGGCACCAGCGTCTTCGCGGTGTCGAACTTCTGCAGCAGGCGCTGCATGTTGTAGACGTAGTCCGGGCCACGTTCGGAGTACTGCGCCTGCGGGTTGCGCGAGGTGCCGCGGGTGAAATACGCGCCCTTGTCGGGATGCGTGCCCGGCCAGGTCCGCCACGGGATGCCGTCGCCGTCGACGTCCTTGTAGCGCGCGAACTCGCGGCCGGAGTCCAGCTGCTCGGCGGTCATCACCTTGCCGCGGTCATGCACGCGCGCGTCGTCCCACGCGAACGGCGCGCACAGGCGCTGGTTCATGCCGATGTCGAGGTCGCTCATCACGAACACCGGCGTCTGCAGCCGGTCGGCCAGGTCCAGCGCCGCGGCGGCGAAGTCGAAGCACTCGCGCGGGTCCTCGGGGAACAGCAGCACGTGCCTGGTGTCGCCGTGCGAGGCATGGGCGCAGGCCAGCACGTCGGACTGCTGGGTGCGCGTGGGCATGCCGGTGGACGGCCCGCCGCGCTGCACGTTGAGGATCGTCACCGGGATCTCGGCGAAATAGGCCAGGCCGATGAATTCGTTCATCAGCGACACGCCTGGCCCGGACGTCGTGGTGAATGCGCGCGCGCCGTTCCAGCCGGCGCCGACCACCATGCCGATCGAAGCGATCTCGTCCTCGGCCTGGATCATCGCGTAGCGCGCACGGCCCTCGGCGTCGACGCGGTATTTCTGGCAGTACTTCTGGAAGCCCTCGGCCAGCGACGACGAGGGCGTGATCGGATACCAGGCGCAAACCGTCGCGCCGCCGTACACGCAGCCCAGCGCCGCGGCGTCGTTGCCATCGACGAAGATGCGGTCGCCGACCGCGTCCGCCGGCTGCACGCGCAGGCCGATGGGATGCGGCAGGTGCGCGCGCACCCAGTCGCGGCCCAGGTGCAGCGCCTCGATGTTCGGCGCCAGAAGCTTCGGCTTGCTGCGGTACTGCTCGCCGATCAGCGCCTCGATGACCGACGTGTCGATGTCCAGCAGCGCCGACAGCGCGCCGACGTACATGATGTTCTTGAACAGCTGGCGCTGGCGCGGATCGCTGTAGTGCGTGTTGCAGATTTCCGTCAGCGGCACGCCGATCGCGGTGATGTCCTCGCGGAAACGCGACCGCGGCAGCGGCTTGCTGCTGTCGTGGAACAGGTAGCCGCCGGGCTCGATCTCGGCGATGTCGGCGTCCCAGGTCTGCGGGTTCATCGCCACCATCATGTCGACGCCGCCGCGCCGGCCCAGCCAGCCGCGCTCGCTGACCCGGACCTCGTACCAGGTCGGCAGCCCCTGGATGTTGGAGGGAAAGATATTGCGCGGGCCGACCGGCACGCCCATGCGCAGGATCGCCTTGGCGAACAGCTCGTTGGCCGAAGCCGAGCCGGACCCGTTGACGTTGGCGAACTTGACCACGAAGTCGTTGACCGCCCGCAGCGGCGCGTGCGCCGGCGTCATGCCAAGGCCTCCGTCTTCAGCGCGGCGCGGTCGCCGCCGGCGTGCGTTTCGCGCAGCAGGAACTGCTGCATGTCCCAGGCGCCGGTCGGGCAGCGCTCGGCGCACAGGCCGCAGTGCAGGCAGACGTCCTCGTCCTTGACCATCACCCGCGACGTCTTCAGCGGCCCCGACACGTACAGCGGCTGGTCGAGGTTGAGCGCCGGCGCGGTCAGCCGCGTGCGCAGCTCCTCTTCTTCGCCGTTGATGGTGAAGGTGATGCAGTCGGTCGGGCAGATGTCGACGCAGGCATCGCACTCGATGCACTTGTCATCGGTGAAGACCGTCTGCACGTCGCAGTTGAGGCAGCGCTGGGTCTCCTTCCACGCGGTCGCGGCGTCGAAACCGAGCTCGACTTCGATGTGCATGCTGTCGAGCTTCTTCGCCGCCTCCGACCACGGCACCGCGAAGCGCTCGTCGGGCGAGACCGCGTTGTCGTAGCTCCACTCGTGGATGCCCATCTTCTGCGACGCCAGGGTGACGCCCGGCGCGGGCCGCTCGCGCGGATCCCCGCCCTCAAGCAGGCGGTCGATCGAGATCGCCGCGGCGTGGCCGTGCGCCACCGCCCAGATGATGTTCTTCGGGCCGAAGGCCGCGTCGCCGCCGAACAGCACCTGCGGCAGCGACGACTGGTGGGTGACTGTATCGACCACCGGCATGCCCCACTCGTCGAAGTCGATGCCGAGATCGCGCTCGATCCACGGAAACGCGTTCTCCTGCCCGACGGCGATCAGCACCTCGTCGCAGGGAATCACTTCATCCGGCTCGCCGGTGGGCACCAGCCGCCGGCGGCCGCGCTCGTCGTACTCCGCGCGCACGCGCTCGAAGCGCATGCCGGTCAGCCGCCCGCTGGCGTGTTCGAAGGCCTTGGGCACGCGGTAGTCGAGGATCGGGATGCCCTCGTGCATCGCATCTTCCTTTTCCCAGGGACTGGCCTTCATTTCGTCGAAGCCCGAACGCACCACCACCGTCACCTCGTCCCCGCCCAGACGCCGCGCCGAGCGGCAGCAGTCCATCGCGGTGTTGCCGCCGCCCAGCACCAGCACGCGGCGGCCGACCCGGGTGACGTGGCCGAAGTAGACGTTGGCCAGCCAGTCGAGGCCGACGCGGATGCTGTCGGCACACTCCTTCCGCCCCGGCAGGTCCAGGTCGCGCCCGCGCGGCGCGCCGCTGCCGACGAAGATCACGTCGTAACCCTGCCTAAGCAGGTCGCGCATCGAGTCGATGCGCCGGCCACCGACGAATTCCACGCCCATGTCGAGGATGTAACCCGTCTCCTCGTCGATCACCTCTTCCGGCAGGCGGAACCGCGGCACCTGGGTGCGCATGAAGCCGCCCGCCTTCGGGTCCGCCTCGAACACCGTGATGTCGTAGCCCAGCGGCGCGAGATCACGGGCCACCGTGAGTGAAGAGGGCCCGGCGCCGACGCAGGCGATGCGGCGGCCGTTGCGCTGGACCGCGGGCCGGGGCATGCGCCCGCTGACATCACCCTTGTGGTCGGCGGCAACGCGCTTCAGGCGGCAGATCGCCACCGGCTGCGGCTTGTCGCGCATCGACGGCGGACCGTTGTTCTCTTCGACCCGCCCGCGGCGGCAGGCGGGCTCGCAGGGACGGTCGCAGGTGCGGCCGAGGATCCCCGGGAACACGTTGCTCACCCAGTTGACCATGTACGCGTCGGCGAACCGGCCGGCGGCGATCAGGCGGATGTACTCGGGAACCGGCGTGTGCGCGGGACAGGCCCACTGGCAGTCGACGACCTTGTGGAAGGTGTCGGGATCGCGGATATCGGTCGGCTTCACTGCGCCCCCCGTGGCTGGCGGCCGGACGCCCCGGCCGTCGCAAGCGGCCCCAGTCTAGGCGCAAGCGCCGGCGCTGCTTGCGGCGGCGCAGCAACGCCATGGGCGGCGTGGCAATGCCGCGCAGGGCGTCGCTGCACCGACGGCTGCCGGGGAGCACGCCGGATGTGACAATCAGCGCATGACCCTGCACCCGACACAGGCCCGCGCGTTCGCCCCCGCCAGCGTGGGCAACATCGGCGTCGGCTTCGACCTGCTCGGCCACGCGATCGACGGGCCGCGCGACATCGCCACCGTCCGGCTGATCCAGCAACCCCTGGTGCGCGTGGACGCCGTGCGCGGCAGGGTCCGCGGCATCGAAGACATTCCCCTGGAAGCGGCCGCGAACACCGCCGGTCGCGCGCTCATGGCGCTGCGCGAGGCCCTCGGACTCGCCCATGGCTTCGCGATCGAACTCGACAAGGGCATTCCGCTGGGCTCGGGCCTGGGCGGCTCGGCGGCGTCCTGCGTCGCGGCCCTGGTGGCGGCCAACGCCCTGCTCGACGCGCCCCTGTCGCGCGAGGCGCTCTATCCCTTCGCCCTCGAAGGCGAATGGGCCTCGACCCACAGCCGCCAGGGCGACAACGTCGGGCCGATGCTGGTCGGGGGCGTCGCACTGGCCACGCAGACACGGCTGCTGCGACTGGACGTCCCCGAGTGGCTGCATTGCGTGGCCGTGCAGCCCGACCTGGTGCTCGAGACGCGCCGCGCGCGTGCCGTCCTGTCCGAACCCTATCCACTGCCGCAGGTCGTGGCGCATTCCGCACACCTGGCAGTGTTCCTCACCGGCCTTGCGCGCGCCGACGCCGCACTGATCGCCGAAGGCCTGCGCGACATCCTGGTCGAACCCCGGCGCGCACCGCTCATCCCCGGCTTCGCCGCCGTGAAGCAGGCCGCCATGGACCACCGTGCACTCGGCGCCAGCATCTCCGGCGGCGGCCCGACCTGCTTCGCCTGGTTCGAATCCCGCGCCGAAGCCGAGGCCGCGGCGCCGGCCATGGTTGCCGGCTTCAACCAGGCCGGCTGCGCGGCGCAGGCCCATGTGTCACCCGTGGCCGGCCCGCGGGCGGAGCTGCTTGGGGCGGATTGAAGCCGGCGAGGGCGGATCGCAGCTGTAGCTGCTCCTACAGGGGGGCGCGGCGGGCAGGAATCGGCTCGTCGCGGCGCACGCGGAACCAGGCGGCGTACAGGGCCGGGACGAACAGCAGCGTCAGCACCGTTGCGACCGTCAGCCCGCCCATGAT
The DNA here is from genome assembly GCF_016615955.1 of Luteimonas sp. MC1750. Taxonomy (NCBI): domain Bacteria; kingdom Pseudomonadati; phylum Pseudomonadota; class Gammaproteobacteria; order Lysobacterales; family Lysobacteraceae; genus Luteimonas; species Luteimonas sp. MC1750. The sequence continues at coordinate 2,593,570 of NZ_CP067113.1, forward strand.
CGCCACCGCCATCGGGCCGAAGAACACGCTGCGCGACAGCGGGATCATCGCCAGGATCGCCGCCAGCGCGGTCAGCACGATCGGCCGGAAGCGGCGCACGGTGGCGTCGATCACCGCGTCCCAGCGCGCGTGCCCGGCGTCGATGTCCTGCTGGATCTGGTCGACCAGGATGATCGAGTTGCGCATCACCATGCCGGCCAGCGCAATCGTGCCCAGCAGCGCGACGAAACCGAACGGCACGCGGAACACGAGCAGGAACAGCACCGCGCCCACCAGGCCCAACGGCGCGGTGGCCAACACCAGCAGGCTGCGCGGGAAGCTGCGCAGCTGCAGCATCAGCAGGGTCGCCACCGCGAACAGGAACAGCGGCATCCCGGCCTTGATCGAGTCCTGGCCGCGCGCGGAGTCCTCCAGCGTGCCGCCGGTCTCCAGCAGGTAGCCCGCGGGCAGTGCTGCGCGGATGCCTTCCAGCGTCGGCAGGATCTCGGCCACCACGCTAGCCGGCATCGCGTCGCCGCGCACGTCGGCGCGTACGGTGACCGTCGGCAGGCGGTCGCGGTGCCAGATGATCCCGTCCTCGAATGCGTACTCCAGCCGCGCGACCTGCGACAGCGGCACCGGCCGGCCGCCGGCACCGTGCACGACCAGGTCGCCCAGCGTGTCGAGCCCGGAGCGCTCGTCCAGCGGGCCGCGCACCAGCACTTCGATCAGCGCGTCGCCTTCCCGGTAGACCGCCACCGCCTGCCCGGACAGCGAGGCCGAGAGGAAGCGCGCCAGCCCCTGCGAGTCGACGCCCAGCACGCGTGCACGCTCCTGGTCGACCACCAGGCGCACCACCTTGCTCGGCTCGTCCCAGTCCAGGTTGACGTTGGCCACGTGCGGATTCGCGCGCACCTGGTCCGCGACCTGGCGGGCGATGTCCCGGGCGCGGTCGGCGTGCTCGCCGGACACGCGGAACTGCAGCGGATAGCCCACCGGAGGCCCGTTTTCCAACCGCGTCACGCGCAGCTGCAGCTCGGGGAACCGCGGCGCGGCCTTGTCGATCAGCCAGTCGCGCAGCGCCTCGCGGCCTTCGACGTCGCGCGCCAGCACCACGAACTGGGCCAGGTTGGTCTGCGGCAGCTGCTGGTCCAGCGGCAGGTAGAAGCGCGGCGAGCCGGTGCCGATGTAGGCGACGTGGTTGTCGACGTCGGCGCGCCCGGCCAGCAGGGTTTCCAGGCGGCGCGCGGCGGCGTCGGTCGCGCGCAGCGAGGCGCCCTCGGCCAGCTCGAGGTCGACCATCAGCTCGAGCCGCTGCGAATCCGGGAAGAACTGCTGCGGCACGAAGCGGAAGCCCAGGAGCGACAGCACCAGCAGGGCCACGGTCGCGGTGATCACCAGCCAGCGGTGCACCAGGCACCAGCCGAGCAGGCGGCGCAGGCGGCGGTAGAAGGGCCGCTGGTAGGGGTCCTTGTCGTGCGCGTGCGGCTCCCGCGGCCCGAGCGCGAAGGCGTACTGCGGCCAGCGGTCGGCCAGGCGTTCGCGCCAGGCGCGATGGCGCGCGGCCAGCGAACCCGGCTTCGGCGGCGCGCGGCCGGCGAAGTCCGGCAGCATCTTCTCGCCCAGCCAGGGAATGAACAGCACGGCGGCGATCCACGACACCACCAGCGCGATCGTCACCACCTGGAACAGCGAACGCGTGTACTCGCCCACCGACGAGGCCGCGGTCGCGATCGGCAGGAAGCCGGCGGCGGTCACCAGCGTGCCGGTCAGCATCGGCAAGGCGGTATGCGACCAGGCATAGCCGGCGGCGGTGAAGCGGCTGTCGCCCTGCTCCATGCGGATGGCCATCATCTCGACCGCGATGATCGCGTCGTCCACCAGCAGGCCCAGCGCCAGCACCAGCGCACCCAGCGAGACCTTGTGCAGGCCGATGCCGAACGCGTGCATCGCCGCGAAGGTCATCGCCAGCACCAGCGGGATCGAGACCGCCACCACCAGTCCGGTGCGCAGACCCAGCGAGAAGAAGCAGACCAGCAGCACGATCACCACCGCCTCGGCCAGCACCTTGACGAACTCGCCCACCGATTCGCGCACCGCGGCCGGCTGGTCGGAGACCTTGTGCAGCGCCATGCCCAGCGGCAGCGTCGCCTCCAGGCGCGCGGCCTCGGACGCCAGGGTCTCGCCCAGGGCCAGGATGTCGCCGCCCGCGCGCAGCGCCACGCCGATGCCGATCGCCTCCTCGCCCATGAAGCGCATGCGCGGGGCGGCCGGGTCGGCGTAGCCGCGGGTGACTTCGGCGACGTCGCCCAGGCGCAGCGTCCGGTCGCCGGCGCGCACCGGCAGCGCGCGGATGTCGTCGATCGAGCGGAAGGCGCCGTCCACGCGCAGCTGCACGCGATCGCTGGCGGTCTCGACGAAGCCCGTCGGGGTGACCGCGTTCTGCTGCGCCAGCGCTTGCTGGATCGCGCCCGGCGCGATGCCGAAGTTGGCCAGGCGCACGTTGCTGGCCTCGATGAAGACCTTCTCGTCCTGCAGGCCGATCAGTTCGACCTTGCCCACGTCAGGCTGGCGCTGCAGCTCCAGCTCGATGCGCTCGGCGTAGTCCTTGAGCACGGCATAGTCGAAGCCGTCGCCGGTCAACGCGTAGATGTTGCCGAAGGTGTCGCCGAACTCGTCGTTGAAGAACGGCCCGACCACGTCCGCCGGCAGGGTGGCGCGGATGTCGCCGACCTTCTTGCGCACCTGGTACCAGAGCTCGGGTACGTCGCGCGAAGGCAGCGAATCGGTGGCCATGAAGATCACCTGCGATTCGCCGGGCCGCGAGTACGCGCGCACCATCTGGTAGCGACCGGTTTCCATCACCGCGCGCTCGATGCGGTCGGTGACCTGGCGCGCGACGTCCTCGGCGCTTGCGCCGGGCCACAGCGTGCGCACCACCATCGCCTTGAAGGTGAAGGGCGGATCCTCGGACTGGCCCAGCTGCCGGTACGACCAGGCCCCGACCAGGGCCGCGACCAGCATCACGTAGAGCACCAGCGCGCGATTGCGCAGCGCCCACTCCGACAGGTTGAAGCGCGACGGGGCGTTCATCGCGACGCGGCGACCGGCCGGTTGCGCAGATCCACGGCGCGCACGTCCTGGCCTTCGCGCAGCAGGTGGCCGCCTGCCACGACCACCCAGTCATCGGCGGCCAGGCCTGACGTCACCGGCGCCCGCTCCGCGCCCCACCGCCCGGTTTCGACCCTGGCCGCGCGCACGCGGCCCTGGTCGAACACCCAGACGCTCGCGCTGCCGTCGCGGTCGGCCTGGATCGCGGACAGCGGCACCGACAGGGCGGCACCGGCACCGGTCACATGGACCTTCGCGCTCTGGCCGAGTGCGACGCGGGCGGCGTCGGCCTCTTCCAGCGCGACCCGCGCGGCATAGGTGCGCGCCACCGGATCGGCCGCCGGCGAGATCTCGCGGAAGCGGCCGTGCAGGCGCTCGCCCGGCGCCGACCACAGCTCGACCTCGACCGGCTGGCCGACGCTGAAATCGCCCACGGCCGACTCCGGCAGCGCGATCGCGACTTCGCGACCGTCGTCGCCGGCCAGGGTGAACACCGCCTGCCCGCCCGCGACCACCTGCCCGGCTTCGGCCTGCCGGCTCGCGATCACGCCGTCGGCCGGTGCGCGCAGCTCCGCATGGCTGGCCTGGTTGCCGGCCACCTCGGCCTGCGCGCGCGCCGCGCGCACCTCGCCGTCCGCGGCGCGCCATGCGGCGTCCTGGGCGTCGAGCGCCGAGCGGCTGACCAGCTGGTCGCGCGCCAGGGTCGCGTAGCGCGCGCGATCGGCCGCCGCGCGCGTGAGCTGCGCCTCGGCCGCCGCCAGTCGCGCGCTGGCGGCGCGGGCCTGGGCCTCGAAGTCGGCCGGATCGATCACCGCCAGCAGCTGGCCGCGCGCGACCCGGTCACCCACGTCGACCAGGCGCCGCACCAGTTCGCCGCCGACCCGGAAGCCGAGCGGCGTTTCGGCGCGCGCGCGGATCTCGCCCGGAAAGCTGCGCGCCAGGGCGGACCCCGGCTGCGGCTGCGCCACCAGCACCGCGCGCGGCGGCGGCTCCGGCACCGTGCCGTCGCCGCATGCGGCCAGCACCAGCGCGATCGCACCCGGGACCGCCCAGCGGATCCTTCGCATCCCCGACATCGTCGCTCCTGATCGGTCGTCCGCGGCCTGCCGCGAAGCGCGATGCTATAGTTACAGAACTACACGGTCCAGTATTTGAGTGCCGATGTCCAAGCCCAGCGACAGCCAGGCGGTACAGCGCCCCGCGCCGGGCCGTCCCAAGGATCCCGCCAAGCGCGCGGCGATCCTGGATGCGGCCAAGGCGCTGTTCCTCGAACACGGATTCGAGGGCGTCAGCATGGACCAGATCGCCGCCCGCGCCGGGGTCTCCAAGCTGACCGTCTACAGCCATTTCGGCGACAAGGACGCGTTGTTCATCGATGCGGTCGAGTCCTACTGCGACGACCAGGTCCCGACCACGCTGTTCACGCCGGCGCCGCACCAGCCGCTCCCGGAGCGGCTGGCCGGAATCGCCCGCGCGGTGTACGCGCTCATGGCCTCCCCCGAAGCGGTGTCCGGCTTCCGCCTGATGTGTGCGTCGCTGCGCGCGGATTGCACCCTGGCCGACCGCTTCTGGAGCGCCGGCGCCGGCCACTTGCAGTCGGGCTTCGCCGCGTTGCTGGCGCGGCGCACCGCGGCCGGCGAGCTCGCGGTGGACGATCCTGCGCGCGCGGCGAGCCAGTTCTTCGCCCTGCTCCGCGGCGACCTGCATCCGCGCCTGGTGATGGGCTGCGATGCGCTGGCCGGATTCGATGTCGAGGCCCACATCCAGGCGACCGTCGACACCTTCCTGCGCGCCTACGCCGTTCGCCCGGCGCCTTGACCCGCCGCCGGCCGGCCCGGTGACTTCCGGCACTCAGTGCGCCGCCGGCGCGGCGGCGATGCTGTCCCGGCCAATCCCGGCGATTCGACGTAAAATGGCCGGTCCCCCCGATCAGCCAGGCTCCGACACCATGACCCTCGATTTCGCCAAAGCCCGTGAAGCCATGGTCGAGCAGCAGGTCCGCCCCTGGGACGTGCTCGATCCGCGCGTGCTCAACGTGCTCCTGCGCCTGCCGCGCGAGGCCTACGTGCCCGAGGCGCACCGTGCGCTGGCCTATGCCGACATCGCGCTGCCGCTGGCGCAGGGCGAATCGATGATGAAGCCGGTGGTCGAGGGCCGCGTGCTGCAGGCGCTCGCGCTGGACGGAACCGAGGACGTGCTCGACATCGGCACCGGCAGCGGCTTCCTGGCCGCCTGCCTGGGACGCCTCGCGCGCTCGGTGACCTCGATCGAGCGCCATGCCGACCTGGCCGCCCTTGCACAGGCGACGCTGCTCGCCCAGGGCGCGACCAATGTCTCGGTGGCGCAGGCCGACGCCTTCGCCTGGGAGCCGGGCCGCCAGTTCGACGCGATCGTCGTCGGCGGTGCCGTCGACAGCATCCCCGAGCGCTTCCTCGGCTGGCTGCGCCCGGGCGGACGCCTGTTCGTGGTCCGCGGCCGCGCGCCGGCAATGGAGGCGGTGCTGGTGCATGCCGACGTCAACGGACCGCGCCTGGAATCGTTGTTCGAAACCGACCTCGCCTACCTGGCCGGAGCGGCGCCCGTCCCGGCGTTCTCGCTCTGACCGCCGCCCCCACAAGGACTCCCCGATGACCCGTCGTCCCCTCGCACTCGCGCTCCTCCTCGCCCTGCTGCCCGCCGCGGCCTCGGCCGAAGACCTGCTGCAGACCTACGAGCTGGCACGCAGCAGCGACACCCAGCTGGCGATCTCGGAGTCCAGCCGCGACATCTCGCGCGAAGGCCGGGTCCAGGCGCGCGCGGCGCTGCTGCCGCAGATCAACGGCAGCGCCTCGCTGAGCCGCAGCTACGCCGCCGGCGTCGACGGCGACGCGCGCCGCCGCAGCGTCGGCGTCGACCTCAGCCAGACGGTGTTCGACCTGGGCGCGATCTCCAACCTGCGCGCCCAGAGCGACCTCGACGTGGCCGCCGGCTTCGACCTCGACGCCGCCAACCACGAGCTGATCACCCGCACCTCGGCGGCGTACTTCAACGTGCTGGTGGCGATCGAGACCCTGGCCGCGTCCGAGGCCGCCGAGGCCGCGCTGCAGAAACAGTTCGACTTCGCCGACAAGCGCCTCGAGGTCGGCCTGGCGCCGATCACCGACGTGCACGAAGCGCGCGCCCAGTACGACGCCGCGCGCGCCAACACCATCCTGTCGCGCAATGCGCTGGAAGACGCCTACCAGGCGCTGGCGGAAATCACCGGGCGCCCGGTGCGCACGCTGCGCGCCCTGCCCGAGGACTTCCAGCCGCAGGCGCCCGAGGGCGACGGCCTGGGCCGCTGGCTGGCCACCGCGATGGAGAACAATCCGTCGCTGCGCGCGGCCGAGTACGCCCTCAGCGCCTCCGAGCACAGCGTCAACACCGCGCGCTCGGGCCACCTGCCGCGGCTGACGCTGGGCGCGGGCTATGACAACGGCGCGGCCTGGGGCGACCTCGGCCCGGGCGGCGTGGGCGGCACCTCGACCGGCGAAGGCCACAGCGTGGGCCTGACCCTGACCGTGCCGATCTTCGCCGGCGGCGCGACCCAGTCGCAGGTCCGCCAGGCGCTGTCGCGCCGCGACATCTCCGAGCAGCAGCTCGAGCAGTCCCGCCGCTCGCTGGACCGCAACACCCGCAACGCCTACCAGACCGTGGTCGCCGGCGTGTCCGAGATCGCCGCCCGCCGCCAGGCGCTGGTCTCCGCCCGCAGCGCCTACGAGGCCTCGCAGGTCGGGCTCGAAGTCGGCACGCGTACCGTCGTCGACGTGCTGATCAACCAGCAGAACCTGTTCAACGCCGAGCGCGAGTACGCCCTGGCCCGCTACAACTTCCTGCAGAACCGGCTGCTGCTGGCGCAGGCCGCCGGCACCCTCGGGATCGACGACGTGCAGGAGATCAACCGCCTGCTGACCGCCGAGGCCGCGACGCCGGACACCCAGGTCACCAGCGGCGGCTGAGTCCGGCCGCCCGCTCCGCGCACGCTCAGGCCGGCGGCAACGCCGGCCTGATCATGTCCAGGGTCAGCGCGAGCGCACCGCGGCCTTCCTTCACCAGCCGCTGCCCCTCGACCACCATCGCCGCGCGCGCGGCCTCGTCGCCCAGCAGCGCGTCGAGTTCCGCCACCACCGCGTCGGCATCGGCGCCGATGCGCAGCGCGCCGGCCTCGTCCATGCGCTGGGCGATGTCGGCGAAGTTGTGCAGGTGCGGACCGGTGACGACCGCCACGCCGAGCGCCGCCGGCTCGAGCAGGTTGTGCCCGCCCACGGCCTGCAGGCTGCCGCCGACGAAGGCGACCTCGGCGCAGGCGTAGAAGTGCACCAGTTCGCCCAGGGTGTCGATCACGAACACGTCGTCGCCGCCGTCGGGCCACTGGGTCAGCTTGCGCGTGGCCACGCGCCATCCCGCCTCGACGCAGGCCTGCGCGACGGGCCGGAAGCGTTCCGGGTGCCGCGGCGCCCACAGCAGCAGCAGGTCCGGCCAGCGCGCGCGCAGCCGACGGTGCATGGCGATCACCGCGGCCTCCTCTTCGGGGTGGGTGCTGGCGGCGATCCAGGCCCGGCGCCCGCCGCTGTGGGTGGCGAAGGCGGCCGCCGTGCGGCGCGCGGTTCCGTCGATGCGGATGTCGAACTTGAGGTTGCCGAGCACCGACACCGCCTCCTGGTGCGCGCCGAGCAGGACGAAGCGCCCGGCGTCGGCATCCGACTGCGCGGCAACCCCGGCCAGCGTGCGCAGCGCGCGCCCGACCAGCGGACGTAGCGCGCGGTAGCCACGCAGCGAACGCTCTGACAGCCGCGCGTTGACCAGGTAGGCGGGCACGCCGTGGTCGCGGCAGCAGAACAGCAGGTTCGGCCAGAGTTCGGTTTCCAGCACCAGGGCCAGCCGCGGGCGGAAGTGCGCCAGGAAGCGGCGCACCGCGCCCGAGAGGTCGTATGGCAGGTAGACGTGCTCGACGCGGTCGCCCCAGAGCGCGCGCACGCGCATCGATCCGGTCGGGGTGATGGTGGTGACCAGCAGGCGCAGGTCCGGCCGCTCCTCGAGCAGCGCGTTGACCAGCGGCGCGGCGGCGTTGACCTCGCCCACGGAGACCGCGTGCACCCAGATGCAGCCGTCCAGCGGCGGCGTGCGGTAGGCGGCGTAGCGCTCGCCCCAGCGCTCGAGGTATTCGGCCTGGCGGAAGCCGCGCCAGATCAGGTGGTAGACGGTGACCGGCGCCAGCACATACAGCATGGCCGAGTACAGGCCGCGCAGCAGGCGTTCGACGGCGCGGTCTCGGGGGGGGGCCTCCATGCACCAAGGATAGCGAAGCCGCCGCGGCAGCGGGCGGCCGGTGCCGCGTACGCCGGTAGAATCGAGCCATGACCACCCACGCCGACACACCGCCGCTGGGCCTGCGGAACTGGCCGACCTGGATCGGCATCGGCGCGATGGCGCTGCTGGCGCGCCTGCCCTGGACGCTGCAGCGCGTGCTGGGCCGCGCGATCGGCGTGCTGCTGCAGCGCGTGCTGCCGGCACGCCGCCGCGTGGCCGCGCGCAACCTCGAGCTGTGTTTCCCGGAACTGGACGCGGCCGCGCGCGAGGCGCTGCTGCGCGAGCACTTCGCCGCCATCGGCACCGGCCTGTTCGAGTTCGCGCGCGCCTGGTGGGGCTCGGTGGCGCCGCTGCGGCGCGGCCTGGTGGTCGAAGGCCTGGAACACATGGAGGCCGCGCGCGCCGGCGGCCGCGGCGTGATCGTGGTGAGCGGCCACTTCACCACGCTCGAGGTCTGCGGGCGGCTGATGTGCGACCACGTGCCGCTGGCCGGCATGTACCGCCCGCACGCGCAGCCGGCGATGGAATGGGCGGTGCGTCGCGGACGCATGCGCTATGCCGCCGCGATGTTCCCCAAGCAGGACCTGCGCGGCACGGTGCGCCACCTCAAGCGCGGCGGCCTGCTGTGGTACGCGCCCGACCAGGACCCGAGCCGTGGCGAAAGCGTGTACGTGCCGTTCTTCGGACGCCCCGCCAACAGCCTCGCCTCGACCCACCAGCTGGCGCGGATGTCGGGCGCCGCGGTGCTGTTCTTCCAGCATGCGCGCCGCGCCGACGGCGGCTACACGCTGCGCCTGTTCCCGGCCGCCGAGGGCTTTCCCTCGCGCGACGCCACCGCCGATACCGCCGAAGTGATGGCCGCGATCGAGACCATGGCGCGCGCGGCGCCGGCGCAGTACCTGTGGATCCACCGCCGCTTCAAGCGCCAGCCGGACGGCAGCTCGGCCTACTGAGCGGGCGCCGGCGTGGCGGCGTCCGGGTCCGGTGGCGCCTGGCCGGCGCGCGCCAGCAGGCTGCCGGCATACAGCGCCGCCAACATCAGGGTCAGCGCGCCCCAGAAGGTGGAATAGAACGCCAGGTGGGTGTTGAGCGGGAACACCGTCACCAGCAGCGCGAGCATCGCCGGACGCGCGCGTTCGCGGGCGGCGGCCGAGGCGAAGCGCCACGCACGCAGCGCCAGGGCGACGCCCGACAGCCACAGCAGCAGGCCGACGATGCCGGTCTCGCTCAGCACCTCGAGCACGATCTGGTGCGCGTGCAGCGCAGGGCCGGCACCCCAGGCCGCGGGTGCGCCAGCCTCGGGGTCACAGGCCGGGAAGGCTTCGCGGAAGCCGCGCGCGCCCACGCCGTTGAGCGGATGCTCGCGCACCATGCAGAGCGCCGCGCCCCAGATCCGCGTGCGCCCGGACAGCGCGGCATCGACCCCGGTGGAGCTGGCCTGGAAGGCCTGGGTGGTGCGCTCGAACCGGTCGCGCACCTCGGGCGAGGTGATCGCGATCGCCAGCGTCACCAGCACGCCGCCGGCGAACACGCCGAGCAGGCGCTTCCATCCGAGCAGGCGCCAGCCCGACAGCAGCAGCACCAGCGCATAGGTGAGCCACGAGGCGCGCGAACCGGCGAACACGATCGCGACCCCGATCGCGGCGGCCGCGACGACCCAGCCGAGCGTGCTCCAGCGCCGGCCGGCGGCATACAGCGCGAACGGCGACAGGCTCGCCAGCACCACGCCCAGCTTCAGGTTGCAGGGCCCGAGCACGCCGCCCAGGCGGTCGGCCTCGGCCAGTTCGTCGAGGTTGCACATCGGCCGGCCGCTGATCGCCTGCTTGGCGGCATCGATCCCCCAGAACAGCGGGCTGGTGTCGAAGGCCACCTCGACCAGCGCGTCGAGCGTCCAGATCGCGACGATGACCGCGAGCCCGGTGAAGGTCAGCCGCCGGCCACGGTCGTCGGCCACGGCGATCGCCACCAGCCACAGGAACGGCAGGTAGCGCAGGTCGACGGCAGCCTCGCGCAGCGCGCGCCCGGCATCGACCGAACCCACCGTCGACAGCAGCTCGGGCAGCCAATAGGCGAAGAACAGCACGCTGGTCAGCGCCCACGCCGGGCCGCTGAGCAGCTGCGCGCCGCCGCGGAAGCGGCTGGCGGCGAGCTTGATGATCGCCGCCAGCGCGCCGAGCACCACGATGCCTTCGGCATAGCCCGGTGCCGGCCACAGCGCGACGAAGGCCAGTACCCAGTGCGGCGCCCAGCGCCAGCCGGTGGCGGCGCTCCTGTGCGGTGGAATGGCGGCGTCAGCGGAGTTCGTCATAGACCGAGAGCGTGGCGTCCTGCATGGACCGGAGCGTGTAGCGGCGGGGCAGCGCTGGAATCGTAGCCGCTGCGGACGCGCCGCGGGCGAGCAGCGCGCCCGCGCCGGCGTGCAGCGCGGACGCGTCGAAGGGCTGGACCGTGCCGGCGGGCTGCAGCTCGCGCAGCAGCTCGCCCGCGCCACCGTGGTCCCAGCCCAGCACCGGGCGGCCGCTGGCCAGCGCTTCGATCACCGTGCGGCCGAAGGCCTCGGGCTTGCGCGAGAGCTGCAGCACCAGGTCGCAGGCGGCGTAGGCCGCGGCGATCGCGGCGGTGGGCGGCGTGATCGCGAGCGCCCCGGCCACGCCGAGCACGGCCGCGCGGGCCTCGAGCTCCGCGACGTAGGCCGCGCGCGCCGGGTCGCGGGCACCGGGCATCCACAGCCGGGCATCGAGGCCGTCGGCGCGCAGCGCGGCCAGCAGCTCCAGGGCATCGGCATGGCCCTTCAGCCGCGTGCCGCGCCCCGGGAGCAGCAGCAGCGGGCCATCGCCGGCCAGGTTCGGCGCTTCGAGGGCGGCGGCGGCGCGCGCGGCGCGGTCGGGGAAGTCCGCGCGGGGAAACGCCGCCGGATCGATCCCGCGCGGGATCACGCGCAGCCGCGCCGGATCGGTGTCGGGGTAGTGGCGCAGGACGTAGTCGCGGACGGTGTCGGAGACGCAGACCACGCGCTCGCCGCGCAGCATCACCTGGCTGTAGCGCGAGGGCGAATTGAGGCCGTGGACCGTGGTGGCGAAGCGCGGACGCGACGCGACGGGCAGGCCCTGCAGCGCGCGCCAGCCGATCCACGCCGGCAGGCGCGAGCGCGCATGGACGATGTCGACGCCCTGCTCCGCCATCAGCCGTCGCAGCGGCCGCACCAGGCCGAGGGTCGCGAGCGACTTGCGGCCGAGGTCGAGTTCCACATGCTCCGCGCCGCTGGCAAGCAGCGCGGGCAGCAGGCGTCCGCCGGCCGAGGCGACGAGCGCGCGGTGTCCCGCCGCGACCAGGGCCGCGGACACTTCCAGGGTGGAACGTTCGACCCCGCCGGACTCGAGGGCCGGCAGCAGCTGCAGGACGGTCAGCGGCCGGGGCACGTGCCGGCGGCCCGCGGCGCCGCGCTCAGTCGACCAGGACGAAATGGGCGCCGCAATACGGGCAGTCGGACTGGCCGCCTTCGCTCTCGATCGGCAGGTAGACGCGCGGATGCGAGTTCCACAGCGCCATCGCCGGCAGCGGGCAGCTCAGCGGCAGGTCGGCGCGACGCACCTCGTACTGCTTCTCGGCGTTGGCGGGCTGCGGCTGGGCGGTGGACATCGTGGCGTGACCGGGGCTGGGGAACCGCGACAGTTTAGCCTGCCCCGGCGGCGCGGGTCCGCTCAGGCCGGAAGGGCGACGAGCAGCACGCGGGCCGGACGATCGCCAGCGGCAGCCACGGCCACGGGCGCCAGCCCGTCTGCGGGCCAGGCCATGCCGTCTCCCGCAAGCAAGCGCAGACCGGGATCGGCGACGGCCGCCGGGGCCTGCACGACCAGCTCGCCGTCGATCACCTCCAGCCAGTACCGGCCGGCAGCGCACACCGGCAGGTCCAGGCTGGATCCCCGGGCCAGGCAGGCCGACAGCAGTTGCGCCCGCAGACGGATGGGCAGCGGGTCGGCCGACGCGGGCGAACTCGCGGCAGCGGCAGCGGCAGCGGCAGCGGCAGCGGCAGCGGCCGGAGTTTCGACCGCCGCGGATGCGCCCGCCACGGGTCCCTCTCCCGCGGCCAGCAGCGTCCACGCGGACGCGGATGGAGCCGCATGCTCCGCATCGAGCGCAGGCGAAGCGGCCCGCAACTCGATCCGCGGCGGCGCATTGACCCGATCGGGCTGCAGCCAGGCTTCGACCAGGCGCAGGGGCTGCGTGGACGAGGCGTTGGCCAGCCGCACGACCACGCCGTGGCCGGCCCCGATGTACAGGGCTGCGCCGGCCTCGACGCGCTGGCGGCCGAGTTCGCCGCAGTCGGCGTCCATGGCCCCGGACAGCACCAGCAGCAGCCGCTCCATGTTGGCGACCCGGCCCTCGTCGCGCGCGGCACCGGGCGGCCAGGACTGGGTCGACAGCACGCGCAGCGCGCCCCAGCCCATCCAGGCCGGATCGATCGCGTCCGCGCGGGAAAAGGCTTCGACCGCGTCGATGCCACCGGCACCCGCGACGTGGCCGCGTGCGCCGGCGCGCCGCAGCCGCGGCCCGCCCGGAACCTGTCCGGCAACGGCGCTCATTCGATGCGCGCGGCCTCGTCGAACGACAGCCGCGGCGAGCGCGGGAACAGCTGCGCCGCATCGCCATGGCCGAGGTTGACCAGGATGTTGGAGCGGACCGACGTGCCGGCGAAGAACGCGGCGTCGACCATCGCGTTGTCGAAGCCGGTCATCGGACCGCAGTCCAGACCCAGCGCGCGCGCGGCGAGGATCAGGTAGGCGGTCTGCATGCTCGAGCCGCGCAGGCCGACGCGATCCAGCCGCGCCTCGTCCGAATCCGCGAACCACGAGCGCGCGTCGGTGTGCGGGAACAGCACCGGCAGCTTGTCGAAGAACGCCATGTCGTGGCCCACGATCACGGTCACCGGCGCGGCGAGGGTCTTGTCGCGGTTGCCGTCGCTGAGTGCGGGCGCGAGCTTCGCCTTGGCCTCGGGCGAACGCACGAAGACGAAGCGCGCGGGACAGGCGTTGGCCTCGGTGGGCGCGAACTTCACCAGGTCGTACAGCGCGCGCAGGGTGGCGTCATCCACCTCGCCACCGATGGCGTTGTGGGTGCGCGCTTCGCGGAACAGGCGCGCGAGCGTGGCGTCGGACAGCGCTTCGGACATCAGGATCCCTCGTGGTTCGGTGCAGTGGAGCGCCAGTGTAGAGTCCCGGCGGAGTTCCCACGTCCCACGGCCGCAACGCATGGTGTCGATTCCCGCAGATGGCGCTGCACCGCGCACCCTGGCGCTGAGCGATGGCCGCGCCGGCAACGCGCGCCAGGCGCTGGCGCTGGCGCAGGCGCTCGCACCCGCGGCTGCCGGCCACGTGCTGGAACCGCGGGCGCCGTGGCGCTGGCTGGCGCCGCGCAGGAGTCCGGGCGACCGCCATGCGTTCGGCCCGACGTTTAGTGACCTGCTGTCCGCGCCGCCGGCGCTCGCGGTGGGCTGTGGACGCCAGGCGGCGCTGGCCACCCGCCTGCTGCGCGGGCACGGCGCACGCGTAGTCCAGGTGCTCGACCCGCGCCTGCCGCCGCGCCACTGGGACCTGGTCGTGGCGCCCGAACACGACGGCCTCCGCGGCGACAACGTCATCACCCTGGCCGGCAGCCTGCATCCGGTGGACGACGCGTGGCTGGCGGAGGCTCGCCGCGCACTCCCCGCGCTGGCCGCCCTGCCCGCGCCGAGGATCGCGGTGCTGGTGGGCGGCCCCAGCGGCCACGCCGGCTTCGGCGTGGAGGAGTTCGATGCGCTGCTGCGCGACGCCGGCGCCATGGCGCTGCGCGAAGGCGGCAGCCTGATGGTGGTGGCCTCGCGCCGCACGCCCGACGCGGTGCGCGCCGCGCTGCGTGCCTGGTCGCCGCCGGTCCCCGCGCGCAGCTGGGCCGATGCGGGCGACGGCGCCAACCCGTATGCCGGCATGCTGGCCTGGGCCGACCTGCTGGCCTGCACGGCCGACTCGGTCAACATGCTGTCCGAGGCCTGCGCCACCCGTGCGCCGGTCTTCGTCCACCGGCCCACGGCGATGCGCGGGCGTCCGCGCCGCTTCGTCGATGCCCTGCTCGCGCGCGGGCGCATCCGGCCGCTCGACGCGGCGGCGATGCCCTTCGAGGCGCTGCCCCTGCGCGAGACCGCGCGCGTCGCCGCCGAAGTCCGGGCGCGGCTGGGCCTTGGGCCGGGCATCCCGGACGCCGCCCTCCACGACGGCTGAGGACCCGCCAGCCGCGCCCGCTTTTGGCCTATGCTCTGGCGAGACACGCGCCGGGGAGCCCGCATGGCAGCGCAGGGACACGCAGACCGCCCGATCGACCGCTGGTTCGACAGCTATTCGGGCGACCATCGCAACCACACCAACCAGGCCATCCACGTGCTGGCGGTCCCGGCGATCGCGTGGAGCGTGATCGCCCTGCTGTGGTGCATCCCCGCGCCCGGCACGCTGTTCCAGCCGGGCATCTGGGCCGCGCTGCCGATGTTCGCGGCGTGGCTGTTCTACCAGCGCAGCTCGCGTGCGCTCGGCGTCGGCATGCTGCTGGTGTTCGTGGCGTTCTCGGCGCTGACCTGGTGGCTGTTCGCCGAACTGGGGCGAGGCGGCCTGCTGAAACTCGCGATCGCGGTGTTCGTCGTCGCCTGGATCGCGCAGTTCGTCGGCCACAAGCTCGAGGGCCGCAAGCCGAGCTTCCTGACCGACCTGGTCTACCTGCTGATCGGACCCGCCTGGGTGCTGGCCAAGCTCTACCGCCGGCTCGGCCTGCGCTGGTAGGCCGCGGGCCGCGCGGGTGACAATGCCGCATGTCACCTCGCGACCTCCTGCTGGTCCTGGCCATCTGCCTGGCCTGGGCGGGGAACTTCCTGTTCTCCGCCTATGCCCTGCTCGAGCTGCCGGCCTTCCTGTACACCGCGCTGCGCATGTCGATCGTGGCGCTGGTGCTGGCGCCCTTCCTCAAGCCGGTGCGGCGCGCGCAGTGGCCGCGCTTCCTGGCCGTGGCCGTGTGCATGAACGTCCTGCATTTCGGCCTCAGCTTCTGGGCGCTGCGGCTGGCCGGCGAGCTGTCCGCGGTCGCGATCGTGATGCAGAGCTACGTGCCGATGTCCGCCCTGCTGGCATGGGTGGTGCTCGGCGAGCGCTTCGCCTGGCGCACCGGCACCGCGATCGCGGCGAGCTTCATCGGCGTGATGGTGATCGGCTTCGATCCCTCGCTCATCGACAAGCCCGCGGCGATGCTGGCGATGCTCGCCTCGGCCGCGTTCCTCGCCCTCGGCACGGTGCTGATGCGCCGGCTGGGCGGGATCGGCCTGGTCACCCAGCAGGGCTGGAGCGCGCTGATCGCGATCGGGCCGCTGCTGGCGATCAGCCTCGCCTTCGAGCCGGGCGGGCTGGCCGCGCTGGCCGAAGCCAGCCCGCGCGCCTGGATCGGCGTGGCCTATTCGGCGCTGGTGGCCTCGCTGCTGGGCCACGGCGTGTACTTCCTGCTGCTGCAGCGCCATCCGGTGGCCCAGCTCACGCCGTGGCTGCTGCTGACGCCGCTGCTGGCGGTCGGGCTGGGCATCGTGTTCTGGGGCGACGAGCCGGGTCCGCAGCTGTGGATCGGTGGCGCACTGGTGCTGGGCGGCGTGGCGGCGATCGCGCTGCGCGCGCTGGCCAAGGCGCGCCCGCTGCCGCCGGCGCGCGAGATCTGAGCGCCGCTGCGCTCATCGCGCCTGGAACATCGCCGCGTCGGGATTGAAGGCCCGCGGGGCGTGCCCCAGCGCCCTGGCCGCCGGCGCGAGGTCGAACACCAGGTCCTGGCGCAGGCGCGCCTGCGCTTCGGCGCCGAAGCCCTGCAGCCGGCCGGTGGCGCGCAGCGCGCCGGCGAGCAGCGCGAACAGCGGCGCCGGCAGCTCCACCAGGCGCGCGGGTGGCTCCAGGGCCGCCAGGACGCGCGCGACCATGTCGCGATAGGCCAGGGTTTCGCCGCCGGGCAGGTCATAGCCGCGGCCGCCGGCGCCGCGCGCGGCCAGCGCGGCCAGCGCGGTCGCCGCCAGGTCGTCCACGTGCACCGGCTGGCGCAGGCCGACGGCGCCGCGCGGAAGCGGGAACGCCCCGGCCCGCCGGGCCATCGCCGCGATGCGGGTCAGGGTCTGGTCGCGTCCGGCCCCGTAGACCAGGGTCGGGCGCAGCACGATCGCCGTCGTGCCGCGCGCCTTCGCGGCGGCGAACAGCGCGCCTTCGGCCGCGGCCAGCCGCGCCGCCAGTCCGCGCTCGCCGTCATCCGCCGAGCCGCGCTTGACCGCCAGGCTGGTCGACCCGAAGGCCACCACGCGCGACGCGTCGATGCCGGTGCGCGCCTGCCAGTGCGCGAAATGGTCCAGCGGGCCGCAACTGACGATCGCATCGTAGCGGCGCGCCAGCGCGGGCATGGCGTCGAACCCGCCGCGCAGCCAGCGCAGTCCCGGCGCCGGCACCTGGTCGCTGCGCGACAGCGCATCGACCTCCCAGCCCGCGTGCAGCAGGCGCGCGAGCACGGCCGCACCCACCTGTCCGCTGCCGCCGAACAGCAGCGCACGCGCGCCCGTGGCGCTCACGCGAACGGCGTCCGGTGGCGCATGGCGATGGCGGCTGCAGTGGAACGCATCGACGCAGGATAGGCGACGCGGCCACCGGGGCGTGACATCCCGCGCTGCTAGAATCGGCAGGGCCGTGCGGAGCGCGGCGTCCCCCTGCAAGACCCAAGGACACTGATGCTTGAACTGATGCTGGCCCTGCCATTCGTGCTGGCGCTGGTGCTCGCGATCCTGCGCGATGCGCCAGCCCGGGCGGTCGCGTGGCTCGCCGGTCTCGCGCCGCTGCTGGCGTTGGCGGTGCTGGCGTGGCTCACGCCGTCGGTGATGGCCGGCGACATCCCGCGCGCGATGCACGAATGGCTGCCGCAGGCCGGCCTCGCCTTCAGCCTGCGCCTGGATGGCCTGGGCTGGATGTTCTCGCTGATGGTGCTGGGCATCGGCGCCCTGGTGGTGCTGTATGCGCACTACTACCTCGGCCCGCAGGAAAAGACCCGCCGCTTCTTCTGCTTCCTGCTGGTGTTCATGGGCGCCATGCTGGGCATGGTGCTGTCGGGCAACCTCCTGCTCACCGTCGTGTTCTGGGAGCTGACATCGATCAGCTCGTTCCTGCTGATCGGCTTCTGGTTCCATCGCGACGATGCCCGCGAGGGCGCGCGCATGGCGCTGACCATCACCGCCGCCGGCGGCCTGGCGCTGCTCGGTGGCGTGGTGCTGATCGGACGCGTGGTCGGAAGCTACGAGCTCGACGCGGTGCTCGCGGCCGGCGACGCGATCCGCGCCGACGCGCTCTATCCCTGGATCCTGGGCTTGGTGCTGGCCGGCGTGTTCACCAAGAGCGCGCAGTTCCCGGTGCATTTCTGGCTGCCGCACGCGATGGCCGCGCCCACGCCGGTCTCCGCCTACCTGCACTCGGCGACGATGGTGAAGGCCGGCGTGTTCCTGCTCGCACGCCTGCATCCCTCGCTCGCCGGCACCGACCTGTTCTTCTACGTGGTCTCCAGCGTCGGCGCGCTGACGCTGCTGATCGGCGCCTGGAACGCGATCTTCCAGCACGACATCAAGGGCGTGCTGGCGTACTCGACCATCTCCCACCTCGGCCTGATCACCCTGCTGCTGGGCCTGTCGACGCCGATGGCCGTGGTCGCGGCGATGTTCCACATCCTCAACCACGCCACCTTCAAGGCCTCGCTGTTCATGGCCGCCGGCATCATCGACCACGAGACCGGCACCCGCGACATGCGCCGCCTCGGCGGCCTGCGCCGGCTGATGCCCTACACCAGCGCGCTGGCGATCATCGCCTCGCTGGCGATGGCCGGCATCCCGCTGCTCAACGGCTTCCTGTCGAAGGAGATGTTCTTCGCCCAGGCGCTGGAGATCGAGGGGCACGAGGAGATGCGCGGCTTCATCACCGTCGCCGCCTTCCTGTTCGCGACCTTCGGCGTGGCCTACAGCCTGCGCTTCGTCCGCGACACCTTCCTCGGCCGCGGGCCGCGGGCCGTGGACACGCCGGTGCACGAGCCGCCGCGCTTCATGCAGGTGCCGGTGGCGATCCTGGTGGTGACCTGCATGGCGGTGGGCATCGCGCCGCAGTGGACCGTCGGCCCGGCGCTGGAGACCGCGGCGCGCGGCGTGCTCGGCGACGCGCTGCCCGACTACAGCCTGGCGGTCTGGCACGGCATCAACACGCCGTTGCTGATGAGCCTGGGCGGCGTGGTCTGCGGCGTGCTGCTCTACCTCGGCCTCGACCGCGTGCTCGACCTGCATGCGATCGTGCGCCAGTCGCAGGGGCGCCGGCTGTTCCACCTCAACATCGAGGCGCTGTTCCGCCTCGGCCGCCGCTTCACCCACACCGTCGCCAACGGCAGCATGCAGCGCAGCCTGCTGTGGCTGGTGCTGGTGGCGATCGCCGCCGGCGCGGCGCCCTTCGTCGCCGCCTGGGGCGAACCACGGCCGCCGGTCGCGTTCGTCTCCCAGCCGATGGTCCGCCTGGCCTGGGTGCTGTGGCTGCTGCTGGTGTGCAGCGCGCTGGCGACGCTCGCGCTGTACCGCAACCGGCTGCTGGCGGTGATCATCATCGGCGGCTGCGGCCTGGCGGTCAGCATGACTTTCGTGGCGCTGTCGGCGCCCGACCTCGCCCTCACCCAGCTGCTGGTGGAGCTGGTGACCGTATCGCTGATGCTGCTGGGCCTGCACTACCTGCCCAAGGATTCGCCCCCAGAGCGCTCGATCTGGCGGCGCCTGCGCGATGGCGCGGTCGCGCTGGTGGCCGGCGCCGGCACCGCCGCCCTGGCCTGGGTGATGATGACCCGCCCGCCGATCAACGGCGCCGCCGCCGAGATCACCGCGCGCGCGCTGCCCGAGGCCTGGGGCAGCAACATCGTCAACGTGATCCTGGTCGACTTCCGCGGCTTCGACACCCTGGGCGAGATCACCGTGTTCGGCATCGCCGGGCTTGCGGTGCACGCCATGCTGCGCCGCGCGCGCATGGCGCCCGAGAAGGTCATGCCCGGCCCGCCGATCAAGCTGCCGGTGCCGGCCGACCTGGCGCAGATGATGTTCCCGCTGACGCTCGTGGTCTCGATCTTCCTGTTCCTGCGCGGCCACAACTCGCCCGGCGGCGGCTTCATCGCCGGCCTGACCCTGGCGGTGCCGCTGCTGATCCAGTATGTGATCCAGGGCGCGGCGTCGGTCGAGGCGCGCTTCGGCTTCGACTACATCCGCGCGATCGGCCTGGGCCTGCTGATCGCCCTGTTCGGCGGCGCCGGGGCGATGCTGCTCGACCTGCCCTTCCTGTCCAGCGGCCATTACGACCTCGAGCTGCCGCTGCTGGGCACGATCCCCCTGGCCAGCGCCGCCGTGTTCGATCTCGGCGTCTACCTGGTGGTGTTCGGAAGCACGATGCTGATCCTGTCGATGATGGGCACGCTCAAGCCCTCCAAGAAGATGATCGCCCACCGCGGCACGATCGACCCGGCCACACGCTCGGCCATCACCGGGGAGGCCATCTGATGGAAATGGCCATCGCCAGCGGCATCGGCGTGCTGGTCTTCGCCGGCGTCTACCTGATCCTGCGCGCGCGCAGCTTCGACGTCGTCCTCGGCCTGACCCTGCTGTCCTACGCCACCAACCTGCTGATCTTCTCCAGCGGCCGCCTGGTCGTGGGCAAGCCCCCCGTGCTGCAGCCCGGCCTGGATGCCACCCTGGCCAACCACGCCGATCCGCTGCCGCAGGCCCTGGTGCTGACCGCCATCGTGATCTCGTTCGCGATGACCGCGGTGGCCATCGTCCTGGCCATGCGCAGCCGCGCCGACAACGACAGCGACCATGTCGATGCCGGCGACGTGCGCGACGACCGGGAGCAGCGCTGATGACCCACCTGCCGATCCTCCCGATCCTGCTGCCGCTGCTGGGCGGCGCGCTGTCGCTGTTCGTCGAGCACCGGCGCGTGGGCACCGTGGTCCAGCGCTCGGTGGGCTGGGTGTTCATGCTTGCCACCGTGCTGGTCTCGGCGCTGCTGGTGGCGCGCGCGCACCAGGGCTCGGTGCTGGTCTACCTGGTCGGCGACTGGCCGGCCCGGATCGGCATCGCGCTGATGGTGGACCGGCTCTCGGCGATGATGGTGCTCACCAGCTCGCTGCTGGGCGCGGCCTGCCTGCTGCATGCGTGCTCGGGCTGGGACCGGCGCGCGCCGCACTTCCACGCGCTGTTCCAGCTGCAGCTGATGGGCCTCAACGGGGCCTTCCTCACCGGCGACGTGTTCAACCTGTTCGTGTTCTTCGAGGTGATGCTGATCGCCTCGTACGGACTGCTGCTCTCGGGCGGGCGCGGCGTGCGCATGAGCGCGGGCCTGCACTATGTGGCCTTCAACATCGCCGCATCGACCCTGTTCCTGATCGCGCTGGGCCTGGTGTACGGCGTCTTCGGCACGCTCAACATGGCCGAGCTGGCGGCGCGCGTGGCCGAGGTGCCGGAAGCGAGTCTGCCGCTGGCCAAGGCCACCATCGGCCTGCTGCTGGCGGTGTTCTGCGCCAAGGCCGCCCTGTTGCCGCTGTACCTGTGGCTGCCCGAGGCCTACACGCGCGCACCGGCGGCGGTCGCGGCGCTGTTCGTGATCATGACCAAGGTCGGCATCTACGCGGTGCTGCGCGTGGGCTCGCTGGTCCTGGGCGACCACGCCGGTCCGCTGGCCGGCTACGGCTGGGAGTGGATGCTGCCGGCCGCGGTCGGCGGGCTGGCCCTGGCCACGCTCGGCGTGCTGGCCGCCTCGCGGCTGCGGGTGCTGGTGGCCTATATCGTGATCGTCTCGGCGACGACGCTGTTCATCGCCTTCGGCCTGCGTTCGGCCGGCACCATCGCCGCGGGCCTCTATTACCTGGTGCACAGCACCTTCGTCGCGGCGGCTCTGTTCCTGATCGCCGACCTGGTGCGTCGCGGGCGCGGCGATGCCGGCGACGCGCTGCGCGCCTTCGTCCCCGCGCCCGGCGTGCGCGTGATGGCGGGCGTGATGTTCCTGGTGGGCGCGGTCTCGGTGGCCGGCCTGCCGCCGCTGTCGGGCTTCATCGGCAAGACGATGCTGCTGCAAGCGGTGCCCGAGGCCGACATCCAGTGGGCCTGGCCGGCGATCCTGGGCAGCAGCATGCTGGTGATCGTGGGCCTGACCCGTGCCGGCACGCGGATCTTCTGGAAGCCCGCACCGGTGCAGGCGTCCCTGCCCGGTGACCTCCCGCGCAACGCACGTGGCCGCCTGAGGCTGCCCGAGACCGTCGCCACCATGCTCCTGCTGAGCTACGGCGTGGCGATGTCGGTGGCGCCCGGACCGGTGACCGCCTACACCCGCGCCACCGCGGACCAGCTGCTGGCGCCGTCGACCTACATCGAGCAGGTGCGCGCGGCCATGCCGGCGAGGAGGCTGCCGTGAACCGCCGTGCCTTCCTGCCCTCGCTGCCGCTGACCCTGGCGATCATGGCGTTCTGGCTGCTGATGGTGTCGGAGATCAACGCCGCGCAGTTCACCCTGGCCCTGGTGCTGGGCCTGGTGATCCCGCTCTACGCCACCCGGATCGACCGCGAGTTCGCCCGCTTCGGCACGCTGCGCCCGCTGCCGAAGCTCTTCGTGGTGCTGCTCTGGGACATCCTGATGTGCAACGTGCGCGTCGCGCGGCAGGTGCTGGCCAAGGAGTCGCGGATCCACTCCGGCTTCATCTGGTATCCGCTGGAGATCGGCAACATCCACGGCATCACCGCGCTGGCCTGCTGCATCACGCTCACCCCGGGCACCGTGACCGCCGCGCTCTCCGACGACCGCCGCTACCTGCTCGTGCATGTGCTCGACCTGGCCGACGAAGCGACGCTGGTGGCCGACATCAAGCGCCGCTACGAGCGCCCGCTGATGGAGATCTTCCCGTGAACACGCCCGAATTCGCCGGCCTGCACCTGTTCGGCCACAGCCTGATCGACGTCGCCATCGGCGTGTCGATGTACGTGGTCGGCGCCTCGATGCTGCTCGCGCTGTGGCGCCTCTTGCGCGGCCCCACCGTGCCCGACCGCATCCTCGCTTTGGACACGCTCAACGTCACCGCCATCGCCGAGCTGATGCTGCTGGGCATGTACCTCAAGACCGCGATCTATTTCGAGGCGGCGCTGATCATCGCGATGCTGGGCTTCGTCACCACGGTGGTGCTGAGCAAGTACGTCATCCGGAGGGACATCGTCGAATGAACGTCTTCTGGGAACTGCTGCTGGTGGCCCTGCTGCTGGTCGGAAGCTTCTTCCTGCTGATGGGCGGCATCGGCCTGGTCAAGCTGTCCGAGTTCTTCCGCCGCCTGCACGCGCCGACCAAGGCCAGCACCCTCGGCGTCGGCTGCGTGCTGGCCGCGTCGGTCGGCTACCACCTGTTCCTGGGCAGCGACCCGCAGCCGCGCGAGCTGCTGATCACCGCCTTCCTGCTGATCACCGCGCCGATCAGCGCGCACCTGATGTCGAAGGCCGCGCTGTCGCTGCGCATGGACGAATGGCCGCAGCTGCCCGGGAAGTCGGACGAGGACACGCACGTGCCACCGCGTCCCGACGGCGGCGACGACGAGGGATACTGAGCCGCGCCTCAGCGCAGGAGCGCGAGCTCCAGCACCACCCAGGCCGCGAAGGCCGCCAGCAGCAGCCCGCCCTCGCCGCGGCTGACCGTGGTGTTGCCGCGCAGAAGCGGCACCAGCAGCAGCGCGAACAGGAAGGCCACCGGCAGCTCCAGGCGCACGAACGAGGCTGGCACCGGCACGGTGCCGCCGACCGCCGCCATGCCGCCCAGCACCAGCAGCAGGTTGAAGACGCTCGAGCCGATGACGTGGCCGGCCACGATGTCGCCCTGGCCGCGGCGCGCGCCGGCCACCGCCGCGGCGGCCTCCGGCAGCGCGGTCCCGATCGCCACCAGCACCAGGCCGGCGACCAGCGAGTCCATGCCCAGCGCGTGCCCGATCATCGGCACGTGGCCGACGATCCACCCTGCGCCCAGCCACAGCAGGGCCGCGGCCACCACCACCCGGATCACGTTGAGGCCGGTGCCGCCGCGGGTGGCGATGAAGGCATCGACTTCGGCCCGGACCTCGGGCGATTCGTCGCCGGCGCGCATGGCGGTAAAGGCCACCACGGCCGCGAAGGCCAGCAGCAGGATGACGCCTTCGATGCGCGACAGCCCGCCGTCCAGCGACATCAGCGCCACCGCCAGCGTCGCCAGCAGCAGCACCGCGAGCAACGGCGAGAGCGCGCGCCAGCGCAGCACCAGCGGCGCCGCGAGGGCCGCCAGGCCGAGGGTCAGGCCGATGTTGACGATGTTGCTGCCCACCGCGTTGCCGAGCGCCAACGCGCGGTCGCCCGACACCAGCGCGCGGGCGTTCACCGCCAGCTCCGGAAGCGAGGTGGCCACCGCCACCAGGCACAGGCCGACGGTGAACGGCGGGATGCGCAGGCCCTGCGCGAGCCCGGAGGCGCCCTTGACCAGGGAGTCACCGCCCAGTCCCAGCAGCAGCAGGCCGAACAGGGTGAACATGATCGCTTCGAACATCGGGCTTCCCCTCAGCGCGGTTGGAGACGGACCGCTCCCGCGGGAGCGGCGATGGCCGTGACGGCCGCGGCGCTCAGCTGCAGCCTTCGACGTAGCCGATCTGCGGCGCAAGCCCGACGCGCCAGCTGGTCACGCGGCCGGCGGCGTCGAGTTCGAAGACCAGCTGCGAGGGCAGCGTGCCGGCGTCCTCGGGGCTCATCAGCACCTTGCCGCCCTCGACGTACTTGTGCGGCATCGACTCCAGGCGCGTGCCGTACAGCCCGGCCAGCGCGGCCTCGTCCATGCCGACGCGGCCGCCGCCGGGCGCGGTGATCTGGTCGGACTCGGCGCTGTAGCGGACGAAGATGTCGTCCTCGAACATGAAGGCGAGCTGCGCCGGGGTCTCCTGCCCCGCCGGACTCAGGTGATGGCAGGCCATCGGATCCTCCGCGGGCCCGGCCGGCTCCAGCGGATTGCCGGTCCAGTCCGTGCGCGCTTCTTCGGCGGACATGCCGAAGTCAAGCACGGCGTAGCCGTCCATGCGCGAATCGCCGGACGCCGGGATCGCATCCGCTGCACCCGGAGGTTCGGTGCCGGGCTCGAGCGCCTCGATGGCCGCGGTGGACGCGTCCACCGCCGCGGCGGTGTCACGGTCGGCGTTGCAGGCAGCGAGGGCAAGGACCAGGGCGAGCGGCAGGGCGGCGGTACGGATCAGGCGCATGCGTGGGGCTCCGGAAGCGGGAGCCCAAGGCTACGACAAAACCGGGCGCAGGCGACATGCACGCCGCCGGCAGCGCGGGGCGGGCGTCACCCCGCGCGGAAATGCCGCTGCAGGCCGGCCCAGCAGGCCTGGTACTGCTGCTGCCGGTGGGCGGCGTCGAGCGCCTGGCGCGTTGGCCGGATCACGCCGCGGGTCTCGAACATGAAGGCCATGGTGTCGCTGATGACGTCGGGCCTGGAGAGGTCGGCCGCCGAAGCCTTTTCGAAGGTCGCGGCATCCGGGCCGTGGCCGGTCATGCAGTTGTGCAGCGAGCAGCCACCCGGCGCGAAGCCCTCGGCCTTGGCGTCGTAGGCACCGTGCACCAGGCCCATGAACTCGCTGGCGACGTTGCGGTGGAACCACGGCGGACGGAAGGTGTCCTGGGCCACCAGCCAGCGCGGCGGGAAGATCGCGAAGTCCATGTTGCTGGTGCCGGGCGTGTCGCTTGGCGAATGCAGCACCAGGAAGATCGACGGATCCGGGTGGTCGTAGCTGATCGAGCCGATCGCGTTGAAGCGCCGCAGGTCGTACTTGTATGGCGCGTAGTTGCCGTGCCAGGCGACCACGTCCAGCGGCGAGTGGCCGATCGCGGCGCGCCAGAGGTGGCCCTGGAACTTTGCGACCAGCTCGAAGTCGCCCTCGTCCTCCTCGTACGCGGCCACCGGGGCCAGGAAATCGCGCGGGTTGGCCAGGCCATTCGAGCCGATCGGTCCGAGATCGGGCAGCTGCAGCAGGGCGCCGTAGTTCTCGCAGACGTAGCCGCGCGCAGCGCCGCCGCCCTGCCCGGCCCCGGGAAGCTCGACGCGGAAGCGCACGCCGCGCGGGATCACCGCGATCTCCTGGGGCTCGACCTCGAGCACGCCGAGCTCGGTGGCGATGCGCAGCCGCCCTTCCTGGGGAACGATCAACAGTTCGCCGTCGGCGCTGTAGAAGAAGCGCCCCTGCATCGACGCATTGGCCGCGTACATGTGGATGCCGACGCCGGTCCCGGCCGCGGACCCGCCGTTGCCGGCCATGGTGAACAGCCCGTCGACGAAGTCGACCCGCTGGCCGTCGGCCGGCATCGGCAGCGGATCCCAGCGGAGCTGGTCGGGCGTCACCGGCCCGGCGCAGAAGTCCTCATGCAGGCGCGGCTGCGACACCAGCTCGAAGCTGCCATGCATCGCCGCAGGCCGGATCCGGTACAGCCAGCTGCGCCGGTTGGCATGCCGCGGCGCGGTGAACGCCGTCCCGGTGAGCTGCTCGGCATACAGGCCATGCGCCACCCGCTGCGGCGAATTCCGCCCCACCGGCAGCGCCCCGGCCACCGCCTCGGTGGCGAACTCGTTGCCAAACCCCGACATGTATCCGACCACGGTTGTCTCCCGTTAAAGACTTCGAGCTTTTTTTTGCCACGGATTTACGCTGAAAGGCGCGGATTTGCACGGATAGGGCAGAAGCGCTTGGGCAACAGCGGAAGCTTTTTTTGCCGCGGATGACGCGGATGACGCGGATTGCGCGGATCTGGCCGAGGCGAGAACGAGGCCGAAAGCCCATTGAAGGAATAAGCCGATGCGGGGCGTGGTGTTTGCGCTGGCCCCGCACTGATCCGCGTCATCCGCGTCATCCGCGTCATCCGTGGCCAAACGCCCTTCGCTTTCTCCGCCTTTTCCGCCTTTCCGCTCTATCCGCGCAAGTCCGCCTTTATCCGCGCAAATCCGTGGCCAAAGCCGTGTCTACAGCACGCCGCGGCGCATCTGGTCGCGCTCGATCGACTCGAACAAGGCCTGGAAGTTGCCTTCGCCGAAGCCTTCGTTGCCCTTGCGCTGGATGATCTCGAAGAAGATCGGGCCAAACGCGTTCTGGCCGAAGATCTGCAGCAGCAGGCGCTTCTTCGTTTCCATGTCGGCGTCGATCAGGATCGCGTTCCTGCGCAGGCGATCGACGTCCTCGCCGTGGTCGGGCACGCGCTGGTCGATCACGTCGAAATAGGTGTCCGGTGTGTCGAGGAAGGCGATGCCGGCTTCGCGCATCTTCTCCACCGACTCGTAGATGTCGTCGGTGAACAGCGCGATGTGCTGGATGCCCTCGCCCTTGTAGTCGCGCAGGTATTCGTTGATCTGGCTCTTCTCGTCGGACGACTCGTTGAGCGGGATGCGCACCACGCCGTCCGGCGCGGTCATCGCCTTCGACAGCAGGCCGGTCTTGGAGCCCTTGATGTCGAAGTAGCGGATCTCGCGGAAGTTGAACAGCGTCTCGTAGTAGTCCGACCACTTCTGCATGTTCCCGAGGAACAGGTTGTGCGTGAGGTGGTCGATGAAGGTCAGGCCGAAGCCGCGCGGATGCTGGTCCACGCCCGGCAGCGGCTCGTAGTCGGCGTAGACGTCGGCGCCGTCGTCGACCAGGTAGAGCATGCAGTCGCCGATGCCCTTGATCGCCGGGAAGTCGACCGCGCCGGTGTCGGCCTTGTGGTCGGCCTTCTCGCCGCCGTTGGCGAGCACGTGCTCCAGCACTTCGGCGCTCGGACGCTTGAAGCGGATCGCGAAGCCGCAGGCCGAGGGGCCGTGGCTGGCGGCGAAGCCGGACGCGAAGGAATCGGGCTCCTCGTTGAGCAGGAAGTTGATCGTGCCCTGGCGGTACAGGGTGATCGCGCGCTGGCGGTGCCGGGCGACAGCGGTGAAGCCCAGCTTCTGCAGGTAGTCGCGCATCGAATCGGCGCGGCCGGCGGGCGCTGCGAACTCGACGAACTCGAAGCCGTTGATGCCCATCGGGTTTTCGAAGGTGGTGACCTGCATGCCGAGGTTCGGCTGGGTGCTGGCCTGGGTCTGGGCGCTCATGGCGGCTCCTGGCAGTGGACGGGGAGGGGTCGACTGTTATAGTTTCAGATGAAACCAGTTGCAAGGCGCGACGCAGCAATGAACGCAACTCCTCCGCCCCCTGCCGCAGACGACGACGGCGCCGCGATCCTCGATCTCGAGCGCTTCATTCCCTACCAGCTGAGCGTGTTGTCGAATGTCGTCAGCCAGGAGATCGCCGAAGCCTACGGTGACCGCTTCGGCCTGGCGATCACCGAGTGGCGGATCCTCGCCGTGCTGGGGCGTTTCCCCGGCATGTCGGCGGTGGGCGTGGCCGAGCGCAGCGCCATGGACAAGGTCGCGGTCAGCCGCGCGGTCGCGCGCCTGCTCGAGCGCGGGCTGCTGCATCGCGAGACCCACGGCGACGACCGTCGGCGCTCGGTGCTCGAGCTCAGCGATGCCGGCCGCGAGGTCTACTCCGAGGTCGCGCCGCTGGCGCTGTCCTACGAACGCGAACTGCTGGCACCGCTGAGCGACGAGGAGCGCCTGCAGTTCTCGCGCATGCTCGATCGGCTCGGGGAACGCTACGGGCTCTGACGCCTCGCGCTGATGTCGTCCGACCCCGGCCCCGGCGATTCCGATCCCCTGCACGCCGACGCCCGGCAGCGCGCCAACGCGCTGGCCGCGGCCCGCGACTGGACCGGCGCCGCTTCGGCCTATGCCGCGCTGGCGGCGGACGCCCCCGATGACGCCGGCGCCTGGATCGGACTGGCCAGGGCCAGCGGCCGCGCCGGCCACTATCGCGCCATGCACGCCGCCGCCCTGCGCGCCCATGCGGCTCGACCACGTGGCTGGCCGCACGCGTTGGCGCTCGCGCGCCTGCTGCGCGGCCTGCATGAAACCCGTGCGCTGACCGAGCTGTCCGCGACGCTCGGCGGGCACGCGGATGCACCGCCCGTCGACGACCTCGTCGCCCTCGCCGATCTGCTCGTCGACGAAGACCTGCACCGGGAGGCGCTGGCCTGGCTGGACCGCGCCGTGACGCGCGAGCCCGGGCACGCGCCGGCACGCTACGTGCGCGGCAGCGTCCGGCTGTTCCTGGGCGACATGCCCGGTGCGCGCGAGGACCTGCAGCAGGCGATCGCCGCCGCGCCCCATTTCGCGCACGCCCACCGCCGGCTGTCGCAGCTGCGCGCGGAGGACCGCGTGGGCGCGCCCGTGCGCATCGCGCGGCTGCGCAAAGAGCGCGCGCGCGTCGCGCCGGGCAGCGAACACGACATCCACTTCAGCCATGCGCTGTTCGACGAGCTGCACGACCTCGGTGAACACGCGCAGGCCTGGCCCGAGCTCGAACGCGGCATGCGCGCCAAGCGGGCGACGCTGCGCTATGACGCCGGCGACGACCTGCGGCTGGTGGATGCGATCCGCGCGCGCTGCGATGCGGACTTCGTCGCTCGCGCGGGACACGTGGCCGACCGTGACGCTCCTGCGCCGGTGTTCATCGTCGGCCTGTTCCGCTCGGGCTCGAGCGTGCTCGAGCGCATGCTCGGCGGTCATCCGTCGGTGTCCGAAGGCGGCGAGAGCATGGGCTTCGCCGCGGCGCTGCGCCTGGCCGCCGACCACCGCGCCCAGGGCCTGGTCGACACGACGCTGCTGGAGCGGCTGGACGCGGTCGACTGGCCCGCACTGGGCCGCGACTTCATGGCCGCGAATGCGTGGCGGGCCCGCGGCCGCGCGCTGTGGACCGAGAAGCTGCCGACCAACTCGCTGCTCCTCGGCTGCATCGCCCGCGCGCTGCCACGGGCGCGCTTCATCCACACCACGCGCGCGCCGATGGACGTGTGCTTCTCCAACCTGCGCATGCTCTACGGCGGCTTCGCGCGCTGGTCCTATGACCAGGGCGAACTGGCGGCCTGGCACCAGGCGCACGCGGCCTTGATGTCGCACTGGCGGGACGTGCTGGGCCCGAGGGTGCTCGATGTGCGCCACCACGAGCTGCTGCGTGATCCCGAGGCCACGATGCAGCGCGTGACCGGCCATCTCGGCCTGGCCTTCGATCCCGCGGTACTGAAGCCCGAACGCAGCGGCGGCGCGGTCGCCACCGCCAGCGCCGCGCAGGTGCGCTCGGGCCTGCGGGCGCCGCGCGCGCCCGACTGGCTGCCCTACCGCGACCACCTCGGCCCGCTTGCCGCAGGCCTCGGCGTCACGCTGGACTGAACTCCGCGCAAAAAAACCGCGCCCCGGAGGGCGCGGCATGTCATTCAGCCCGAGTACGCGAGACGGCGCTCAGCGGCGTTCCTCGGTGACGTCGATCCCGGCAGCGGCCGGCTCGCCGAGTTCGCTCTGCCCCGCGAGGTCATCGTCACGCAGCGTCTCGAGGTGCATGAGCTTCTTGACCACCGGCGCGATCACCAGCATCACCACGCCCACGCCCACCGCCAGCCAGCCGACGTTGAAGTAGACCTCCATCACCCGATCCACGCCGCCGCCCTCCCCACCGGTCGCGGCGGAGATGAGGCCCGCAGCGAAGTTGCCGGTGGCCGAGGCGAAGAACCACGCGCCCATGATCAGGCTCGCCATCTGCGCGGGTGCCAGGCGGTTCATCGCCGACAGTCCCACCGGCGACAGGCACAGCTCGCCCATGGTGTGGATCAGGTAGATCAGGAAGATGAAGATCACCGGCGTGGCGCCGGGGCCGGCGGCCTGCGCGCCCCACACCAGCACCAGGAAGCCCAGGCCCACCATCACCACGCCCAGCGCGAACTTCGCCGGCGCCGACGGCTCCCAGCCGCGCTTGGCCAGCCACAGCCAGAACATCGCGAACAGCGGCGCCAGCGCGATGATGTACATCGAGTTGAGCGACTGGAACATCGAGGCCGGGACTTCCCAGCCGAAGATCGCGCGATCCACCGAGCGGTCGGTGAACAGGTTGAGCGATGCGCCCGCCTGCTCGAACAGCGCCCAGAACAGGATCGAGCCCACGATCAGGTAGAGCGCGGCGATGATGCGGTTGCGCTCTTCGCGGCTGAGCTTGAACACCGCCGTGACCAGCACGTAGCCCAGCAGCACCACGCCGGCGCCGCCGAGCAGGAAGCCGACCAGCTTCTGGTTCTGGATCATGAACCACACCAGGCCCACCGACAGGAAGGCCAGCGCGTACAGCACCCACTCGAAGGTGATGCCGCCGAGCACCGGCTTCGCCAGCCGCTCGGGTGCGCGCGACTCGCCGCGGCCCATCAGCATCGGCTTGCCGATCACGAACACAACCAGGCCCAGCAGCATGCCCACGCCGGCGGCACCGAAGCCGTACTTCCAGCCGTAGGTCTGGCCGAGGTAGCCCGCGATCAGCGAACCGAGCATCGCGCCCAGGTTGATGCCCATGTAGAAGATCGTGTACGCCGGATCGCGACGGATGTCGGTGCGCGGGTACAGCTGGCCGACCATCACCGAGATGTTGGCCTTGAGGAAGCCCGAGCCGACGATGATGAAGGACAGCGCCAGCCAGAAGATGTTCATCTCCGGCGCGTCCTGGCCGCCGGTGCCTTCGAAGGCCATCAGGAAATGGCCGAAGGTCAGCAGCACGGCGCCGAACAGCACCGCCTTGCGCTGGCCCAGGTAACGGTCGGCGAGATAGCCGCCCACGACCGGCGCGATGTACACCAGCGCGGTATACGCGCCGTAGATCACCGAGGCATCGGAGTCCGAGAACATCCAGTGCTGCACGAGGTAGAAGATCAGCAGCGCGCGCATGCCGTAGTAGGAGAAACGCTCCCACATCTCGGCGAAAAACAGCACGAACAGGCCGCGCGGGTGACCGAGGATGGTCTTCTGGGCCTCGAGGGCGTGGTCTGGATGGGCCAACTCGCTACTCCGTGATTGCGCCCGCATTCCACGAGCCGAATCGGCCAACTTAACGCGTGAAGTCGCCGCATGGAAGCTGAACAGGCCTCGCCGTCGTGGGAGGCACGCTCTTTGGAGGACCGCGCCGCCTGCCACGGATGCAGGGGGGATGCCCAGCCGGAATGTCCGCGTCCTGCTCCCAGTTCCGGCCGCCGGCCATCCATGGCCGGCTCTGGTCATCCCCCCTGCATCCGTGGCAGGCACCACCACCTCCGCGATCGGGAAGACCCGAAATCCCAATCATCGCGCCCCTGCCCCTGTAGGAGCGGCTACAGCCGCGATCGCCCTTGGCGTGGCTGTAGCTCTGGCTGTAGTGGTGGTGGCTGTGGCTGTAGCTCTGGCTGCAGCTGCGGCTTTCACTCAGCCGTTGCCCTTGCTCTTCCCCCGAAGCCGACACTGGCCACAGCCCGTCCCGCGCACAGGGGGTGTGCGTACAGCCGGCCATGGATGGCCGGCGGCCGGCCTTGGGAGCAGGATGCGGACAGGACGGGGGAGCACACCCCCTGTGTGCGGGACGGGCCGCGCGATCCCCATCGGAGCGACGGCAAGTCCACGGCCCGGAGCGCGCGATCTTGGCGCCAGTCAAAGTGCCGCCGTCACCACGCACTGCGCCAGGCGCCAGCCAGAACGCAAGCGGCGGCCCGAAGGCCGCCGCTGCGTGGATCCCTCGCGACGCGCGTGGCGCCGCGCCGGGTCAGGACATCGCCTGCGCCCGGCTCCCGATCACTTCACCCCATGCATCAGCCGCTGGATCAGCGGCGCGATCAGGAACAGCAGGACGCCCGCGCCGAGCAGTGCCCAGAAGCCGAACGTGTAACCGGCATGTGCCGATTCCACGGTCATGCCGCCTTCGCCGCTGACGCTGGAGGCGAACATGCCCGACAGGTTGTTGCCGATCGCGATCGACAGGAACCAGCCGCCCATCGCCAGGCCGGTGAGCTTGGACGGCGCCAGCTTGGTGGTCATCGACAGGCCGATCGGCGACAGGCAGAGCTCGCCGATCGACTGGATGACGTAGACCATGAACAGCGTCCAGAACGGGATCTTCAGCGTGGCCGGGTCGACCATGCTCGACAGCGCCAGCATCAGCAGCAGGAAGGCCAGTCCATTGAAGATCAGGCCCAGGCCGAACTTGCGCGGGATCGAGGGATTGGCGCGGCCCATCTTCACCCACAGCCACGCGATGATCGGCGCGAGCGTGATGATCGCGATCGAGTTCACCGACTGGAACCAGCCCACCGGGAAGATCCAGCCGCCGAGGTCGCGGTTGACGATGTTCTGCGCCAGGAAGTTGAACGAACTGCCGGCCTGCTCGAAGAACATCCAGAACAGCACGTTGAAGCCGAAGATGATCAGCATCGCGATCACCATGTCGCGCTGCTTCGAGCCTTCGCGGATGCCCTCGACCAGCAGCATGATCGCCGGCACCACGAACAGCGCCAGCAGGATCCAGTTGAGCACGCCGGCCTCGATCGTCAGCAGGGCGTAGAACGCGGGGATCGCGGCCAGGGCACCGACCGCCACCGCCAGCACGCGGCCCATGCCCGGCGCGTCCGCCGGTGCCGCGCCGATGCCCTTGAGCTGGGCGCGGCCGAACCAGAACCACAGCAGGCTGACCAGCATGCCGATGCCCGAGGCGATGAACACCACCTTGTAGGCCGGCATGCCGTCGGCGCCGAAGACCTTCTCGGCCAGCCAGCCGGTCAGGATGGGCGCGATGAAGGCGCCCATGTTGATGCCCATGTAGAAGATGGTGAAGCCGGAGTCGCGCCGCTGGTCACCGGTGGCGTAGAGCTTGCCGACCATGGTCGAGATGATCGGCTTGAACAGGCCGTTGCCGACGATCACCGTCGCCAGGCCGAGCTTGAGCCAGGCATCGCTGGGCGTGGTGATCATGAACAGGCCCGCGGCCATGAACACCGCGCCGAGCAGGATCGCCCGCTGGTAGCCGATCAGCTTGTCGGCGACATAGCCGCCGAAGATCGCCGCCGCGTACACCAGGGCCAGGTAGGCGCCGTAGAGCTCGCTGGCCGGCGCTTCGCCCGAGGCGTCACCGCCGTGGAACTGGGCCACGATGTAGAGCACCAGGGCCCAGCGCATGCCGTAGAAGGCGAAGCGCTCCCAGAACTCGGTCATGAACAGCATCCACAGCGGACGCGGGTGACCCATGACCTGGGCGAACTCCGGGATGCCGGAGCCGGCGGCAGGTGGATCCATGCCAGGCCCGGCGGGCTCGACGCGGTTTGAACTCATCAACGTGACTCCCCTTTGGGTGCAACGGACTTCCGCACACGCCCAGGCACGGGCTCCGGCGGCGCCACGGCCGCGCTTTCGCCGGTCGTCTCGGGCGCAAACTTATCCCGGACGGCGGGGTCTTGGGAACTGCCTGCGGCCATGGCCGGCCGCAGATGGCTCAGTCCGACGGGTAGCCGTAGCTCGCGCCGATCCCGAGCGGCACGTCGAAGGCCCAGAACGCCAGCAGGAACAGCGTCCACAGCACCGACAGCGCCACCGAGTACGGCAGCATCGTCGACACCAGGGTGCCGATGCCGGCCGACTTCACGTAGCGCTGGCAGAACACCACGATCAGCGGGAAATACGGCATCAGCGGGGTCAGGATGGTGGTCATCGAGTCGCCAACCCGATAGGCCGCCTGGGTCAGGTCCGGCGAGACGCCCAGCTGCATCATCAGCGGCACCATGATCGGCGCCAGCAGCGCCCACTTGGCCGAGGCCGAGCCGATGAACAGGTTCACGATCGCGGTCATGGCGATCAGGCCGATGATCGTCATCCACATCGGCAGGCCCAGTGCCTTCAGGAAATCGGCGCCCTCGACCGCCATCAGCGTACCCAGGCCCGAGCCGTTGAAGCCGGCCAGGAACTGGGCGATGAAGAACGCGATCACGATGTAATAGCCCATGCCCGCCATGGCCCTGGTCATCGCGCCGATGATGTCGCGATGCGACTGCACGGTGCCGGCGACGTAGCCGTAGACCACGCCCGGCAGCAGGAAGAACACGAAGATCAGCGCCACGATCGATTGCATCACCGGCGCCGCGGCGACCAGCAGCGGGTGGCTGCCGTCGGGCACCTGGTCGGGCGCGGCGCGCCAGGGGCTGGTGTCCGGCCACAGGCTCAGCGCGAACAGCAGGCCGGCGATGGCCATGGCCGCCAACGCCCAGGCCAGGCCGCGGCGCTCGGGCGCGGTCAGCGGCTCCATGGTCGGCAGGTCGCTGGTGTCGCCGTCGACCTGCATGCGCTGCAGCCGCGGCTCGACGATGCGGTCGGTGACAAACCAGCCGATGGCGATGATCAGGAACGAGGACGCGGTGGTGAACACCCAGTTGTTGAGCGGGTTGACCACGTGCGCCGGATCGAGGATCTGCGCCGCGCTCTGGGTGAAGGTCGCGAGCATCGGGTCCAGCGACGAGGGCACGAACAGCGTGGCCGAGAAGCCGCCCGAGACGCCGCAGAATGCCGCGGCGATGCCGGCGATCGGATGCCTCCCCGCGGCGTAGAAGATCACCCCGCCCAGCGGGATCACCAGCACGTAGCCCGCGTCCACCGCGACATGGCTCAGCACCGCCACCGCCACCAGGGCCGGCGTCAGCAGCTGCTTTGGCGTCACCGACAGCGCGCGGCGCAGGGCGGCGTTGATGAAGCCGGTGTGCTCGGCCACGCCCAGGCCGAGCATCGCCACCAGCACCACGCCCAGCGGTGCGAAGCCGAGGAAGACCCGGACCATGTTGGCCATGAAGGCGGTCAGCGATTCGCCGGCCAGCTGGTTGACGATGCGGATGGGCTCGCCGGTGCGCGGGTCGGACGCGGCGAAATCGATGCCCGACAGCGCCCAGGACAGGGCCCAGACCAGGAGCATCAGCAGCAGGAACAGCATCGCGGGATCCGGGAGGCGGTTGCCGACGCGCTCGATCGCGTCGAGGAAGCGGGCCATGGCGCCGCGCGACGGCGGCGCGGTCTCCGGAACGGGCTGCATCATGCTGTGGGTCCACCATTTGGCAAACCGCGGATCCTATCAGGCGGTTTTACGCGGGGCCTGGCGCTACATCGGTCGCCCGGGCCCCAGGTAGGTGCGGTCGTCGAAGCCGGGGCACCACTGCGGCCGATAGACCACCACCAGCACCATGACCCCGCCGGTGAGGAAGGCCTCGCCGAAACTCATCAGCGGCGTGGCCGCGAGATAGGCCGTGGCCGGGCCGCCGAAGACCGCCTCGGGACCGCTGATGAGGGCCGCGAACAGTGCCGTGGCCAGCGACGAGGCGGCCATCGCCAGCGCGGCGGCAGCGAAGGCGTTGACCATCACCCAGGTGAAGATGTTCGGCGGCACCCAGCGTGTCGCGGCCATGCCGACCGCCACGGTGACCGCGACCGGCAGGGCGCCCGAGAGCAGGAAATCAAACGGCCAGCTGCCCTGCCAGGCCGCGCCGAGCAGCACGCCGGCCAGGCTTGCCAGCGCCATCATCCAGCAGGCGACCCGCCCGCCGAACATCAGCGTGGCGATGGTGGCGCCGAGGAAGTGCAGGACCACGCCCTGCAAGGCCGAGGTGTTGAACCAGCGCAGCGCCATGACCGCCACGGTCGCGGCCAGCAACACGCGCCGGGCCTCGCCTGCGCCATCACCGCGGTAGCGCTCCAGCCGCAGGCCGCGGCTCACGAGCGCCAGCACGGCCAGCGCCAGCACCCAGGCCAGGGACGTGGCCCCGGGCGGCAGTCCGTTGCCGGCGCCCACGGCGACTCAGTAGGCGCTGCCCGGTGCCCCGCCGATGCGCGTGCGCACCTCGAACAGCTCCGGGAAGAAAGTCAGCTCCAGCGCCTGCTTGAGGAAGCCCACGCCGCTGGAGCCGCCGGTACCGCGCTTGAAGCCGATGATGCGCATCACCGTGCGCATGTGGCGGAAGCGCCAGAGCTGGAACTCGGTCTCCAGGTCGACCAGGTCCTCGCAGAGGTGGTAGGCCTCCCAGTGCCCCGAGGTTTCGCCGTAGATGCGCTCGAACACCGGCACCAGCTCCGGATCCATCACGTGCGGGCGGGTCCAGTCGCGCTCGAGATGCCGCGCCGGCACCGGGTGGCCGCTGCGCGCCAGGTAGCGCAGGGCCTGGTCGTACAGGCTCGGCGCTTCCAGCGCGCCGCGCAGCATGGCCTGGGCCTCGGGGTCGTGGGCGAACACCTTGAGCATCCCGGCGTTCTTGTTGCCGAGCAGGAACTCGACGGTGCGGTACTGCGCCGACTGGAAGCCCGACGAGGGCCCGAGCAACTGGCGGAACTCGGCGTACTCGGAGGGCGTGAGCGTTTCCAGCACCGACCACATGGCGGTCAGCTGGCGCAGCACCGCCTTGCAGCGCGCGAAGATCTTCTGGCAGGGATCGAGCCGCCCCTCGCGCAGGTGGCCGACCGCCGCCTGCAGCTCGTGCACCAGCAGCTTCAGCCACAGCTCCGAGACCTGGTGCTGGATGATGAACAGCATCTCGTCATGGTGCGGGGGGTCCGACACCGGCTGCTGCGCCGACAGCAGCCGGTCCAGCTGCAGGTAGCCGCCATAGGTCATGCGGCCCGACAGCTCAGTGTGGATGCCGGCTTCCAGCGCGCGCTCGTTCTGGTCGATGCTCATGCGCGGAAGGGTAACGCAGGGCGGGCACGGGCCGCCCTCCGCCCGCCTGGCCGGGTGTCACCCCGCTGCCGCATGGCTGGTGCACAATCCCGAAGCCGCGGCGGGGGCCGCGCCACATCTTCCAGGGGACCACACGCCATGCAACCGACTCCGCGCCGCCTGGCGCTCGCCCTTGCCCTGTCCGCCGCCATCGGCGGGGCGCAGGCCGACTCCTCGCCGCAGACACTGCCGTTCGCGCAGGACTGGAGCGACACCGCGCTGATCACGGCCAACAACGACTGGTCGGGCGTGCCCGGTATCATCGGCTTCCGCGGCGACGGCCTGGCCAGCGGCACCGGCGCCAATCCGCAAACGATCCTCGCGCCCGACGCGCCCGGCGTGGTCAACGTCATCGCCAACCAGGCCAACCCGAACACCAACAACACCGGCGGCGTGGCGGAGTTCCAGGTCGCCAACCCGGTCGTCGCGTTCCAGGGCAGCGGCACCGCCCGCGCGCCGTACATCCGGATCCACCTCGACACGCGCGGCGCGAGCGCTATCCAGGTGTCCTACCTGCTGCGCGACCTGGACAGCAACGCCGACAACTCGGTGCAGCCGGTATCTCTGCAGTACCGCGTCGGCGGGAGCGGCGACTTCGTCAACGTGCCGGAGGCGTTCGTCGCCGACGCCAGCGCCGGCCCGTCGCTCACCAAGGACACGCCGGTCTCGGTGACCCTGCCCGCGGCGGTCGACAACCAGGCCCTGGTCGAGCTGCGGGTCATGACCGCGGACGCCGTGGGCAGCGACGAATGGATCGGCATCGACGACATCCGCGTGGTGGCCGGCGGCGGCGGCGGACCGGTCCCGGTCATCGGCATCGGAAACGGCAGCGTGGCCGAGGGTGATTCCGGACCCACCGAGATGTTCTTCCAGGTCTCGCTGAGCCAGCCGGCCGGACCCGGCGGGGTCAGCTTCAACTACGCCACCGTGGACGACACCGCGCTGGCTGGCGCGGACTACGTCGCGAAGAGCGGCACGGCCAACATCGCCGAAGGCGACATGTCGGTGACCCTGTCGGTGAGCGTGATCGGCGACACCGTGGTCGAGCCCGAAGAAACCTTCGGGCTCGTGCTGTCGAACATCAACGGGGCGCTCGGCGGCACCCTGGCGGGCACCGGCACGATCATCAACGACGACTTCGTCATCGTGCCGATCTCCGCGATCCAGGGGCCGGGCGCGACCTCGCCGCTGGTGGACCAGGTGGTGGTCACCACCGGCATCGTCACTGCGCGCAAGTCCAACGGCTTCTTCATGCAGACGCCGGACGGCCAGGACGACGGCGACGAGGCCACGTCCGAAGGCCTGTTCGTGTTCACCGCCGGCGCCCCCGGCCCGGAGGCAACCGTCGGGCATCGGGTGCGCGTGCAGGGCACGGTGCTCGAGTACATCCCGGCGGCCGATCCGCACCAGCTGCCGATGACCGAACTCGGCTTCGCCACCGTAGCGCAGCTCTCCACCGGCCACGCGCTGCCGGCTCCGGTGGTGATCGATGCCCAGCGCGCCTCGCCCGACGGCGGGCTCGACCAGCTCGAGCGCTTCGAAGGCATGCGCGTGACCGTGCCCGACGCGCACGTGGTCGCGCCGACCCGCGGTTTCACCAACGAGTCCAGTGCCACCTCGACCGGCAACGGCCAGTTCGCCGTGGTCGCCGCCGGCCTGGCGCGGCCGCTGCGCGAGCCGGGCATCCAGGTGCCCGATCCGGACCCCAGCGGCACCACCGCCACCGCCATCCCGCGCTGGGATTTCAATTCCGAGGTGATCGCGGTCGACAGCGACACCATCGGCGCGCCGCAGGCCGATGTGGCCGCGGGCTGCATCCTGACCGGCGACACGCTGACCGGGCCGCTGGACTACACCTTCCGCCGCTACACGGTCTATCCCGAGGCTGAGCTTGCGATCGCATGCGACGGACTCGACCAGCCGCGCGGCGCGGTGCTGCCGGGCTCGGACCACGCCAGCTTCGCGACCTACAACCTGCAGCGCTTCTTCGACACGGTGAACGACCCCGTGATCAGCGAGCCGGTGCTCACCGCCGACGCATTCGCGGCCCGGCTCAACAAGGCGTCGCTCGGCATCCGCGCCTACATGCATTCGCCCGACATCATCGGCGTCAGCGAGGTCGAGAACCTGGGCGCCCTGCAGGCCCTGGCCGGCAGGATCAATGCCGACGCGGTGGCGCTGGGCGGGCCCGACCCGGGCTACGTGGCCTACCTGGCCGAGGGCAACGACGTCGGCGGCATCGACGTCGGCTTCCTGGTCAAGGCCGGCGACATCGGCGCGACGCTCCCTCGCGTCGACGTGCTGTCGGTGGAACAGGTGGGCAAGGACGCGACCTGGACCTACGAGGGCACCGGCGAGTCCAGCCTGCTCAACGACCGCCCGCCGCTGGTGCTGGACGCGGTGGTGAACTTCGCCGACGGGCGGGCCTTGCCGGTGACCGTGGTCGCCGTGCATCAGCGCTCGCTCAATGACGTGAACAGCGAGGACCCGGCCGGCACCGGCACGCTGGGCGACCGCGTGCGGCGCAAGCGCCAGCTGCAGGCGGAGTTCCTGGCCGACCTGCTGCAGGGCCTGCAGGCCGACGACCCGGAGCGCAACCTGGTCGTGCTCGGCGACTTCAACGCCTTCGAGTTCAACGACGGCCACGCCGACGTGATGGGCACCGTGACCGGCATGCCCTCGGCCGACGCCACCACCGCGGTGAACGGCGACGGCATCGACCTGGTCGAACCCGACCTGGTCAACGCGACCTGGCTGATGGACCCCGCGGAGCGCTATTCGTTCGTGTTCGAGAACAACGCGCAGTCGCTCGACCACATCCTGGTGAACCAGGCGACGCTCGCCTCGCCGCTGGTCGAGTCCTGGGCCATCAGCCATGCGCGCCTCAACGCCGACTTCCCGGAAACCGCGCGCAACGATGCCGGCAGCGCCGCGCGGCTGTCCGACCATGATCCGTCGGTGCTGATGTTGCGACTGCCCGCCCTGGCGTTCGCCGACATGCGGGCCGTCGTGACCGCGCCGCAGACAGCGGTGCCGGTGGCCGGCCGGATGACGTGGCAGGTCACCGCCAGCAACGCCGGCCCCGACGCCGCGCGGTTTCCCGGCATCGGCTTCGCGCTGGACGCGGCGCTGCCCGACCTGCAGATCACCGCGCCCTCCGGATGGGTCTGCGACGCCCCCACCGTAGCGGCCGGAGAGACCACCGCCGCGTGCACCGCGGACGCCCTGGCCAGCGCGTCGGCCGCCGCGTTCACCGCCTCGGCGAACGCACCGCTGGCGGCCGACGGCGCCAGCGTCACGCTCAGCGCCGCCGCCACCTCGCAGACCCGGGATCCGGATCCGGCCAACGACGGCGACTCGGCCAGCATCTCGGTGGATGCGGTCGCCGACCTCAGAATCACCCTCAACGGATTCCCCGAGTACAGGCGCAACGGCCAGCAGCTGCGCTACTCCGTGCTCCTTTCCAACAGCGGACCGTCGCCCGCCATCGATCCGAACGTGCACCTGGCGGCGACGCTGACCGCCGCACGGGTCACCGTCGTCACGCCGGAAGGCTGGTCATGCGCCCGTGCGCCTGGTCAGCGCTTCGCCGCCACCTGCACGACCGAACCCGGAATCATGTATCCGTCTGCAGCGGTTTTCCAACTCCTCGTCGACGGGTCCACGCGGATGATGCCGCCGCAGTTCCGGGTCTCGGCCGGCACCTCGTCGTCCTCGACCGACCCGGTCCCGGCGAACGACTCCCGCGAGCTCGACGTGCGGATGGTGCGCTGATCGAGCGCCGGCCCGCCAGGAGCCATGGCCGCGGCCGTGGCTCCGGCGGGCGCCACGCGCCTCTGGCCGTGGGGCATCGCTTGCCGCAGCGCGCAAAGACCCCTGTGCACCCTGCGGGTATCATGTCCGGCTCCCGTGGATGACCGAGCACGTGACCGCATGAGCGTTGCCGCTAGCTTCGAGATCGAATACCTCCAGTACCTTGGCCCGGATGGCACCCTGGTGGCCGAGCTGCCGCCCGAGGCACCCACGGCCGCCGACATCCTGCCGCTGTTCAGGCAGATGCTGCTGGTGCGCACCTTCGACGCCAAGGCCATCGCCCTGCAGCGCACCGGCAAGCTCGGCACCTACGCCGCGTGCCTCGGGCACGAGGCGACCCACGTCGGCATCGGCGCCTCGATGCGCCCCGAGGACGTGTTCGCGCCCAGCTACCGCGAGTACGGCGCGCAGTTCATGCGCGGGGTGAAGCCGCGCGAGGTGCTGATGTACTGGGGCGGCGACGAGCGCGGCAACGACTTCTCCGGCCCGAAGCACGACTTCCCGTGGTGCGTGCCGATCTCGACCCAGTGCCTGCACGCGGCGGGCTCCGCGCTCGCGTTCAAGCTTCGCGGCGAGGACCGCGTGGCCGTGACCTGCTGCGGCGACGGCGGCTCGTCCAAGACCGACACCTACGCCGCGATCAACTCGGCCGGCGCGTATGCGCTGCCCTTCATCCAGTGCATCATCAACAACGGCTGGGCGATCTCGGTGCCGCGCAAGGCCCAGACCGGGGCGAAGACCCTGGCGCAGAAGGGCCTGGCCGGTGGCCTGCACTGCCTGCAGGTGGACGGCAACGACCTGTTCGCCGTGCTCGAGGGCATGCGCCGCGCCATGGAGCGCGCGCGCTCGGGCGGCGGCGGCAGCGTGATCGAGTTCATGACCTATCGCCTGCATGACCACACCACCGCCGACGACGCCCGCCGCTACCGCGACGAGGCCGAGGTCAAGGACGGCTGGACCCGCGACCCGATGACCCGCCTGCGCACCTGGCTCACCGCCCAGGGCGCGTGGGACGAGGCGCAGGAAAAGGCCTGGATCGAGGAATGCGGCCAGATGGTCGACGTCGAAATCAACGCCTACCTGGAGAGCAAGGTGCAGCCCGTGGAAGCCATGTTCGACTACCTCTACGCCGATCCGCCGGCCGACCTGCTCGAGCAGCGCGCCGCCGCCATCGCCCTGGAGAAGCGTTCGTGAGCGCCGTTGCGAAGGACGCGGCACCGGCCGCGATCACCCTGATCGAAGCCGTTACCCAGGCGCTCGCCTACGAGATGCGCAACGACGCCTCGGTCGTGGTGCTGGGCGAGGACGTCGGCGTCAACGGCGGCGTGTTCCGCGCCACCGCGGGCCTGCATGCCGAGTTCGGCGACCAGCGCGTGATCGACACCCCGCTGGACGAGACCACCATCGCCGGCCTGACCGTCGGCATGGCCGCGCAGGGCATGCGCCCGGTGGCCGAGGCCCAGTTCGACGGCTTCGTCTATCCCATGCTCGACCACATCATCTGCCACGCCGCGCGCTTCCGTTACCGCACGCGCGGCCGGCTCACCTGCCCGATGGTGCTGCGGGTGCCGTGGGGCGGCGGCATCCGCGCGCCCGAGCACCACTCCGAGGCCAACGAGGCGCTGTTCACCAACGTCCCGGGCCTGCGCGTCGTGCTGCCCTCGTCGCCCGCGCGTGCCTACGGCCTGCTGCTGGCCGCGATCCGCGAAGAGGATCCGGTGATCTTCTTCGAGCCCAAGCGCATCTACCGCCAGTACAAGGAAGTGGTGCCGGACGACGGCGAGGCGCTGCCGCTGGACGTGTGCTTCGTGCTGCGCGACGGCACCGACCTGACCCTGGTGACCTGGGGTGCGCAGGTGAAGGAGACGCTGGAGGCCGCCGAGGCGCTGGCGAAGGACGGCATCAGCGCCGAGGTGATCGACGTCGCCACGCTGAAGCCGCTGGACTTCGCCACGATCGCCGAGTCGGTCGCCAAGACGGGCCGCTGCGTGATCGTGCACGAGGCGCCCAAGACCGCGGGCTTCGGCGGCGAGATCGCCGCGCGCCTGGCCGAGGAATGCATCTACGACCTGCTGGCACCGGTCGAGCGCGTCACCGGCTACGACACCCACATCCCGCTGTTCCGGCTGGAAATGAAGTACCTGCCGAGCGTCGACAAGATCGTCGCCGCGGCGAAGCGGGCGATGGCGGCGGGCTGAGCCCGCACCACTTCCGCACGCGTCACGGCGCGGCCCGCGGGCCGCGCCCTGCACCATCAAGCACGGCGGTCCGCGACACCGAACAGGCAGCGCGACCGCGCCAGGCACAACCGCTCCCACGAGCACCGGATTCCCGAGGACACCATGGCCGACAAGAAGACCTTCCACCTCCCCGACCTCGGCGAGGGCCTGCCCGACGCGACCATCGTCGAATGGTTCGTCAACGTGGGCGACACCGTGCGCCTGGACGAGAACCTGGTGTCGATGGAAACCGCCAAGGCCGTGGTCGAGGTGCCCTCGCCGGTCTCGGGCAAGGTGCTGAAGCTGGCCGGCGCCGCGGGCGACGTCGTGATCACCGGCGCGATGCTGGCCGAATTCGAGATCGACCCGAGCCTGCCGCAGCGTGCCGAAGGCCAGGACACGGGCCACCACCACGGTGGCGGACACGGCGTCGGCAGCCAGGATCCCGCGCCGGACGACCGCGTGGTCGCCTCGGACGAAGGCGGCGCGATCGAGGAATCCGGCGAACCGGCACCGCAGGCCGCCGCGAGCGGCGAGCGCGCCGACAGCGGCACCGTGGTCGGCGCGATGCAGTCCTCCGACGCCGTGCGCAGCGAACAGGCCGTGGCCGTGGGTGGCGTGCGCGCGGTGCCCGCCGTCCGCGCGCAGGCGCGCAAGCTCAAGGTCGACCTGAGCCGCGTGCGCGGCACCGGCACCGATGGCACGGTGACCATGGCCGACGTGAAGCGTGCGGCCGCCGACGGCAGCGCCGCGATCGGTGCCGGCGGTGGCGGTGGCGGTGGCGGTGCCGGCCGCTCCGGCTCCGGCGCTGGCGCTGGCGCTGTGGGAGCGGCTACAGCCGCGATCCCCGCAGCACCGATCGCGGCCATGGCCGCTCCTACAGGAGGAGCCGCTGCAAGCCGCGCCGCCTCCGAGCGCACCGCGCTCTCGGCCTCCGGCAAGCCGATGCGCACCCAGCCGCCAGGCGTCACCGCCAGCGGCCAGCCGGAGCAGCTCAAGGGCGTGCGCCGCAACATGGCCCGGGTCATGGCCGCAGCCCACGCGCAGGTGGTGCCGACCACCCTGGTCGACGACGCCGACCTGCACGCCTGGTCCGGCAAGCAGGACATCACCGCGCGCCTGATCCGCGCCATCTGCACCGCAGCGAAAACCGTGCCGGCGCTCAATGCCTGGTTCGACGGCCAGAACCTGACCCGCACCCTGCACCCGCAGGTCGACATCGGCATCGCCGTGGACACCGACGACGGCCTGTTCGTCCCGGCGCTGCGCAACGCCGACGTGCTCGACGCGGCCGGCATCCGCACCGGCATCCAGCGCCTGCGCGCCCAGGTCGAGGATCGCAGCATCCCGGCCAGCGAGCTGTCGGGCTACACCATCAGCCTGTCCAACTTCGGCATGTTCGCCGGCCGCTACGCGACCCCGGTCGTGGTGCCGCCGTGCGTGGCCATCGTCGGCGCGGGCAAGCTGAGCCAGGACGTGGTCGCGGTGATCGGTGGCATCGAGATGCACCGCCGCATGCCGATCTCGCTGACCTTCGACCACCGCGCCGCCACCGGCGGCGAGGCCGCGCGCTTCCTCAAGGCGATCCTCGACGACCTGGCGCTGCCGAACTGAGGCACCCGCGGCG
This sequence comes from Luteimonas sp. MC1750, assembly GCF_016615955.1. Classification (NCBI taxonomy): domain Bacteria; kingdom Pseudomonadati; phylum Pseudomonadota; class Gammaproteobacteria; order Lysobacterales; family Lysobacteraceae; genus Luteimonas; species Luteimonas sp. MC1750. The sequence goes on from NZ_CP067113.1 coordinate 2,638,362, forward strand.
GCACTTGCCGCCGCCACCGGCCCGGGCGGAGGATCGGACACCCCGCCCCGGAGCCTGACATGGCCCACCGCAGCCGCCTGTCGACCTTCGTCCTCGACTGCCACGTCGAGGACCTCGCGCCACACGTGGAATTCTGGAGCCAGGCGCTCGGCAAGCCGGTGGCGGCTGCCGACGAGGACGGCGATGGCCGCTATGCGCGGCTGTCGACGGACTCGGACGAGCCGGTCCTGCTGCTGCAGAAGGTCGACCACGGCAGCCGCATCCACCTCGACATCGAAACCGACGACGTCGAGGCCGAGGCCGGCCGGCTGGAGCGCCTGGGCGCGAAGCGCGTTCGCAAGGTCCACACCTGGTGGGTGATGGAGGCGCCCAGCGGCCACCGGTTCTGCGTGGTGCGGCAGCAGCGTGAGCCCTTCGGGCCGCACGTCAACCGGTGGGAATGACCCAAGTCCGGATCGCGGCCGTGGCCGCTCCTACAGGGGTGTGGCGCGCCGGCCTTGCCGGTCGAGCCACACCGCCAGTCCCTGCGCGTTGAGCTCGATGTCCATTTCCAGCAGTTCCGGCACCCGCCGCTCCGGATCCGCCACGCCGTGGATGCGCGCGCGGTCGACGTAAAGCCGGGTCAGCGCGCGCACCAGCGCCGCATGCCGGTCGGGCGCATCGGCCAGGAACTGCGCCAGCGCGACCATCGCGTCGACCTGCTCGACCAGGCGCAGCCCGACGCGCTGCACATCGCCGGCCACGGTGCCGAAGTGGGTCAGGTGGCAGGCCAGCGGTCGGGTCGCCAGCAGCCGCCGGATCGAATCCTTCATCTGCAGCGGGTCGAACTGCACCGGCGAGGTGGTGGGGATCGCGAACGGCCGCCCGCCGACGTCGAACTCGCGGTACGAGATCCCGAAGGCGTCTCCGGTGAACCAGGCGCGGCTGCGTTCGTCCCAGACCGAGAGGTGGTGCAACGCATGCCCGGGCGTGTGCGCCAGCAGGAGCGGACGGCCGGCGAGTTCGACGACCTCGCCGTCCGCCGCGGCGCGCACGCGCTCCGCAGGCGCCGGCACCAGGCTGCCGTAGGACCGCTCGAACAGCGCATCGCCGTAGACCTGGCGTGCGCTGGCAGTGAGCCTGGCCGGATCGACCAGGTGCGGCGCGCCGCGCGGATGTACCACCAGGGTGGCCGTTGGCAGCTCGCGCAGCAGCGCGCCGGCGCCACCGGCGTGGTCGAGGTGCACGTGGGTGGCGATGACGTAATCGACCGCGTCGTGCGCAACGCCGGCGGCGTCCAGCGCGGCCAGCATGCGAGGCACGCTGTGCAGGGTGCCGCAGTCGATGAAGGCGGCGCGCCCCTGCTCGACCACCAGCCATGCGGCGCAGAACGCCGGGCGATCGCCGAAGCCGGTATCGACGAGGATGACGTCGCCGCTCACGCCACCGGCGTCCGCCGCCGGCCGAACAGCAGCGCGCGCACCAGCACCGCGACCAGCAGCGCGCCCAGGAAGACTCCGTAGCCGAGCGCGGTCGCCAGGATGTGCTTCCACATCCGGCCATGCGCGGGATCGGCGATGTCCTGCACCCAGTACAGGCTGGCCACGAAGGCGGCCAGCGACAGCAGCAGCGCCACGACGTCGTAGAGCCGGCGCGCGGCGCCGCGTGGCTCGCGCGGCCAGAACCAGAACAGCGTCGCCAGGATCAGGAACCAGGGCAGGAACAGGATCAGGGTGAGGTTGGCCTCGAGCAGGGGGTTCATCCGCCCTCACCCGCGAAGCGCTCCAGCGCGCCCAGCACGTCGTCGACGTCCACGCCCTCGGCCACCGCGCCGACCGCGGCATCGTCCAGCCACATGCGCCGGTTCGCGTCCACGCGCGGCGCCGCGGCGCCCGACTTCAGCAGGCCGACGATGCGCCCGGCATCGCGCGGCGACGCGAAGCCGTCGCCCTGCAGCAGCAGACGGTCGCCGTCGACGAGCTTGAAGTGGAAGCGGCCGTCGGCTTCGCGGTACTGCTTGAACACCGGCAGGGCGGGCTTCGATGCGTCGGCCACGCCGGCCTCGACGCGCGTTGCCAGCGACAGGTCGCGCAGCCCCACCGCGTCGCGCAGGCGCGCCAGGAAGGGCCGTGCCTGCTCGTCGCGCAGGCGCTCGCCACCCCTGCGCAGCAGCCGCTCGAGTCCCGCGGGGTCGGCGACCAGGGCCTGGTAACGCTCGCGCAGCGGCGCCAGCTCGGCATCGATGCGTTCGAACAGCCGGGCCTTGGCCTCGCCCCAGGCGATGCCCCCGGCGAAGGCGGCGCGCATGGCTTCGGCCTCGTCGCGATCGGCAAAGGCCTGATAGAGCTGGAACAGGGCCGAGCCCGCGGTCTCCTTCGGCTCGCCCGGCGCGCGCGAATCGGTGACGATCGAGAACACCAGCCGGCGCAGCTCGTCGCGCGGCGCGAACAGCGGGATCACGTTGTCGTAGCTCTTGGACATCTTGCGGCCGTCGAGGCCGGGCAGCGTCGCGACCTGCTCCTCCACCAGCGCCTCCGGCAGGGTGAAGTGCTCGCCGTAGATGTGGTTGAAGCGCTGCGCGAAGTCACGCGCCATCTCGATGTGCTGGACCTGGTCGCGGCCGACCGGGACGCGGTGGGCGTTGAACAGCAGGATGTCGGCGGCCATCAGCACCGGATACATGTACAGCCCCGCGGTCACCCCGGCGTCGTCGTCCACGCCTTCGGCGCGGTTGCGGTCGACCGCCGCCTTGTAGGCATGCGCGCGGTTGAGCAGGCCCTTGCCGGCGACGCAGGTCAGCAGCCAGGTCAGCTCGGTGGTCTCGGGGACATCGGACTGGCGATAGAACGCCACCGTGTCCGGATCCAGCCCGCAGGCGATCCAGCTCGCCGCGATCTCCAGCGTCGAGCGCTGCACGCGCAGCGGATCCTGGGTGCTGATCAGCGCGTGGTAGTCGGCGAGGAAGAAGAAGCTCTCGGTGCCGGCCGCCGACGCGGCCGCGACCGCCGGACGGATCGCGCCGACATAGTTGCCGAGATGGGGAACGCCGGTGGGCTTGATGCCGGTGAGGACGCGCAGGCTCATACGGAAACGGGACGCCAGTGGACTGACGCCCATTCTATCCCGCGGCCCGCGCTGCCCCGGGCGGCCCGCCACAACAGAAAAGGGCCGGCATGTGCCGGCCCTTCGGGTGACGCGGGCGATGGATCAGCCGAGGGTCTTCTCGAAGTCACGGACCTCGCGGTCGGCGCGGTCGCGCTCCCAGCCGTACTTTTCCTGCAGCTTGCCCGACAGGTATTCGCCGTTGCCCTCGGCGACGTCGAACACGTCGTCGGTGAGGTCGCCCCAGCGTGCCTGGGCCTTGCCCTTGAGCTGGCTCCACTTGCCGGAAATGATGTCCTTGTTCATGCGCTGCTCCTCGATCTTCTTGGGGAAAGTGACCGCATCGCTGCGGTACGCCCCCACAGTGCCGAAACCCGCATCACCACCAGGTCAAGATTCCGTTCGCCGGCCTTCACCTTGGCAACGTGCGTTCAGCGCGGATCGGTGGCACCGGTGTCGTCGGCCGCGCCTTCGACCTTCTCGCCGACCTTCTGCACGTCCTTGCCCGCGCCCTTGACGGTGTTGCAGGCGCTGAGCATGCCGATCGAGAACATCGAAACCATCATCAGGATCGCAATACGCTTCATGTGGATCTCCTTCTTTGCAGGGTGCCGCAGGCGGCAGCCGCCCCGGTCAGGGACATGAAACGCAGCACGAGGTGAAATCCGCGTTGACGCCGGCCACGCGCGTGGCCGGGCTCGCGCGACCGTTCAGTCCCGGATTCAGTCGCGCATCAGCGTCGACTTGCCGAACAGGCTCTCGACCAGGTCGACCGCGAGGCGCGCGGTGCGGTTGCGCGTGTCCAGCGCCGGGTTCACTTCGACCACGTCGAGCGAGTCGGCGCCGCCCGCGTCGGCGATCATCTCCATCATCAGCTGGGCCTCGCGATAGTCGAGGCCACCGGGCACGCGCGTCCCGGTGCCCGGCGCGATGGTCGGATCGAGCACGTCGACGTCGAAGCTGACATGCAGGTGGGTGTCGCCGTCGAGGCCGGCCAGCGCCTCTTCCATCACCTGCTTCATGCCGACCTCGTCGATGTAGCGCATGTCGTAGATGTCGAGGCCGTGCTCGCGCACCAGGCGCTTTTCCTCCGGATCCACCGAGCGGATGCCGATCTGGCGCACGTCGGACGGCGCGAGCATCGGCCCTTCCCCGCCCAGGTTGACCAGGACGTCCGGGCCGAGTCCGCACAGGCAGGCGACCGGCATGCCGTGGACATTGCCCGACGGTGTGATCGCCGAGGTGTTGAAATCGGCGTGGGCGTCGATCCAGAGCACGCGCAGGCGCTTGCCGCGCGCGCGGCAGTGGCGGGCCACCGCGGTGATCGAGCCCATCGCCAGGCTGTGGTCGCCGCCGAGCATCACCGGCATGCGGCCGGCCGCGAGTTCGGCCGCGGACATCTCCATCACCGCGCGGTTCCAGGCCACGACCTCGTCGAGGTGGCGGTATCCGCCGTCCGGCCGGGTCCAGGGATTGCGCGGCCCGCCGACGTCGCCGCGATCGACCACGTCAATCCCGCGCGCCGCCAGCGCCTCGACCAGGCCGGCGACGCGCAACGCTTCGGGCCCCATCGATGCGCCGCGCGTGCCGGCACCCACGTCGGTGGGCACTCCATAGACGGACACGGGCTGCGGCTTCAGCATGCGGAACTCCAGCGGGCACGGAAAGATGGTGCCGGCAGTCCGAATCGAACGGACGACCTACCGCTTACAAGGCGGTTGCTCTACCAGCTGAGCTATGCCGGCACATGCGCCACGAGGGCGCGCGGCATTCTAGCGCGCCGCGGCCGCGACCACGCCGGCGCAATCGATCGTACGGGCGTCGGACGCACCGGCCGCGGCGCGCGCGGCGGCCGCATCGAAGGCCGGACCCGCGGCCAGATCGAGCCAGTAGCGCGTCGTGGCCTCGCCCAGCGGCTGCGCGCGGGCGGGGAAGCCCGCGGCGCGCAGCGTGGACTCGCGGCGGCGCGCGGCGGGCTCGCTGCCATAGCGCCCGAGGGCGATGGCGTTGGCCTCGTCCCCCGACGGGACCACCAGCAGGTCGTCGAAGCCCGCCGCGCGGATCTTCGCGGCCAGCGCATCGGCCGCGGCGCGGTCGGCCTGCGCCGCCATGGTCACGCGCCAGCCACGCGGCGCATCGATGACGTCGCGCACGCGCGTGCGCGTCGCACCCAGCGGCTGCAGCGCGCCGCGCGCGGCGGCCACCGACGCGGCGTCGGCATAGGGACCGAAGCTCATGCAGCGCAGGGGCGATTCGGGCGGAAGCTGGGGCGTCGTTGCCGCGGGGTTCGAGGCGCCAGTCGCGCCGCTCGCGCCGGCATCGGCGATCGCGGCGTCGCGCAAATCCGTTCCCGCGGCCGCGATGGTTCCGTCGGCTCCGGACGCGGGTTCCGGCGGCGCGACCCCGCTGCCAGTCGAGCCGACCGCAGCGGCGACATCTCCCGCGCCGCCAGCAGCGGCCGACCCCGACGCGGCGTCATCGCCGTCGCGCACGGGCTCGCCCGGCAGCCGCAGCGTGGGCACGCCTTCCGCGGGGGCCCAGGGCGTCGGCGGCAGGGGGCCTGGCCGCAGCACCCACCAGGTGGCGACTCCGAAGTTGAGCATGACCAGCAGGACAAGCAGGGCGCGTGCAGGCATGCCCGGATTCTAGCCCGGGCCTGCCGGCTGGCGTGCCAGCCGCGCGAGGCCGTCCATGACCAGCGACGGCAGGTGCACGGCCCGGGCAAGCCCGGGCAGCAGCGCCGCGGCGCCGCCGCCATGCACCACGATCGACGGCGACGTACCGGCCAGTTGCCGCGCCTGTTCGCGGCTGCGCTCGACCAGGCCGAGCGCCGCACCCAGGCAGCCCGCCGCCAGCGCATCGACGGTGTCGGTCGCGAAGTGCGTCGCGGTCCCGCCATCCAGCGGCAGCTGCGGCGCACGCGCATGCAGCGCCTCGCGCATCAGCGTCGGCGATGGCGCGATGCAGCCGCCCAGGTGCCGCCCATCCGCATCGACCAGGTCGACGGTCAACGCGGTGCCCACGCCTACCACCAGCACCCAGCCGGGGATGCGCCCGCGCGCGCCGACCATCGCCAGCGCGCGGTCGACGCCGAGGCGGGACGGATCCTCGTAGCCGATGCGCACGTCGGCCATCTCGCGCTCGACGCGCACTTCGACCACCCGCCTCGCGCGCGGCACCAGCACCTGCAGCAAGGCGGCGCGCAGTGCGGCCGGGCCGACGCTGGCGACCCAGGCCACTTCGATCCGCGGTGGCAGGTGCGCGGCCCAGGCCGGGTCGAGGTTGCGGCCGTCGTGCGCGAACGCCGCGACGTCACCCGCCCCGCCCGCGTCCAGCGGTGCCAGCTTCAGCCGCGTGTTGCCGAGATCGAAGGCCCAGTCGCTCATGCCGCTGCCCCGCGCACGCGCAGGCTCGCTTCGCCCGCATGGACATGACGCTCCACGCCATCGACCGCCACGCGCAGCGCCCCGTCGGGCGCGAGCCCCAGCGCGATGCCCGCCTGCACGGTGCTTCCGGCGCGCACCTCCACCGGGCGACCGGCAAGCGCGTCCAGCGCGGCGTAGCGCGACAGGAAGGGCGCGAGGCCTTCCCGGTCGAACTGCGCCAGTGCCGGCACCAGGCCGACCACCAGGGCCGCCGCGAGCGCGTTGCGCGACGGCGCGGCCGGGCCAAGCGCCGCAAGATCGCACCAGGGCTGGTCGATGGCGGCGGCCACCGTCGCCGGCATGCGCACGTTCAGGCCCAACCCGACCACCGCGCGGACCGGACCGGCATGTTCCCCGCCGCCCTCCACCAGCAGGCCGCCGAGCTTGCGCAGCCCACCGGTCAGGGGCTCGACGACAACGAGGTCGTTCGGCCACTTCAGCCGGACCGCGTCGTAGCCCAGGGCATGCAGGGTCTCGGCCGCCGCCACGCCGGCCACCAGGCCCAGGCCGCCCAGCCGCGCCAGCCCGCCGTCGAAGGCCCGGGCCAGCGACAGGTACAGGTTGGCGGCGAGGGGCGAGGCCCAGGCGCGGCCCAGCCGGCCGCGGCCGCCGGTCTGGCGCTCCGCCAGCAGCACCTCCACGCCGGTCGGCGGCGTGCGCCGGCGCAGCAGTTCGCTGCTGGTGGAATCGATCGTCCAGGCGACGTCCGGTCCATGGATCGCGGCGCGGACCCCGTCGGGCAGCAGGTCCGCGATCGCGCCCGCCTCGAGGAGGTCCACCGGCGCCTCCAGGGCATAGCCCCGTCCGGGACGCGCGGCGATCGCGATCCCGGCCGAGCGCAGCGCCTCGATCCGCTTCCACATCGCCGCCCGGGTCAGTCCGGCCTCGCGGGCGAGTACGTCGCCCGACACCGGGCCTCCGGCCAGGCGCCGCAGCAGGGCTTTTTCCACCAGTTCGGGCGCGCGGGCGGTGGTGGCGTCGTCTGGCGTCGGCATGCCCGGATTATCACACCGGCCCGCGCGTCGACGGCCGGCCCCCTTGCAGCGGCCCGCATGCATGTATGATCCGGAGGTTGACCCGGTTACCGAACAGGCCTCTGCCATGTCCGTCCGCGCCCTTCTCGTCCTGACGCTGCTGTCCCTGGCCCTCCCTTCGGAGGCCCGCGAGGCGCGCATGTCCGGCCCGGGTGGCGACGGTTCGGCGTGCTCGACCGACTACCCCGCCAGCACCGGGCCCGACGTCGACCCGGTCCGTGCCGCCAGGCGCCCCGAGTCGGACAAGCCGGCGATCCCGCGCGGCACCGGCTCGGACGCCGACGCCTCGCGCCCGGCGCGCTGGCACAGCTTCCTGCCGGGAATGTTCCGCTAGGCGACGGCGTGCTGGTCAATAGGGTGATCAGGCGCCTGTTCCGGCGCCCGCCCGCCGACATCGATCCCCGCCACTGGCAGACGGTGCAGGCCACCGTCCCCTGGGTCGCTGCACTGGATGACGCGCGCGCCGAACGGCTGCGCGTGCTCGCCGCGCGCTTCCTGCGCGACAAGACCATCACCCCCATCGCCGGACTGGTGCTCGACGACGCCGCCCGCACCACGCTCGCCGCGCTGTGCTGCCTGCCGCTCCTCGAATTCGGCGCCGAAGGCCTGCATGGCTGGTCGCAGCTGCTGGTCTATCCCGACGCGTTCCGGGTCGACCGCAGCCACGTCGATGCGGCCGGAGTGGTGCACGAGTGGGAGGACGACCTGGCCGGCGAGGCCTGGGAGCACGGCCCACTGGTGCTGTCCTGGGCCGACGTCAGCGCCGACCTGGCCAGCCCGCGCGACGGCTGCTGCGTGGCCGTGCACGAGATGGTGCACAAGCTCGATGCGCTGGACGGCGTGCTCGACGGCACCCCGCCGCTGCCGCGCGACTGGCAGCGCGAATGGGCGCGCGACTTCCAGCAGGCCTATGACGGCTTCGCCGGGCGCGTCGACCGCGGCCTGCACACGCGCATCGATCCCTACGCGGCCGAGGCGCCCGAGGAATTCTTCGCGGTCTGCAGCGAATACCACTTCAGCGACCCGGCCCTGCTGGCGCGAGAACTGCCGGCGGTCGCCGGACACCTCCGCCGGCTGTACGGCACGCCGCCCTTCGCCAGCGCCTGAGCGCACGCGCGACCGGGCGGGCTCAGAGCCCCGGCGGCAGCCGCACCAGGAAGCGCGCACCACCCAGCTCGGGCGCGGCCGACACCTCCAGCTCGCCGCGGTAGCTGCGCACGATGTCCTGCACGATCGACAGGCCGATGCCGTGGCCCTGGACGCGCTCGTCGCCGCGCACGCCGCGCTGCAGCACGTGCGCGATGCGCTCGGGCGGGATGCCGGGGCCATCGTCGTCCACCGCGACCAGCAGGCCCGGCCGCCGGCGCGGCGCGCTGGCGCCGGGCTGCACGGTCAGCAGCACGCGCCCGCGTGCCCATTTGAAGGCGTTCTCCAGCAGGTTGCCGAGCAGCTCCTGCAGGTCGCCCGGCTCGCCATGGAAGCGCGCGGCCGGATCGATCTCGAACTCGCAGACCGCGCCCTTACCGGCATAGATCTTCTCCAGCCCGCGCACGATCGCCTCCGCATAGGGCTCGATCTCCACCGGCGCCGCGAACAGCTGGTGTCCGCCCGACGCGCCGCGGCTCAGCTGGTAGCTCACCAGCTCGTTCATGCGCCGCACCTGGTCGGCGACGTCGGCGCGCAGCTCGGCTTCGCTGGCGTCGCCGTCCAGGCGCGTGCGCAGCACCGCCAGCGGCGTCTTCAGGCTGTGCGCGAGGTCGGCCATGGTGTTGCGCTGGTGCTCGAGGTTCTGGCGCTCGCTCTCCACCAGCGCGTTGATGCTCTCGGTCAGCGGCTCCAGCTCGCGCGGATGCAGCTCGCTCATGCGTTCGGCCTGGCCGCGCTGGACCTTGTTGAGCTCGGCCACCACGCGCCGCAGCGGGCGCAGGCTCCACCGCAGCACCAGCGCCTGCAGCAGCAGCAGGACCATGCCGGCGATGCCGAGGTAGCCCCACAGCGCGGCGCGGAACACGCGCACCTGCTGTGGCAGCAGGCCGGCGTCTTCCATGATGTAGATGGTGTACGGGAACTCGGCCTCGGGGCGCTGTTCGAGGTCCCAGATGAAGCCCTTGCCGTAGCGCAGCACCTCGCCATAGGTCTCGTCGGCGCGGGTCATCGGCAGCGGCCCCTCGAACTTCTCGACCCCGCCCTCGAGCAGCTCCGCGTCCGGCAGCTGCGGCCCGCTGGTCGACTCCGACGACCAGGTGCCGTTGGGCAGCACGACCAGGGCGTACAGGCCGCTGCCGGGCCGCTCGAAGCGTTCGTCAGGCTGGGTGTACGGGGGAATCAGGTTGCCGGCGCGGTCGAACTCGATGTCGCGGGCATAGGAGGTCGCGTAGCTGCGCAGGCGGTCGCGCTGCAGCTCGCTGGCGACATCGACGAAGGCCCGGTCGAGCGCGTAGCCCGCCGCCGCCAGGAACGCGACCAGCCCCAGGCTCGCGGCCAGCAGCTGGCGCGCCTGCAGCGAACGCGGCCGCCACGCGAGTCTCCGATCCTTGCGCGCCTGCCCCACGCCGCCTCCGATCCATGCCGGGCGCCGTGGCGCCCCGCCGGCCTCAACCCTCGTTGCTGCGCGGGATCGCGAAGCGGTAGCCGCGACCGCGCACGGTCTCGATCGGCTTCAGGGTGCCGTCCGGATCCAGCTTCTTGCGCAGGCGGCCGATGAAGACCTCGAGCACGTTGGAGTCGCGGTCGAAGTCCTGCTGGTAGATGTGTTCGGTGAGATCGGCCTTCGAGACCAGCTCGCCGGCGTGCATCATCAGGTACTCGAGCACCTTGTACTCGTAGCTGGTCAGGTCGACGTTGGCGCCGTTGACGCTCACCGTCTGCGCGGCGAGGTCGAGGACCACCGCACCGCACTCCAGCGTCGGCTTGCTCCAGCCCGCGGCACGGCGCACCAGCGCGTTGATGCGCGCCAGCAGCTCCTCGACGTGGAAGGGCTTGACCAGGTAGTCGTCGGCGCCCTGCTTCAGGCCGTCGACCTTGTCCTGCCAGCTCGAGCGGGCGGTGAGGATCAGCACCGGGAACTGCTTGCCCTCGTCGCGCAGGGCCTTGATCAGCTCCATGCCCGACATCTTTGGCAGCCCGAGGTCGATGATGCCGACGTCGAACGGCACTTCGCGGCCCATGTACAGGCCCTCTTCCCCGTCCTGGGCGGCATCGACGGCGTAGCCCTCGCGCTTCAGGCGCGCGGCCAGGGTCTCGCGCAGGGGGGCTTCGTCTTCAACAAGCAGGATGCGCATCGGTGTCTCCGGTGTGCCGCCGCGTGGCTGGGCCGCCGCAGCGAAGAGGTTGCCTCAGGGTGCGCATTCAGTCGTCGTCGCCGCGTGTAGGGCGTGCCGCACGACGCGGACGGGCGTCCGGGTCGTCCATGTACACGCGCACGCGACCGCGATCGTCGACCACCTTCACCCGGTTGATGTCGCGACCGTCGAACGGCACGCGCTCGGCGCTCAGCACCTGGCCACCGGTGCGGCTCTGCACCCGGCGCACTGAATCCGACAGCGCATCGCGGCGCGCGCTGCGCTGGGCCGGCGGCGGCAGGCCGGGGATCGGCGCCTCGGCGCGCGGCGGCTGCGCCTGGCCGCGCCGCGAGGGTCGGCCGTCATCGCCATGCGCGGTGCCGGCCACGGCAAGCGTGGCGAGCAGGCACAGCAGCGGAAGCGGACGACTGACGGTCATGTGCGGCATTTCCGAAAGAATACAGAAAGTTACGGGCGCGGGCAGCGTGGCGCACCGCAGCGATGCAGTGATTCTCGGAAGCAGGCGGTGAATTACCCCTTAACTTTTCCGGAGGCGGTCCGCCCCTGTTCACGTTCGACAGGCGCGCGGCGCGTTTGCGACGCCGTCAGTAGATCTCGGCGACGCAGCAGCGCAGCGAGCCTCCCGCCGCCTCGATCGCATCCAGGGCGACGTCGCGCAGCGCGAAAGCCGCCTGCGCGAGTCCGCACCGGCTCGCGGCGGAGAGCGCCTGCGCGGCGCGCTCGCTCATCCAGGCCAGGTCCGGCGAGAGCGCGATGGCGTTGCCGGCGAAGGCCGCCTGCTCCGCCTCCGACAGCAGGATCGCGTGTGGCGCATACAGCGCGGCGATGGTGTCAGGTACGGCCGGATCGGCGAAGCCCGCCGGGCAGATGAGCGCCGCACGCCCGGCGAGCACCGCGAGCACGACGTTGGTGTGGTACTCGCCGGGGGCGAGGTCGAACATCAGGGTCGCGCGCAGGCCCAGGGCCTCGTGCATCAGGCGCGCCCCTTCGGCGTCGCAGCGCTCGGACAGCCCGCACAGACCCAGGCCGCGTGCGCGATCGATGACCAGGGCGCCGGTGAGTTCGCAGGCATGCGGCTGCTGCGACAGGTCGCGCACGGCGTGGCCCATGAGATCGCCGAAGAATCCGCGGATGTCGGCGCGCAGCGCCTCGCGCTGGCGCACCGGGTGGCGCATGCGCCCGACCACCAGTGCGCCGGGCGCGGTGGCGAAGACGTTGTTGGGGAACAGCCCATCGGGCGCCAGCGGATCGCCGGGAAAGCACAGCGTCGGCAGCACCGTCGCCAGCGCGCGCTGCAGCTCGCGGTGCTGGGCCGATGCGCGCGCGGCGTCGAAGCCGTCGGCCTCGGCCATGTAACGGTTGTCGCTGGCCGACTCGTCGGCGCGGCCGAAGCCATCGGGCGCGACCAGGAAGGCGGCGCGCGCGGTCGCCGGACCGAAGTCCGGCGGGCAGCCGCGGGCGAAGGCGAGGAAGGCGGCGGGGTTGCGGGTCAGCGACGCCATGTCAGGCGACAGCACGGCCGCCACCGGCGGTCATCGCGATCGCGCGTTCCACCAGCGACCAGTCGGCGCCGGGACGGTGCGCACCCTCGCTCAGCACCTGGCGGAACGCGCGGCCGCCGCGTTCGCCCTGGAACAGGCCGAGCCAGTGGCGGCTGATGTGCTTCAGCTGGGCGCCCCGCGCCAGCCGCGCTTCCACGTAGGGGCGCATGGCCCGCAGCATGTCGGCGCGCGTGGACACCGCACCGCCGTACCAGGCCGCGTCCAGCCGATGCAGCAGCCAGGGGTCGTGGTAGGCGGCGCGCCCCAGCATGGCCCCGTCGACGTGGTCCAGGTGCGCGGTGGCTTCCGCCGCATCCGCGATACCGCCGTTGACCACCACCGCCAGCCCCGGTCGCTCGCGCTTCAGCGCGTAGGCCCAGTCGTAGCGCAGCGGCGGGACCTCGCGGTTCTCCTTCGGCGACAGGCCCTTCAGCCAGGCGTTGCGTGCATGCACCACGAACAGGCGGCAGCCCGCCGCGGCGACCGTATCGATGAAGGCGAGGAAACGCGCGTACTCGTGGTCGTCGTCCACGCCCAGCCGGCACTTCACCGTCACCGGCACGTCGCAGGCCGTGCGCATCGCCGCCACGCTCTCGGCGACCAGCGCCGGCTCGCGCATCAGGCAGGCACCGAAGCGCCCGGCCTGCACCCGGTCGGATGGGCAGCCGACGTTGAGGTTGATCTCGTCGAAACCGTGATCGGCACCGATGCGCGCGGCCTGGGCCAGCAGCGCCGGCTCGCTGCCGCCGAGCTGCAGCGCCACCGGATGCTCCACCGGATCCAGCGCCAGCAGCTTGGCGCGATCGCCATGGATGACCGCATTGGCGTGCACCATCTCGGTATACAACCGCGCGTTCGGCGCCAGCAGGCGGTGGAAGACACGGCAGTGCGAGTCGGTCCAATCCATCATCGGGGCGACCGAGAGGCGGATGGACGCCGCGTAGCGCGCACTGTCGCGGCGCGGGCCGGCTGCGTCCGGGGCTGCCGCTGCGTCGAGGTCGGGGGGGGCTGTCGTCGTCATACCGGTCACCGCGCTGGCAGGGTCGGGAGGCGCCGCGCAGGGCCGACAGGGTACACGCCGCCCTGCCCGCCTGCAGGGCCCCACCCGGCCACGTTCACGCGTCGCCGGGTTCCCCGGCCGCGTCCGCTTCCAAGCCCTCGAGGATCGGGCAGTCCGGCCGGTGGTCGCCGGCGCAGCCATCGGCCAGGGTCTGCAGGGTGTCCGCCATCTGCCGCAGCCGGGCGATGCGGTCCTCGAGGTCCGCGATATGCGCCTGCGCGAGCCGCTTGACGTCGGCGCTGCGGCGCGAGCGATCGCTCCACAGCCCCAGCAGCCCGCCGATCTCGGCGACCGCGAACCCGAGGTCGCGCGCCCGGCGGATGAAGCGCAGGCGGTGCACGTCGGCATCGCCATACAGGCGATAGCCCGCGGCGCTGCGCGCGGCCGGCGGAACCAGCCCGGCCTCCTCGTAGTAGCGGATCATCTTCGCCGACACCCCGGACGCACGTGCGGCCTCTCCGATGTTCACGCGCGCCGCGCCCCGGCCAGCCCGGGCGCGCCGCTCATGCCGCGACCACCGGCGCCTGGAAGCGCCGCAGCCGCAGCGCGTTGCCGAGCACGAACACGCTCGACAGCGACATCGCGCCCGCCGCCAGGATCGGCGACAGCAGGATGCCGAAGGCCGGATACAGCACGCCGGCCGCCACAGGAATCAGCGCGGTGTTGTAGGCAAAGGCCCAGAACAGGTTCTGGCGGATGTTGCCGATGGTCGCCCTGGACAGCGCGATCGCGTTCGGCACGCCCTGCAGGCTGCCGGACATCAGCACGACGTCGGCCGCTTCCATGGCGATGTCGGTGCCGGTGCCGATCGCGAGGCCGACGTCGGCCTCGGCCAGCGCGGGCGCATCGTTGATGCCGTCGCCGACGAACGCGAGGCGGCCATGTTCGGCCTTGAGCCGGCGGACCGCTTCCACCTTGCCTTCGGGCAGCACCTCGGCAACCACCTCGTCGATGCCGAGGCGTGCGGCGATGGCCTGGGCGGTGCGCGCGTTGTCGCCGGTGATCATCGCGACCTTGAGCCCCTGCGCATGCAGCGCGGCGATCGCGGCCGGGGTGTCGGGCTTGACCGGGTCGGCCACCGCGATGATCGCGGCCAGCCGGCCGTCGACCGCGGCGTACAGCGGCGACTTGCCTTCGCTGCCCAGGCGCGCGGCCACCGCGGCGAAGGCATCGACCTCGAGGCCCAGCGCGCGCATGTAGCGGTCCGCGCCCACCTCGACGCGATGGCCGTCCACCCGCGCATGCACGCCCATGCCGGTGACCGACGCGAAATCGCCCGGCTCCGGCACCGCGATGCCTTCGCCCTCGGCCGCGGCGACGATCGCCCGCGCGATCGGATGCTCCGAGCGCGACTCGACCGAGGCCACCAGGCGCAGTACCTCGCCGCGCGTGAAACCTTCGGCCAGTTCGAGGTCGGTCAGCGCCGGGCGCCCCTCGGTCAGCGTGCCGGTCTTGTCCACGGCGACCACCGCGGCATCCTTCAGCAGCTGCAGCGCCTCGCCCTTGCGGAACAGCACGCCGAGCTCGGCGCCGCGGCCGGTGCCGACCATGATCGAGGTCGGCGTGGCCAGGCCCATGGCGCAGGGACAGGCGATGATCAGCACCGCGACCGCGTTCACCAGCGCCAGCCCCAGCGCCGGCTCCGGGCCGAACAGCATCCAGGCGACGAAGGTCAGCAGGGCCACCAGCATCACCGCCGGCACGAACCAGAGCGTGACGCGGTCGACCATGCCCTGGATCGGCAGCTTCGACCCCTGCGCCTGCTCCACCAGGCGGATGATCTGGGCCAGCACCGTCTGCGCGCCGACCGCGGTCGCGCGCAGGGTCAGCGCGCCCTGCTGGTTCACGGTGCCGCCGACGACGGCCGCGCCGGCTGATTTCTCCACCGGCACCGGTTCGCCGGTGATCATCGATTCGTCGACGTAGCTGCGGCCCTCGACCACCGCGCCATCGACCGGCACGCGCTCGCCGGGGCGCAGTTCGACCAGGTCGCCCGGCCGCACTTCGCCAATGGGAATCTCGGCGCTGACGCCGTCGCGCACCACCCGGGCGAGCTTGGGCTGCAGGCCCACCAGGCGCTTGATCGCCTCCGAGGTGCGGCCCTTGGCGCGCGCTTCCAGCCAGCGGCCCAGCAGCACCAGGGCGACGATCACCGCCGCGGCTTCGTAATAGACATTCACCGTGCCCGCCGGCAGCAGCCGCGGCGCGAAGGTCGCGACCAGCGAATAGCCCCAGGCCGCGAGCGTGCCCACCGCGACCAGCGAGTTCATGTCCGGCGCCAGCCGCAGCAGCGCCGGGATGCCGGCGGTGTAGAAGCGCCGCCCCGGCCCGACCAGCACCGCCGTGGTGAGCGCGAACTGGATCAGCCAGCTGCGCTGCAGGCCCAGGCCCTGGTCCACCCAGTGGTGCATGGCCGGCACCAGGTGCGCGCCCATCTCCAGCACGAACACCGGCAGGGCCAGGGCCACGGCCAGCAGCAGGTCGCGCTTGAGGGTCGCGCTTTCTGCCTCGCGCCTCGCGGACTCGGCCGCGTCGTCGCGCGGTCCGCTCGCGTCGAGGGCGCGCGCGGCATAGCCGGCCTTGCCGACGGCGGCCAGCAGGGCCACGGAGTCGGTCGGGCCATGCACCGTCGCGCGCTCGGTCGCGAGGTTCACCGCGGCCGTGGTCACGCCCGGCACCGCCTGCAGCGCGCGCTCGACGCGGGCGACGCAGGAGGCGCAGGTCATGCCCTCGATGGCGAGTTCGATGGGCGGGCCGGCCGGGCCGCGCGCCTTTTCCTGCTGCTGTCTGTCCATGGGGACAGCCTAGACCTTCCCACCGCTGGAAGGTCAAGGCGGCCCGGGGTCAGCCGTCCGTGGGCAGCGGCCGGCCCCACCGGCGATAGCTGTCGGCCATCCCCTCGCGCAGCCGCCTGGCCCGGGCGCTGCCAGGCTCGACGCCGAAGTCGCTCGCGATGCCCTGCCAGCCGTCCGGGTGCCCGGCCGACCAGGCCTCGATCACGCCGCGACAGGGGCGGCCGGACACCCGCGCCAGCGCGCAGGCGTAGTAGAGGTCGCCGGGCACGCGTTCCTGGCGGCCGAGCAGGTCCTCCAGCAGCGGGCGCGGGGCGTCGAAATAGCGCACCAGTTCGTCGACGAAGGCGTCGGGATAGCGGCCGGCATAGCGGTTGATGTCGCCGAGGCGGGCATCGACCACGGCGTCGCCGGTGGCGGGCGTCCACGTCGCCGGGGCGTCCTGCGTCGGGACGTCCTGCGCCAGCGCGGCCAGCGGCAGGAGCAGCCACAGCAGGCAGGCGAGCAGCAGCGGGTATCGAAGGTTCATGCGGTCTCCGCGTCAGGGGTGCCGGCCAACCGGCAGCAGCAGGTCGTGTTCGCGCCCCGGGAACACCTGCCCTTGGGGATCTCGGACCTGCAGCGCGCCACCGCCGACCAGGGCATACCGGCGCAGCCCGCCGGTGCCCGGCTCGAGGCTGAGCAGCTGGCCGTCGAGCCGCCATTCGCCCGCTTCGTCGAAGCTCTGGCTGCCGTCGACGGCAACATACACCTCGACCAGCCGGTAGCGGTCCCGGCCGGCCTGCCGCTCGAGGACCAGGCGGGTATCGATCGCCTCGCAGTCGGCGCAGGGCAGGCGCCCGCGCCATTCCGCCGCGCCCTCGCCGATCACCGGCGGAGCCGTCCCCGCGTCATCGGGCTCGCGCACGCAGCCCGCGGCGACGCCGGCAAGCAGTGCGACCAGGAGCGCGTGGAGGCGTGGCATGCGTCGATTGTGCCGCAGGCGCAACCGCTCCGCGTCAGGCGGCGAGGATCGACCGCAGTGCCGCGGGTAGTTCGGCCGCCGATCCGAGCGTCGCCATGCGCACCTGGTCGCCGGCGGACAGCGTGGCCTCGCGCTCGTGCTCCCAGGTCAGGTGGTAGGGCAGGTGCAGGCCCCAGCCTCCCAGCTCGAGCACCGGCGCGATGTCCGAGCACAGCGAGTTGCCGACCATCACGAACTCGGCCGGGGCCACCTCGAACTCCTCGAGCAGGCGGCGATACGTCGGCACGTCCTTCTCGCTGACGATCTCGATCCGCCGGAACAGCGAGGACATGCCCGACTCGCGCACCTTGGCCTCCTGGTGGAACAGGTCGCCCTTGGTGATCAGCACCACCGGCACCTTGGCCGCCACCGCCTGCACCGCTTCGCGCACGCCGGGCAGCAGCTCGACCGGATGGCGCAGCAGCGTCTTGGCCAGCGCGACGATGCGATGGACGTCGGCGCCGCTGATGCGGCCTGCGGTGATGTCGATCGCCGACTCGATCATCGACAGCGCCATGCCCTTGACGCCGTAGCCAAACACGGCGAGGTTCGCCTTCTCGACCGCATACAGCCGTTCGCTGGTGCGCGGGTCGCCGTCGACGTAGCCGGCGATGATGGCTTCGAAATCGCGCTGGGCCTGGTCGAAGTAGTCCTGGCTGCGCCAGAGCGTGTCGTCGGCGTCGAAGCCGACCATCCGGATGCGGGGCATCGGGCGATTATCCCTGAACGGCAACGACGGCGGCATCCCTGCCGCCGTCGTGCACGATATGGGTGGCCGCGCGCGGCGGCCGGGCGGTCAGTCCTGGCCGCCGGCCTTGGCCGCGTGGCTGCGGTACTCGTCGGCGGTCAGCTCGCCGTCGCCATCGGCATCCGCGCCGTCGAACACGGCCGCCAGCGCCGGCAGCGCCGCGGACTCTTCGCGGGAAATGGTGCCGTTGCCGTCGGCATCGACGTCGTTCCAGCCGAGCTGGCGGCCGGCGGGCTGCCCGTCGGTGGTGGGGGCCTGCGTCTGGGTCGCGTCCTGGGTCTGCGGGGTGCCGTCCTGCGCCTGCCGGGCGGTCGCGGCCGATTCGACGGCCGCGTCTTCGGCGGCGCGGACCTCGGGGGTGATGGCGCTCTGGGCCAGGGCCACGGGCATGGCCAGCGCGGCACCGAGGGCGAGGACGGCGGCGATCGGCATGGTTGCATTCTTCATCGGGGAATCTCCTCAGGGCGGATGCGGGGGCATCCGGGTCCACACCCTGCAATCCCCTGCATTAACCGCATCCGCTGCGCGGACCGGCGGGAAACGCCGCTTTAACCACTCGCGGCCGCCGGGACGCTAGGCACGGGTGCGCGAGGCGGCGGCCTGCACGATACTGGGGCTCCGACACGGTCCCGGAGTCCATCGCGATGAAACCGCACCTGCTGGCCAGCGCCCTGGCGCTCGCATTCGCCACCACCGCGTGCAACGGCAGCGCGGGCTCCGCCGCCGGCGCGGCCTCCAACGCCGGTGCCGATGGCGCGACGGCGCCCGCCGCCGCGGGGCAGCCGTTCGAGGTCGACGTCATCGCGGTGTTCGACGAGCCCTGGGCGATGAGCTTCCTGCCTGACGGCCGCCTGCTGGTGACCGAGAAGAAGGGTCGCCTGAAGCTGGTCGACGTGGAGAGCGGCGCCAGCCAGGACGTCGCCGGCGTGCCGGACGTCGACTACGGTGGCCAGGGTGGCTTCGGCGACGTCGTGCCGCATCCGGGGTTCGCCGACAACGGCATCGTCTACCTGAGCTATGCGGAAGCGGGCCGCGGCGACCGTCGCGGCGCCGCGCTGGCGCGGGCCCGTCTGGTGACCGGCGAGGACGGCGGCGCGCGCCTGGACGGGCTCGAGGTGATCTGGCGCCAGGTCCCCAAGGTCGATGGCCGCGGCCACTACGGCCACCGCATCGCCTTCGACGGCGAAGGCAAGCTCTGGCTCAGCTCCAGCGAACGGCAGAAGTTCGATCCCGCGCAGGACATGGCCTCCAACATGGGCAAGGTCCTGCGCCTGGACGACGACGGGCGCCCGGCGGCGGGCAATCCCTTCGCGGCGCAGGGCGGCGTCGCGGCCGAGGTCTGGTCGCTGGGCCATCGCAACGTGCTCGGCCTGGCCTTCGACGGCGGCGGCCGGCTCTGGGACGTGGAGATGGGCCCGGCCGGCGGCGACGAGCTCAACCTGGTCGAGCGTGGCGCCAATTACGGCTATCCCATCGTGTCCAACGGCGACCACTACGACGGCACGCCGATTCCCGACCATGACACCCGCCCGGAGTTCAGCGCGCCCGCCGTGGGCTGGACGCCGGTGATCTCGCCGTCGAGCCTGGTCTTCTACAGCGGCGACGTCTTCCCGCAGTGGACGGGCAGCGCGCTGATCGGCGGGCTGTCCTCGCAGGCGCTGGTGCGCGTGGAATTCGACGGGACGACGGCGCGCGAGGCCGAGCGCTTCGACATGGGACAGCGCATCCGCGAGGTCGAACAGGGACCCGAGGGCGGACTGTGGCTGCTCGAGGACGGCGAAGGCGGACGGCTGCTGAAGCTGCTGCCGGCCGGCTGATCAGGGCAGGACGACGCCCGAGGCGACCGGGCGTCCGTCCTCCAGCACGCGGAAGCCACGGCGGCCGTCCCCGGACAGCTGCACGGCGCTGGCGCAGATCAGCCGCACCTCGTGGCTGCTGCCGGGGACCAGCTCCGCCAGCCCGCCGCGGTCGATCCCGCAGCGCGCCGTGGCGCCACCATCGAACGCGACCTCTCCACGCCAGGCGCCGGCGATCGGCCCCGCGCGACCACCTTCGGCCGCGGGCAACATGTCCAGGCGCACCGGGATGCCCAGTTTCCCCGGGTAGTCGAGCCGGGACGCGGGCGCGGCGGCGGACGGCGCCG